>CAYOZY010000020.1:0-22957 GCA_964408525.1 uncultured Sphingobium sp. | reverse complement strand
CCCGCACTCCGCTAATCTACGCCGCGAGTTGTGCCGAATGTTCTGACGACGAACATTCGCGCAAGGAAGCATGGCGCAGGCGCGCAACATCGTCATCACTAACGATGATGGCCTTTCGAACAATGTCGTGGCGCTTTACAAGGCCCTGAAGGCGGAAGGGCACGATGTTGTGGTGTCGGTGCCATGCACCAACCAGAGCGGTATGGGCACCGCGCTCAAGATCGGCAGGCCGGTCGTGCCATTGGAGGCAGCCTGCCGCGCCGATGCCGCGCAGCCGGGAGACCCCGGAACGGGCGCAATGACGCGCCAAGACCTTGTCGCAGGCGACTTTTTCTATGTAGACGGCACGCCCACCATGGCGATGCTCTATGGTGTCGATGTCGTGGCGGCGAAGCGGTGGGGCAAGGCGCCGGATCTCGTCCTGTCCGGCCCCAACGAGGGGCAGAATGTCGGCGCGATCATTCTGAGTTCGGGCACGGTAAGCGCCGCCCAGGGCGCAGCGGTGCGGGGCATTCCGGCGATCGCGCTCAGCGCCGGTGGGCGTACGGTCGACGACAAGGCCTTCAGCAACCCGGATTCGGCCCGTGTGGCGCAGCTTTCTGCCGAGTTGGTCGGTCGGCTCGACAAGCTGGCGGGAGAGGCTTCGCTCTTGCCCAGCGGCATGGCGCTCAATGTCAACTTTCCGGACAAGCTGGAAGGTGCGAAATGGCGAAGTGCCCGCATCGGAACGTACAATGCCTATGAACTGCGCTTTGTCGACGACATGGCGGCATCGAGTTCACCCGAAATGGTTGCCATGGCCAAGGAGCACGGCATGGAAATCCCGCACCTGCCCGGGCTTTCTGCGCAAAGGGATACCGGAACGCCGACCGCGATGCAGGCTGACGACGAGTCCGTTGTCTACAAGACCGCAATCTCGGTCAGCCCGATGCAAGCCGGATACGAACCTGTTGCGTTTGAGGGCTGGGGGCGCTGGCTGGTGGGGGCGCTTAACTCGGACGAATAGGCCAGCCGGCAACAGGGTTGGCCAACCAAAGAGGTCAATTCAAGCCGCCTCCAATGGCGCGATAAATCTCCACCATATTGGTTGCACGGTTCAACCTTGCCGCAATCAACGATTGTTCAGCACTGTAGACCGTCCTCTGGGAATCGAGCGTCACCAGAAAGCCATCGACACCTGCGCGAAATCGCGCATCGGAGAGCCTGTAGGCGGACCTGGCCGCATCCCGCAGCGAGACTTGTGCTTCGAGCTCGTCCGCCATCGTCGCGCGTCTTGCAAGTGCGTCAGCGACTTCCCTGAAACCGGATTGGACGCTCTTTTCATATGTGGCCACCATGGCGTCGTAGGTGGCACGCGAATAGCGAAGATTGCCCGTGTTCCTGCCAAAATCGAAAATGGTCAGATCGGCAGACGGTGTCACCGTCCAGTAATCGCTACCCGATCCGAACAGGTTTGAAAGGCCAAGGCTCATCGAGCCCAACGCCGCGGTCAGCGAAATTCGCGGAAAGAAGGCGGCGCGAGCCGCGCCGATATTGGCGTTCGCGGCACGAAGGCGGTGTTCGGCAGCGACGATATCCGGGCGGTTCAGCAACAATTCTGACGGGAGTTCGGCCGGGAGTTCATCAAGCGTGACGTCCGTTTCAGGAAAGCCTGATGGAAGATCGCTGGCGGTAAGCGCCGTGCCAGCCAGAAGATCGAGGGCGTTCCTGTCCTGCGCTACACGGGTGGTCGACGCGGCGATATCGGCCCGCGCCTGATCGTAGCTTGTCTGTGCCTGGCGAACTTCAAGCTCGGACGCGATACCCTTGGCAAACCGGGCCCTCGTCAATTCCAGGGTTTGCCCGAACGCCTGTTCAAGGTCATGCGCAATTCGGAGCCGTTCCTGATCCGCCGCCATTGTCAGCCATGCCGTCGCCACTTCGGCGATCAGAGCTGTCTGTGCCGCGTTCCGGTTCTCGACACTGGCGAAAAATTCCTGCTGCGCTGCCGATGACAAGTTGCGGATCCGGCCAAACAGATCGATTTCCCAGGCCGACACGCCTGCCGAAGCCGAATAGGTATCGGTCCGGCCCGACACGGCCCCACCCGTGCTGCCCGCAAACGGCTGATCCTGATAGGCAGCGCTGCCCGTAACTCCAACCGTAGGCAAAAGATCTGCGCGCTGCACTCGATATTGCGCGCGTGCCTGCTCGACATTGGCAAGGGCGATGCGAAGATCACGGTTGTTGTCCAGAGCCATCTGGAGGACGCGCGTCAGACGCGGATCGACGAAAAAGTCATGCCAGGCGGTTTCGGCTGACACGGTCATGACCGTACCGGCCGCACCTTCACCCGGCCCGGCAAGTCCGGCTGCTGCAGTTGTTTCAGGCACAGGCAGTTCGGGGCGTACATATTTGGGCGCCATATTGCACGCAGTCAGTGCAAGTATCAGCGCAGGGGTGGCGAGCAGCTTCGTATTTCGCATGGTCATGCCTCCCGCGGCATATCGGGTTCATCGCCGTCACGCCCTGCGATGAGATGTTCCTGATGCTGGCGGAACACGCGCTTCACCACCGTAAAGAACAAGGGAACGAAAAAGATCGCCAGCACCGTTGCCGAAACCATGCCGCCCACCACGGCCCAGCCGATTGCATTCTGGCCGCCCGCACCCGCACCGGTTGATAGCGCCAGCGGCAGCACGCCGAAAGTGAAGGCAAGACTGGTCATGAGGATCGGACGGAGGCGCAGTTTGCCCGCTTCGAGGGCAGCCTGAACCGGAGATAGCCCCTGACGCATCTTTTCTTCCGCGAACTCGACGATCAGGATCGCGTTCTTGGCCGATACGCCTATGGTGGTAATGATGCCGACCTGAAGATAGATGTCGTTGTTCAGACCTGCCAGGGTTGCTGCAACCACCGCCCCGAGTACGCCGAGAGGGACAACGAGCATCACTGCCACTGGCACGGACCAGCTTTCATACAGCGCGGCGAGACACAGGAACACGATCAGCATGGACAGAGCATAGACCGCCGGAGCCTGACCACCCGAAGTTCTTTCCTCGTATGAAATACCACTCCATTCGATACCCACTCCGTCGGGCAATTGCGTGGCAAGTTCCTCGACGGCTTCCATCGCCTCGCCGGTCGACACGCCAGGTGCTGGCGCGCCCACGATCTGAATGGACGATACGCCGTTGAAGCGTTCCAGTTTCGCCGGACCTTGTGCCCACTCCGTTGTCGCGAACGCCGAAATTGGCGCCATCGTACCGCTGTTACCGCGTACATGAAACGCGCCAATGGATTCAGGGCTTGTGCGGAATTGTGCGTCGGCCTGTACGAACACCTTTTTTACGCGGTCACGATCGATAAAATCGTTGACGTAAGTGCCCCCCATTGCGGTGCTGATAGTGGCATTGATGTCTGATTGGGCGACTCCGAAAGATCCGGCTGCAGCCTGATCGACATCCAGCTTGAGTTGCGGCGTATCATCAAGGCCGTTGGGCCGCACTTGCGAGAGTCGGGGGTCCGTGGACGCCAAGCCGAGGAACTGATTGCGTGCCTCGGTCATTTTCCGGTGGCCGAGGCCCGCACGGTCAACAAGCTGCACTTCGAAGCCTGAGGCATTGCCCAGTTCCCGGACAGCGGGTGGGGCAAAGGCGATTATCATGCCGGACGTTATCTTCTGGAATGCCATGTTGGCGCGTTGGGCAACAGCGGCAACCCCGTTTTCGCTTCCTTCGCGTTCCGACCAGTCGCGCATGTCAACGAAAATCATGCCGACATTCTGGCCCTGCCCCGCAAATCCGAAGCCGGCGAGCGTGAATACATTGGCGACATTGTCGCCTTCCTCGGTGATGTAGTGCGCGCGCGCGCGGGCGAGAGTACGCTCCGTCTCTTCAATGGTGGAACCGGCGGGCAAATAGACCTGATTGATGATCGTTCCCTGATCCTCGTCAGGCAGGAAACCACTGGGGAGCCTAAGGAAGATTACCGCCATTCCGACGACGACCAGCGCGTAGATCGCCATTGATTGGCCCCATCGCCGCTCGACCTTTCCCAGAGCACCGCCATAGTGGCTTACACCGCGATCGAAGGTAGTGTTGAACCAGTTGAAAAACCTGTCGGACAATCCGGCAAGTCCGGTCCTGCTGCGTTCCGGGTTATGCCCGTTGGTGGACGGCTTGAGGATGCTGGCGCACAAAGCGGGGGTCAGGATAAGCGCTACCAGAACCGAAAGCGCCATGGCAGAGGCAATGGTGATGGAAAACTGCCGGAAAATTACCCCCGTGGAACCACCGAAAAACGCCATCGGTATGAACACCGCAGACAGGACAAGCCCGACACCAACCAGGGCTCCGCTGATTTCGTCCATGGACCGTCGCGCGGCCTCCTTGGGACTCAGTTGCTCGGTGTGAATGAGCCTTTCCACGTTCTCGACAACAACGATGGCGTCATCGACCAGCAGGCCAATTGCCAGCACCATGCCGAACAGGGTGAGCGTATTGATCGTAAAGCCAGCCAGCGCCAGAATCGCGATTGACCCCAGAAGAACGACGGGTATGGCAATTGTAGGGATCAGGGTCGCCCGCCAGTTCTGAAGGAACAGGAACATGACGAGGAAGACCAGGACAACGGCCTCGATCAGCGTGTAGATGACTTGCTCGACCGACAATTCGACAAATGTCGAGTTATCGACCGGGAATTCGTATTTCACCCAGGCAGGAAAATCATCCGACAATGTATCCAGTTCGGCCTTGATTGCCTCGACCGTATCGAGCGCATTGGCGCCAGGAGCCAGATTTATGCCGACAGCCGCAGCCGGATGACCATTGAACTTTCCCCTGAAACCATACGTTTCGATGCCCAGTTCGACTCGCGCAACGTCAGCCAGGCGGACGACCGAACCGTCGCTATTGTTGCGCAGCATGATCTCGCGGAACTCATCGACCGTCTGCAATCGTGACTGGGCCGTGATCGTGGCATTCAGCACCTGCCCTCCGGGCGAGGGCGCGCCTCCGACCTGACCGGCGGACACCTGTGCGTTTTGCGCCCTGATCGCACTCAGAATATCCGCTGTCGTGATGCTCAGGTTTGCCATCTTGTATGGATCGAGCCAGATGCGCATCGCATATTGTGCGCCAAGAAGCTGCGTATCGCCCACGCCGGTCAGCCGGCTGAGGCGGTCCTGCAATGTTGATGCGATAAAGTCGCCCGCGTCATTCTGATCGTGAATACCATCATCGGCATAGACAGCCATGATCATCAGAAACGTCGAACTGGACTTGGTTACACGCAACCCCAGTTGCTGAACTTCCTGCGGTAACATGGGTGTTGCCTGCGCCAGCTTGTTCTGGACCTGCACTTGCGCGATGTCCGGGTCGGCACCTTGCTCGAAAGTCAAGGTGACAGTCAGATTTCCGGCCCCGTCGCTGGACGAGGTGAAATAGCGCAGATTGTCTATGCCCTTGAGCTGCTGCTCGATCACTTTCGTGGTTGTGTTTTCCAGTGTTTCCGCGTCAGCGCCCGGATAGCTGCCCATGATCTGCACGGTCGGGGGCGCGATCGACGGGAACTGGGCCACAGCAAGGGAACGCAAGGCAATTGCGCCCGCAAGCATCAACACGATGGCAAGGACCCATGCAAAGATGGGTCTGTCAATGAAGAAACGCGACATTTGCTACTTCGTCCCGCTTGCGCTGGCGGTCACTTGCTGCGGTTTTTCAGGCTTTACTACCGTGCCTGGGCGCAGGTTCATCAGACCCTCGACGATAAGCCGGTCGCCAGGCTTGAGCCCGTCCGTCACAATCCACTTATCGCCGACCGCGCGATCCGTCTTGACTTGACGAACCTCAACCTTGTTGTCCTTGCCAATCACCATGGCGGTG
Organism: uncultured Sphingobium sp.; assembly: GCA_964408525.1. Taxonomy (GTDB): domain Bacteria; phylum Pseudomonadota; class Alphaproteobacteria; order Sphingomonadales; family Sphingomonadaceae; genus Sphingobium. Next base: position 17,093 of record CAYOZY010000020.1, on the reverse strand, counting down.
GCGCGGCCGCGCACATCCCGGGAGATGCCTTGCTGGGGGGCTAGTATGATATTGATGCGCTCACCTTCGACAACCCGTGCACGCACATACATGCCGGGAAGCAGCAGGCCGTCGGGATTGGGAAAGGTGGCGCGCAACACAACTGCGCCGGAGTCCGGGTCGACAGTGACATCGGAAAACTGAAGCCGCCCCTCAAGGGGATAGACCGAGCCATTTGGAAGAGTCAGCTTTATGCGTGCGCCATCACTTTCGTTCAGTTCGCCGGCAGCCAGGGACTGCCTGAGGTCGATGAGCTGCGCGGCGGACTGGGTCACATCGACATAGACCGAATCGGTTCGCTGGATTGTCGCCAGAGGGCTTGCTTGCGCCGCCGAGACAAGCGCGCCGGGCGTGATCAGCGAGCGACCGATTCTCCCCGAAATCGGAGCGCGAATGCGTGTGAAATTCTGGTTGACCTGCGCGACACGCAGCGCACCTTGCTGCGCTGCGACGTTGGCGCGGGCCTGCGCCGCAGCTGCTGCCGCATCGTCAAATTCCTGCTTGCTGACGGCATTGATCGCAACAAGGTCTTTGTAGCGGCTCGCTTGTGAAGCGGTTGAGTTGATCGTTGCCCTGGCGACAGCAAGGGCACCCTGAGCCTGCGCAACGGCCGCGCGATAAGGTGCGTCCTCGATTTCATACAAGACCTGTCCCGCCCTGACGAAGCTGCCTTCTTCAAACAACCTGCGGCGAATGACACCGGAAATCTGCGGTCGAACATCGGCCGTTTCCCGAGCGGCAATCCGTCCCGGCAGTTCGTTTGCCAGTTCTGTCGATCCTGTCGCGAGCGTGACGATTCCCACAGTTGGAGGAGGCGGCTCGAACTGTTCCTGCCCACAGGCCGCAAGCGAGAGTGTCAGGATACAGGCGAGAATTACGCCTTGTATGCCATTTTGCATGGTGCATTTTCCGTTGTAAACACGTACTGGCGAGTAAATGAACGCTCATTCACTCGCCAGTCGAGTAGGTTTCGAAAACTAGGATTGCAAGGGGAAATAGACGGGGAGTGGTGAAATGTCCGCGATCGAACACAAGCTGCCCAGTAAGGATCGCATCCTGCTTGCGGCGCGTAAGCTCTTTGGCGAAAACGGTTTTCATCGGACATCAATGTCCGAACTGGCGGCAGGGGCGGACATGTCGGTCGGTCTGATCTACCGCTCGTTCAAGAGCAAGGAAGAGATAATCGAGGCGATTGTTTGCGCCGATTTCGATCGCAAACTCGCTGAGTTCGAAAGCCTTCGGCAGAGGTTGGTCGATGGAGAGCTAACGGTCAGGCAAACTTTCGAAGAGCTCTTCCAAAAAACCATCGAGGAGAATCGAGAGGCCTTGGCATTCGACATCCTTGCGGAAGGCTTTAGAAACGGGCGAGTCGGAAGAACCATTGACGAATCGTGTCAGCGGTTGCGCGATTATTTGCGCCAATTCATACGAACTGCGAATGGCGGATTGAACAACGAAGAACTTGAGGGTGCGACTGAGTTGGCGTTGTGCTGTCTGTTTGGTCTCGGGCATCGCAACATATCAAAGCCTCGGCTTGGCGCTGTTCAAACCGCTCGTCAGAGTGCCAGAATGGTTACAGCCGCGCTGGAAGGCCTCTGAAAAAGAGGCTACACGCAGTCAGGACTACCAGGAACTGGCCTGCGTCCTGATGGATCAACCCAGACCGGGCCGGAAAGATGCCTAGTAGCGGCGCTTCATATCGTACTGAGCCGCGCCTAGTTGATCCGGGAGATAGAGCGACGCATGGGACGGGACGGGCCTGGCGCGCAATACGATCCGCAAGTACTTGCGCAACGGCACGGTGGAACGCGCTCGTGCCCGCATTATCACATGGCATCGTTATAGCACCAACGTCTCCCGTCCAGGTCAAGACGCGGCTCATCAACATTGCGCTTCAAATGCATAAAGTGGGCCCGGGACAGCGTTCCCGATGCAACGGATGAAGGCGGTTCTGAATGACCACCAACGGCAATCGGGTGCGGCGCAGTATTGACGCCCACGCGCTCATCTGCTTGGTCTTTCGCGCGCAACCTGCCGACCCGCACGCACCAAACGGTGCGCGACATGAAATTCCTTGGCTTCCCAACTACCTTGTTCGTCCTTGCGTGTGCCGCTCCCACCAGTGCGCGCGAAGTCGATCTGCTGCAATTCGCGAATGCCAACGCAGTTGAGCCCGAGTCCAAATCTACCTTCGACACGCGCAGAGGCGGCGTGGCTGTTTCTACCTCCTTGCTCGACCACTTTGCAGAAGAATTGGAGGAACAAACGCAAGCAGCCGTTTTGCAGATTAGTCCTGTCGGCGGATTAATTCGATCGCGCGTCGATGATTTGAACCTGCCGCGGCAACGGTCGGCAACGGCAGGCTTGGCCTGTGACGGTGCATCGTACACTCCAACATGGTGGCTCTCGCTCACAGCTGAGACGCGCAGATCACTGTACTTCGACACCGTCGCCCGGATCGCATGCGAACATGGTCTTCCCACTCGCCTGCTTGATGCCGTGATTGCCCAGGAGTCAGGCTACAATTCGCGCGCGATCAGTTCTGCTGGCGCCATGGGCATGATGCAGATCATGCCCGGCACCGCTCGCTCGCTTGGCCTCTCTCGTCCATTCGATCCGATCGCCAACATGCGCGCCGGTGCTCGCTACCTGCGCCAGCAACTCGACCGCTTCGGCCGCGTCGATCTCGCGCTCGCCGCGTACAACGCCGGACCCGAGCGCCGCTCATTGCGGCGCGGCACAATCCCTCGCATCCCGGAAACCATCAACTACGTGCGCACGATCACCACCAACTGGGCACGCCTCGCCGAACTTAGCCAGGGACAATCCCCATCTGTCGATCGCGCGCGGGCAGCGATGGTGGCCGTCAATTCATCGCCCTATCGCAGCGTCGAGCTGGTCAGCTACGATTGAGGTGCTGGGCCGTCCCAACTGACGCGGTGTCAGCCCGAGACCTGTCGAGCCGACCAATTCATTCGAACAGTCTGTCATCGACCTCAAGCACCCGTTCCTGGTGCTTCAGCAGCATCTCGTAAGTCCGTCCCAGAGCCTCATGGATGAGCTGCGGACGGATCGATACATGCAGTTCGCCGCGGCGACACGAGAGTACTTCGCTGCAAAACCCCTTCATCGCTTCGCAGACGACCGAGATCGACGGGTCGTCATAGGCCGTTTGGTTGTGCAGGAAGACAACGCAGAACTTTGCTCGGACAGGATCGAGCTCGAGCGCATCAAACAGCCGGTCACGCAGTTCGTCGGACAGTGCGGCACCATTTCGCAGAACCTTATGGAGACGCGAGCGTCCCGCACCAATCCGGTCTGCAAGATGGCCCAGCGGCAGTGCCTGTTTCGCGGCCTGCTCAATAATGAGAAGCTTGTAGCGGTCCTGCTCAGTAAGCGGTTTTTTGGTTGGTCCGAACGAAAATGCGGAAGGCTCATCTGCCGATGGGCGCGGCATGAATACCGTATCAGGCGTCAAGGAACGATGCGGCATCGAACGACCCTCCCGAACCAATCGCTCTATGGGATGCCATAAGATGTCAAGTGGGTAGAACCCAGTATCTTTGCGAATAATTCGCAGAAAAATCAAAGGAGTTTATTTGTCCGGACCAGCCAGACTACGAAGGCAATCACGACCCGGTCGTGCATAACCCGGCCACAAGTCTCGGCGATCCTGTGGCGGACTGCATCGTAATCTTCGATCCAGTCGGGTTTGACTTCGAGCCAGATCGAGATGGAGCCTTCAAGCGGAAGGCCTGAGATGAACTTCTCAACCTCCTCGCGCGCAATTTCAAGGCCTTTCGCGCGTGCGCAGGCATGCTGTACGGTCGAGCGCAGGCTCTGGAAACGGCCGGTCGACTTGGAAAATTCGCACATGGCATCGGCCAGAAGCGCGAAGCATTCCTGGCTCACGGTTATGCGGATGTTGCGCGTTCCGCCTGCCACCAACATCAACTCCAAGCGCGATCCTGCGCCCATGAGTATGATCGAGAACCGTTAATATCCCGAGTCGCCGCACTTCGGCTGCGATTCGCATTGCCCGAGTTCCAATATGGCACTCATGATTTCCTTTTCGGAAATTGTAAATTGTCTGCGCGGAACTCTCGGTTTGCCGATCCGGCATCTGCCGTTTCCAATACGGAAATTGCGACCCCCTTCGCATTCCCGATTCTGCAATCCATGTCCCGCGAAGTCGGTTGCCGGTCGTCCTGCCGATTGCCCGGCGAGCCCGATCGCTGTCCTTTTGACCTGGCCCCGCGAACAACGCGGCTGAAGCAGCGAAAGGACGAAGCGATGCAATTGACGATCAAGGGGATGGGCAAAGTGAAGGGCCAGGCACTCGCGCAAGGCGTGGCGGCATTCGCCATCGCGGGTCTGGTGGGCAGCAGCGCGGCCTTTGCCGGCGCGGACGGGACGTTCAACACCGCACTCACGGCATTCACCGGCTTCCTCGAAGGCTCGGGCGGCAAGATCATCACCGTGCTTTCGCTTGCCGGCGGCATTGTCGGGCTCGCCTCGGGCCGTTTCAGCCTCGGTCAGGTCGCGATCCCCGTCGGCGTCGGGGTCGGCGCTGGCACGGGCGTGCCGATCGTCACCGCCGCGGTCACCGCGACGATCTGATCCATTCACAGCTTCCGGCTCAAGGGGTTCACGCATGGCCCCCGCGCCGGAACAGCCAAGAGGGTGGCGGCGGCAATGAACCGGTACACGGTCCCAGCACATCTCGATGACCCGGAGCTGATCGGCTTCTGGACGCTCGACGAGTTCATCGCGATGATCGTGCCCTTCGCCTGGGGCGTCCTGTCTCAACATATTCTGATTGGGCTCTTTGCAAGCGTGCTGGCCTGGTGGGGATTGCGCAAGTTGAAGGCAGGCCGCGCGGTCTCGTGGATCATCCACACCGCCTACTGGTACCTGCCGGGCTCCTTCATGGGCCTCAAGGCGACGCCACCCTCGCACCTTCGCGTGATGGCAGGCTGAGATGGACCTCTCGATCTCGCATGGCCAGGCGCAGCGCTTGCTTCGCCAGCGCAATCTCCTAGCGATCGGCTGCGCGCTGCTGTTCGGGGTCTGCGTGCTGCTAACGCTGACCGCAGCAAGCCGCGACCGCGAAGTGGTGCTCCAGCCAGTGCTCGCAAAGCCGCTGACGCTTTCCTCAAGCCATGTCGACAAGGACTATCTCGAGCTGGTCACGCGCGATGCCGCGCTGCTCACGCTCAATCGCTCGCCTTCGAACCTGCAGTACTGGATGGAATCGATCCTCGAGATCACCGATCCCAGAACCCACGGCCGGATGAAGGCCGAACTGATGAAGATCATGAGCGAGCAGAACGGCTCGAACGTCTCTCAGTACTTCACGATTGAAAAACTCACTGTCGATCCCGAGGAGCTGACCAGCGAGGTCAATGGCATACTCCACACCGTGGTTGGTTCGAAGGAAGTGACCGCCGAGGCGCGCACCTTTCGCTACGTCTGGTCCTATTCTGGTGTGAGCCTCAAGCTCGCCGGGTTCGGACAGGTGACCGACAAGGACAAGAGCGGAGGCGAGGCATGATCGCGCCGCTCTCCTTCAATCTCGCCTGGTGCCTAGTTGGTGTCGGCAGCGCACTTGCCGGAAGGCCGCTCGCCTTCGCCGGCCGCCCGATCGGGGCAATGCTCATCGCGATCGGGCTTGCAAGCCTCGCAAGCCCGGCGCTGGCCGACCAGAACGTGCTCACCGCCGACAATGGCACGGTGCAATGTGTCGCGTCGGCCAAGGATCTGACTCGTATCAGCCTTGCCGGCGACCAGTTCGCCTCGGTTTCCAAGATATCGACCGGCAATCCGGCCGAAGACTTCAAGATCGTCAACGAGCCGGTGCGCGGCGACATCTACATATCCGTGCCAGACGGGTTTCCGCGCGCGGCGATCTCGTTCTTTGGCACGACCCGCAAGGGCTATGTCTACAAGTTCGTCTGCCAGGTGCGAGGGCAGGACGCCGAGCAGGTCTTCGTTGCCAACGAGGCGATCGCTCAAGACAGCGCGCGCGACTGGGAACTGCGCACATCGCCCGAGGACGCCGCCGTTCGGCTTGCCCAGGCGATGTACCGCGGCGAACCCATCGATGGCTACGACATGCGCGCTTCGGTGCTTGAGCCGGTGCGGCTTGGCCCGCTCGAAGTCCAGCAGGTCGGCGAATGGCGCGGCGCGGAACTGAAGGGCCTGGTGCTCAAGGTGCGCAATGCCGGACGCACGGCGCAGAACCTCGATGAGACCATGCTCGCCGCGCGCGGCAGCCTTGCCTTCATGACCCCCGTGAGCGCCATCGGCCCCGGCGAGGAAACCGCCGTCTACCTCATCCAGTCGAACGGAGCCCGCTGATGGACCTGCGTCGCCTCTTTCAAAAAAGACCAAAGGCTCTCGATCATGCCGATGACGGGTTCGGCGAAGATGACGACGATACCGCACCGCTCGGCGATGCCATGGCGGCCAACGATGCCGCGCGGCGCAAGCAGATGCTGCTGCTTGGCGGAGCAGGGGCGGGAGCGCTCATTATCGGCTCGCTCTACATCTTCGACGACGGTCCCGGCAAAGGCGAGGGCGAGCTTGCCGAAGCGGTCGAGGGCGTCTCGGTCGACGAGATGGTCAACAAGAACATGGCCGAGAAGGAATGGCGCGCCCAGTCCGAAGCGCAGATGATGTCGATGGACACCAACATGCGCGCGCTGGCCGCCCAGGCCGAACGCGCCGACCAGCTCGAAGCCCAGCTCGCGCGTGAACAGGGCGGCAGCGTTTCGCCAGAAACCGAGCGCGTGCTGTCCGCCTACCAGGCGGAGAACGAACAACTGCGGGCAGCGCTCGCCGCCGCGCGCCAGTCACCGGTCGGCGGCAATGCCGGACCCACTTCGCTCTACGGGCGCACCAGCCCGCCAGGCTACCAGGTGGCGGGGAGCCCGCGCGGCAATGCCGGTAGCGCCACCCCCGCAGGACAAGCAGCCGCCGCTGCGGCGGGCCTGCAGGGGCGGAGCAGCGAGGTCGCGCTGGTCTCGTTCGGCGAGGGCGCGGTGAGCAGTAATGGCTCGCCCGTGCCGAAAGGCAATACGGTCTACACCGACAGCGCCAATTACCTGCCGCCCAATTCGATTGCTCTGGCGCGCGTCATCGTCGGGGTCGACGCCAATGCCGGCGTCCAGAGCCAGACCGATCCGCTGCCCGTGGTGCTGCGCATCACCGGGCCTGCACGCTCGGTCTACGACAATGGGCGTCTGCTCACGACCAATATTTCCGGATGCCTGGTAAACGGGGCGGCGCGCGGAGACCTTTCTTCGGAAAAGGTCTACGTCAAGCTCCAGCGCATGACCTGCCCGCAGCCCAACGGGCGCTACGCGGTCTCCGAAGTAAAGGGGTTCATAGCCTTTGGCGGCAAGACCGGGGTCAGGGGCCGGGTGGTCAGCCGCGAGGGCGCACTGGTCGGCCAGGCGTTCCTTGCCGGGCTTGCCGGAGGGTTCGGCCGCGGGTTCTCGGCAAACACCAGTTCGATCCTTACCGGCACCAATGTCACCGTCGATGGCAAGCGCCAGCGGCTCGGCACCGGCGAGATTCTCGAGGGAGGCCTCGGCGAGGGCGTCGCGACCTCGGCCGACATGGTCTCCAAATATCTGATCGAGCGGGCCGAACAGTACCAGCCCGTGATCGAGATGCCGACCGGCATCGATGTCGAAATCGTCTTCCTCGAAGGCTTGTTCATCAACGGATGAGGAGGAAGATGATGCAGTTCAAACGCCTTGGCTGGGCCCTGTCGGCCATCGCGCTCGGAAGCGGCGCCTCGCTGGTCTGGGCCAATGCCGGTGAGGGCAAGCGCGCGCAGCCTTCCAACGTCGATACGGCGGTTGCCCAGCTGCTCAAGACGCGCCTGCCACGCACGCAGGTCTCGAAGATCGATTGCCAGGTGGTCGAGGGAATCTGCGAAGTGACTGCGGGCTCGCAGCTCTTCTATGTCGACAGGAGTGCGCGCTACCTCCTGATCGGGCGGGTCTATGACATGGAAACGCGCCAGGACCTCACCGCCGTGCGCCTGCTCGAAGTCAATCCCGACCTGCTGGTTGGCGGCGCGGCAGGACGCCGGCGCGAAGCCGAGGACGTCGAAGCGCCCCGGCGCGGGATCAGCACGGCCGCCACAGCCAGAACGGCTGCGACCGGCAACCCCCGGACGATGTCGCTTGCCGCACTGCCCGAGGCCGGCGGCATCGTCTGGGGCAACCCTTCGGGCAAGACAGTGACTGTCTTCAGCGATTTTCGCTGCGGCTATTGCCGCGCGCTCGCGAGTGAACTCGAAGCGATGAATGTGCGGGTGATCGAGCGGCCGATTTCGCTGCTTGGCAGCCGCGATCTGGCCAACCAGGTGTTCTGCGCGCGCGACCGGCGCAAGGCGATCAAGGCAGCCTATGCCGGGGCACCGATCATCGGCAGTAGCCCCTGCGACACCTCGCCGCTCGATGCCAACGAGCGCTTCGCGCGCGAGCAGGGGATTGCCGGAACGCCGGTGATCGTGCGCTCTGACGGCGCGGTAATCGAAGGCTTCCGTCCGCGCGCCGTCCTCGAGACCTGGCTCAAGGGAGCCTCTTCGTGACCCTGCTTGCCAGACCCGAACTGGCGAGCCTGCGTCGTGCGGTCGGGCGTCGCTCGAGAGGGCAGGTGCGGATACCCGCCGGCGATCTCGGTCGCGAGCTGGCTATCGCCCTGTGGCGCGATGTCGCAACCGCGTTCTCGCCGGGTAAGGGCAGGGTGCTGACCGACCAGGAATGCGCTCATCTGCGTCAACGTGCCTGGCGATTTTCGCATGGATATGTCGCCCTGTCCGATAGCCCGCTCACGCTCGACCAGGGCCTGGCCCTCTGGGCGCTTGCATGTCAGCTCGGTGAGCTTGCGACTGGCGAACCGCGCTCGCGGTTTCTCCGCGCGGCGGGCGTTGCCGCCTTCGGGCTTGCCGCGACCCAGCTCGCCGCCTGCACAACCTTTCTGGGCAGCAACGTCAAAGGCAGTTTTTCGTGCAGCGCGCCGGGCGGCACCTGCGCGCCATCGACAGTGATCGACGACCAGGCATTGAGCCTGATCCAGAACGCGCGGCCCATGGTGCCCGAAACCCGGTTTCCCGCAGGACCGACCTTCGAGGGGCAACCCCGGCGTTCCAGCACCAGGACCTCCGCCAGCGGGCAGGAAGGCCGGGGCAGACTCGCCGCCGTGCGCCCTGACCTGGTCCATCGCGAGCGCAGGGTGCTCAAGGTCGTGTTTCCTTCCTATGTCGATGGTGCGGGCAATTTCCATGAACCGCGTGTCGTCCACACGGTCGCCGACGAAGGCGGGTGGATGCAGCTTTCCGCTGTCGCGCCGACCCCGGTACTGGCAACATCAGGCACCGGCCCTTCGATCCCCGAAGCGTCCGCCGCAATGCCCGCCGGGTCTGTTGAGCCGACCCTGGCGGCTAGCGGGCTTGCACCCGCCGGACCTCCAGACCCCCGTGTTGTTGCCGCTGCCCGGGCAAGAGGCACCGCCGCGCGCACCGCCAACCCGATCGATGCGATCAAGGCCGAAGTCGATGCGCGCCTTGGCCAGAGTGCCAAAGCGCCCGGTGGACTTATGGCATCACCTGGACTCGCCGCATCGCCTGCAGATGTGCAGCCCGCAGAGGGCACTGCGGAGCAAGCAGCCTCGCGTCCTAAAGGGGCATCGCAGCCTCCTGCGACCGGCGAGGCCACATCGATCAACCCGCCCGCATCCTTTCCCGCCGTCGAGGAGGATTGATAGCCATGGCGCGGCGCGGTTTCTGGGAGAGCTTTCTCGATCTCGTCTTCGGCGAAAGCGCGCGGCCCGAGGCCGAGCGCCCGCTGCTTGGCGCACCGATGCTGTCGAACTGGCTTCCCTACCGCAGCTACGACGCCAAGGCGCGGATGTTCATCAACACCGAGTCGATCGGGTTCATCCTCGAACTCGCGCCGATGATGGGCGCCGACGAGCGCAGCGGTGAAATCCTCACGCAGTTCCTCTCCGACGCTGTGCCGTCGGGCTGCGAGATCCAGCTGATCCACTGGCAAAGTCCCTCGGTGGGTGAGCGCATCGCCGACTGGGTCATGCCGCGCGTTGCCGCCAAGGGGGTCTATGGCCGTGCAGCCGAGCACCGTGCACGCTGGCTGCGGCGCGGGGCATGGATGTCGATCTCGCGCGACGCGCCCTTCTACCTGCGTTCGCACCGCGTGATCCTCTCGGTCGGAGCCTCGCTGCGCTCGTCAACTGGGGCCGACGCATTATCGACCGTGCGCGAAAGCCTGATGGGGACCTTGCAGGCGCTTTCGATCCCCGCACGCGAAATGGGTCCGGTCGAGCTTATCGCTTTCCTCGATGATTTCCTCTGTCCCTCGGTCGACAATGCCGACCGGCCCGAACACTATTCCGAACTCGATCCGATCAATGTCCAGTGCATCCGCCGCGACCTCGAAACAAGGATCACGCCAGAGCGGATCGTTCTCAGAACCGAGCGCTTTCGCCCCACTGGGGAGAAGCATGACGGCGTCCCCGTCATCGGCGAGGTTGTGCCCGACGCCTTCGACTGGCGCTTCTTCGGAGTGCGGCACTTGCCCAAACAGTGGGCGCCCTGGGACGTGCAGAAGATCATCGGCGACATGGTCAACGACAAGCTGCGTTTCGGCTGCAATGTCATGACCGTGCTGGCGCTGGCTTTCCAGGACGAGGAGGCGGTCGCCTCGCGCACCGGGCTCAAGGTCATGCGCACAACCAGCCTGGCGGATTCGCGATCCGCGCGCTTCCTGCCCCAGCTCTCCGATCAGCGCGACGAATGGCAATATGTGCAATCCGAGATCCGCCAGGGCCGCAAGCTGGCGCAGGTCTACTACGGCGTCGGCGCGCTCTCCCCGCTCGGCAAAGGCGACGTCAACGAGCGGCTCGTGAAGTCGGTCTACAAGGCTGCCGGTTGGGACCTGATCGACGAGCGCTACCTCCAGGTGATGGGACTGCTTGCCGCGATGCCGTTGTCGTTGCCCAACGGGCTTTCCGCCGACCTGAAGCGCATGAAGCGTTTTCGCACCATGCTCACCACCACCGCCGCAGCGATCGCGCCGGTCCAGGGCGAGCCGCTGGGCGGGACGATCCCGCATGTCCTGCTGGTGGGGCGGCGAGGGCAGCCCTTCTTCTGGTCGCCGTTCCAGAACCAGGCGGGAAATCACAATGTCGCGGTCTTCGGCAAGTCGGGTTCGGGCAAATCGGTGTTCCTGCAGGATGTCTGCGCCGCGATGTCGGGCGCAGGCGCCAAGGTCATTGTCATCGACGACGGCCGTTCGTTCGAACACATGGCGAAAGCCTTCGGCGGCGCCTTCGTCGAGTTCCGTTTGTCTGCAGGCTTCTCGCTCAACCCCTTCGACATGATCGATGCCGCGGCGCTCACCGACGATGCGGACGGCGAGGACTACGAGGTCGAATGCCTTGCCATGCTCAAGGCCATCGTCGGGCAGATGGCGCGCCAGCAGGACCGGCTCTCGGACACCGAGCGTGGGCTTATCGATTCGGCGGTGAGTTCAGTCTGGCGCGAGCATCAGCGCGAAGGGACCATCGACCACGTCGCTGCCGCGCTGCGCGCTTTCGCTGGTTCGTCCAGTCGACGCTGATCTACCTCGTGCTCATGGTGCCGACCGTCACGGTCAAGGTCACCGACCGCATCAATCCCGGCCTTGCGCCCGCGACGGTCGCCAACGTGCCGATTGGCCTGGGGGTCATGGCCTCGTTCACCAGCCAGGTAAGCGATTACCTCACGCGCACCGCCGAGACGGTCTTTGTCATGCCCGCCGCGCTCAACTATTCGACAGGCGGGTTCGTCTATGGCGCGCGGCTGTGGGACAAGGTGCGCGGCTTCGAGATCCGCGATCCCATCTTCAAGGCGAACCTTGACGGCTATCTCAAGCAATGCGCCTACTACGACATCCTTCTCGGCACCAAGAGCCTTCGGCTCCTTTCCGAATCCACTGACCTGTGGGCCGACCTCGGGGTCAATGCCGCCACCAACCGCGGTATGAAATTCCTCACCGATACCGGGGGCGGGGCGGTCGATATCGAGGGGAGGACCTGCGCCGAGGCCTGGGTGCTGCTCGACGCGCAGTGGGATGGGGCGATCAACGCCTATGCGCTGCCGTTCGCCCATTCGATGTATCCCAAGCTCACCCAGGCGGCAGCCGGCGCACGGCTTGCCGCCGACGTGCCCGTGGTCGCACAATTGCTCACGGGTACCGCCATGACCCGGAACCAGTTCTTCAAGCAAAAGAGCATGGTCGATGCCTTCGAGGCGGCCCAGCTTGATTTCGGCAATGCCGATGCCGACGCCTTCGCCCTGCAGCGCGCCGATGCGCAGACCCGCAATGCGATGACGACAGCCGCCGAGCAGGGGCTGATCTGGATACCGGTGCTCGGCGTGGTGCTGACGCTCGTCTTCTACGCGCTGTTCCCGGTGGTGTTTCCGCTGTTGCTGTTCCCGCGCACCGGCATCGCGACGCTCAAGGGCTATTTCGCGGGGTTCTTCTACCTCGCCGCCTGGGGCCCGCTCTACGTCCTCATTCACATGTTCATCATGGACCGGCTCGCCAGCCAGACCGTTGCCAGCACCGCTGGCGGGGTGAGCCTTGTCACCTGGGCCGGGATCGACGCTGTCAACCAAGACGTGGCGACGATGGCGGGGTTCCTGATGATGTCGGTGCCGGTCCTTGCGCTGATGGTCATGCGCGGCACGCTCTCGGTCGCGCACAATATGGGGGCACTTCTGTCTCCAGCCCAGGGCGCGGCCGATGCCGCCGCGCTCGAACGAACCACCGGCAATTATGCGTTCGGCGATGTCAGCTACGGCAACCTCAACGCCGAGAACCGGCAGATGGCGCAGTGGAACCTTGCTCCCAATCTCATGGCGGGGGCGCCGCAGGCGAGCCTGCGCGGCGAGGACGGACGCATGTACCGCACCTATGGCGATGCCCATTCGGTGATCGATGCGAGCGGCGCGATCTCGCAGCTGCCGTTCAAGGCGACGATGACGCGCGGCTATGCCAGTGATCTCAGGAACCAGGGCCAGTGGTATCTCAACGAGGCCGACCGGATCGAGAACGGCACGTCGACTACCTGGTCCAGTTCGCGCGGGCGGTTCGGCAGCGAAGTCGCCGCATCGAGCCAGGTCACCGGCTCGCGCAGCGAAAGTGGTTCACGCGCATCCGACACGCACAATGTCGGCGGCAATGTCCTCATCGAAGGCTCGTCGGGCAAGTCAACCCGCGAGGTCACGAACGATGACCTGATCCTGCGGCAGGGGAATAGTCGTACCTACTCCGACTTCGAAAATCGGACGTTTGGCTATTCACTCGGGTTAGGGGGGCGCTTGTCTGGCGGTTCTCCGGGTGGTGCAGGGAAGGGAAAGCCCGACGCAAATTCGGGCAGCAGCGGAGGCAATGTAGAAGCGGGCAAGGGAGCCGGACTGTCTGGCTCGTTGAGCGTCAATGGTTATGGCAGAAAGGAATGGGGCGAAGATTCCCGAGCAAGCAGCGAGCGGTCGTCAACAAACCAGGTCACCCGTGGCACTGACAAGTCGGAGGACGTTGGCAGCCGCGTCGTGATCAGCGGCAATGCGGGCGATGTGCAATCGAGCGGGACCTACAGCCAGGACTCCGATTATTCCGATTCGAGCCAGTCGCGCACCAGCAATGGCGGAACCGACTGGCGCGTCGCCGCAGCCGAGGAACGCCGGGCCGCCGCTGCACGCTACCGCGAGATCGGCGGTCGCATGATGTCGGAAGCCAGCTATGCGGAGAGCCATGGCTTCCAGGTCTCGAGCGACATGTCGAACCTTATCCAGGAGCGCTACGAGACGCTGCAACGCGAACATCCCGAATGGCACCTGCCCGATATCTCCAACCCGCGGCTCGACTACCGCGATATCGCCCGGCGCGACCAGGCGATCAGCTTCATCATGGACGACTTGATGAGTGACTTGCGCAGCCGCCGGATCGACGAACTGGCCGATGTCGCGAAGATTGCGGGGCAGGGCACTCTGGGTTCGGCCGCCGATCTCGATATCCCCGCAGGCGTGCCGCTACCAACCGGAAGTCTGAGCGAGAGCAGGTTGATCACGCAGGACTTTGCTGGGCCGGTCGATGGGGCCGCCATGGCACGCGAGCTCGGACTTGGCATCAAGCGTGGTGTGCGACTCGACCGGATGGATGGATCGCTGGTCCCGGCGATGGGCGCGGTCGCGGAAGAGGCGAGGGCGCTTGGCCTGCCAAAGCCGGTGGTCACCTCTGGAAATGACAGCAGCCAGCATGTCTCCGGGTCTGCGCATTATGCCAATCGCGCGCTCGACTTCAGGGGAAACAATATCTCCGACCAGCAGGGTGAGCAATGGGCTGCCCGTGTGCGCGAACGCCTCGGGCCATCCTATTCTGTCGACTTCGAGCGGTTCCCCGACAACCCGGCGCGCGACCACCTGCATGTGGCCAAGCGCAAGAATTGAATAATCTAATTGATCAGGCCTGCCTCGAACGCCATCAGGATGAGGAAGCCTATCGAGAGAATGACGAGAGCAATTGTGTATGGCTCGAATGCAAAGCTGCCAGTCGGCTCATTCGACAGGATTTCACCAGTCACAGGGTCGCAGTCAACGCCTTTGGCATTGATTGGCAAGCCATCGAGTCCGTAGCGATCATGGTCCATGGCAGGCTCTTCCTTATCCCTGCATGGATAGCCTGATCGGGCTCGATTTTCAATCGCATAGCAGGGCAAATCAGCGCCCCACGCCCTTAGAGCTCCATCCTCCTCCCGCAGCGCGCATGCGCTGGATTGCAGCGTTTGGACGCCAACGGGAAAATTCGACATTCCGCTTGCTGTTGCTTGCGCAGACACTCTCCATGTCAATTTAACCTTGCAATCGTGGAGTTAAACTCCATAAATGCAAGGATGATTGACCGGCGAATTCAGGAAGAACTGCTCGAACGCCTTGGCGAAAGCCCGGTAGTAGCATTACTTGGACCGCGCCAGGTCGGCAAGACAACGCTCGCACATGAAATTGGCGAGCGCATGCCCTCAATCTACCTTGACCTGGAATCCGATGCTGATCGTGCACGTCTTGCGGAGCCTGAACTCTACCTTGAAGGACACGCAGACAAACTCGTTATCCTCGACGAAGTTCACCGGCTACCAGGCCTGTTCCAGAACCTGCGCGGTCTCGTCGATCGAGGCCGCAAGCGAGGACAACGCGCCGGCAGATTCCTGCTGCTGGGCTCAGCCTCACTCGATCTGATGCGTCAGTCAGGAGAAAGTCTGGCTGGCCGGATTTCCTATCTGGAGATGACACCGCTCGATATCCTCGAAAGCGGTGCTGACATGCTAGACGAACTCTGGGTGAAGGGCGGCTTTCCGGACAGCTTTCTGGCATCAAGCGACAGGGCCAGCGGACGCTGGCGCAAGGATTTCATCAAGACCTATCTGGAGCGCGACATTCCGCAATTGGGGCCACGCATCGCCGCTGAAACGCTGCGCCGGTTCTGGACCATGCTCGCACATCATCAGTCAGGCCTGCTGAATGCAGCAGATTTTGCACGATCGCTGGGCGTCGATGGCAAGACGGTCGCGACATATCTGGACCTGATGGTCGACCTGCTGCTGGTGCGCCGACTGCCCCCCTGGCACGCCAATGTCGGAAAACGCCTCGTCAAATCGCCTCGGATCTACGTGCGCGACAGCGGTCTCGTGCACAGTCTGCTGGATATCGCCAACCTCGAAGCCTTGCTTGCTCACCCCGTGGCAGGGGCAAGTTGGGAAGGATTCGTGATTGAAAACCTCATTGGCGCTGCACCGGAAGGGACACTTGCAAACTTCTATCGAACATCGGCCGGCGCTGAAGTCGATTTGCTGCTCACTTTGCCGTCAGGCAAGGTCTGGGCCGTTGAAATCAAGCGCAGCCTGACACCGAAAGTGTGCAGAGGCTTTCACAACGCCTGCGAGGACATCGGGCCGGCACGGAAACTCATCGTCTATCCCGGAACGGAAAAGTTCCCATATGCGGACGATATCGACATAATCCCGCTTCACGACCTCGCAAGCGAACTGATCTCATCCTGAGACGCAGATTGTATACTCTGCTCGGCGAATGAGTTGAGTTGGCCTTGTCGTTTCTTGATGCAGGTGGCTCTGAAATCGCCATCAACCACCGCCATCCAATCGCTCCCAGTACTCGACCTCGATCCGGTCGAGATCGACGACCTTCCCGCGAATACTTACCCTGCCTTCGAGATCCTCGGGCACCTGATCATCGACGAACCCGAGGCGCCAGACGACACCTTCGTCATCGCGCAAGAGCGGCCCGCGCGGTGAAGCTTCGATTGTTCCGACATGGACATTGGCGGCGCGCGAGTTCGGTTGGTGCATGGTCTTGTTCATAACGATTGGAGAATGACACGCGCCCGGAAACGGCGAGTCACGGCTCTTCTAGGGCTGAAGCACCATCGACGCCACCCTTTGAATGAGAAGGGCGAAGCACACCCTACGCCGCAGCGCGGCAACAATGGAAAATAAACCATTGTGATAGGCTGAATTTGTTCCTTCTATGAAGGAGCAAGATCGATGTCAACGAATGGCCATGTGGTAACGCCAAAAGCGGTCGAAATTGAAAGATCGAATCGGCGCCGTCAGAACGGAATTACGAGCGAGAAGGTCAGGCTCGACGGCAACATCGCCCGGCGCAAGGTCAAAGCCAAAGAGTTCTTCTGGTGGGATACCGAACTGCCCGGCTTTGGCCTCAGGGCCTTCGCTGCAGGTTCGAAGAGTTGGTTCGTTCAGTTCCGCCAGCGCGGCAAGCAGAAGCGGGTCACACTCGGCCGCCCACCTGAATTAGGCGCGGAGGAGGCGCGCGTCTTGGCGCGCGCGCAGTTGGCCAAAGCCGCGCTTGACGGGCTGCCAGCGGCCCCGAAGTCTAGGCGTGCGCGCAGCAATGCGACCTTGTTTCGCGACTATGCGCCGCGCTTCTGGGCCGACTATGCCCG
>CAYOZY010000019.1:21924-23228 GCA_964408525.1 uncultured Sphingobium sp. | reverse complement strand
ATTTCTCCTATGCCACTTGACTTCTCGATTGATTGAGACTCATGTACTTCTCGGACGCCCACACGGCCTCGCCCCAAAGTCCACGGCTCATCGACTCGGCGGCATCGGACAGATAGAACCGTGCCAGGGTGTCGAGATACCCCGCAGGCTGAGTGCCAATCCACCTGGCCGCGCGGATCCTGGCGCTCTCGACATCAAGCTCGCCACATCCCCCGCGACCAATCGCCGCGCGAGCGAAAACGCGCAGCGCCTCATCGGCCCCAACGCCATCCCGCCCGCGAGACACCTTGCACGACAGCACTTCTTCCGCGTCCACAAGCTCCTGGTACTGCTCGGCACTCTGGCTGCCCTCCCCGCCGGAAACGGTGCTCAGCACGTGCTCGATTTCCCATCCACGAGGGATGAGGCTGGTGAGCTTCTCCGAGACCATGAGGCTTCCCGAGAGGTGGGAATCGGCTGGTACACCAGGCATCTCATCCAGCGGGAGGACATCGGAGGGTAGGAAAACCATGTGCGGGTGGATAGACAGGCCGTCCGCCGTGGCGTACACCGTGCGGCTCTCAAACCCCCGCTTGATAGTGGCCACAGCGAGCGACTGGGACCACCCTGCCTGCTCGAACTGCGAGCGGATGGTGGCCAGCGCGCGGTGCAGGTGTGCCTCGGGTTCGGGCAGTTCTGCGATGAATAGCGCTGGCGCAGCGGGAGTCTCGGGCTTCGAGGGCTCGGGCAAGGTGGTCCCGTAAGTGCGCTGGAGCCAAGCGGCATCGACCAAGGGGCCGCGTGGAGCTGGGCTCTGTGGAGTGCTTGGTGTCTGGACTCCTGGGCTGGTCGGGGAGGCTGGGCTGGCCTGCGGTGCGGGAGGAGCCTGGACGACGGGTGGCGGGGTCGGCAGCCCGCCGATTGGTGCGAGCCCTCCAGCGGGCATCGGGGTTGAGCCTGATGTTCCTGGGGTAAAGCCAGTTGAGGCGGGTGCTGACGAGGCTCCTGGCGAGGTCGGTGCCGTGCTCGGCACGGGGAGTTGAGAGGCCGTCGCGCTGGTGACCGCCGTGGTGATCGTCGCTGCGGCTGCGGGCAGATCAGGCAGTGGCACAGACGGGACTCTCGGCAGGACTGTGCTTTTGGGAGCCTGGTGCTGCTCGGACGGCTGGTGGGCCTGCGCGCCCTGTCCGGCGGGGGTGGTGCCCGACGCCGCACCGCGTGAGGAACTGGTGCTCGGAGCCGTGGCGCTGTCCGAAGGGCTGGCGTTCCCTGAGATGAGTCCAGCGAGGGTTGGGTTCACGCTGTGGGGTGCTGCCGATGGAGCG
>CAYOZY010000019.1:13802-21914 GCA_964408525.1 uncultured Sphingobium sp. | reverse complement strand
AGCGGGAGTCCCTGGTGTGCTTGTTGATTCGGCGCTCGATGAGTTTACGGCTCGGGGCATCGGCGGAAGCTCATGGGGAGCCACCTCGGGTGCCTGGCCCGTGTTATAGGCAGTCACGACTGCGCGGGGATCAGGCCTCTCGGTGCTGGGCGTCGCGGGAACACTGGTGTAGCTCGGCGTGCGAGAACTGCCTGGGTCTCCCTTGAGGGAATGTCCAATGTCGTCGAGGTCAGCAGTGAGAGTGCTTGCAGCCTGGGCGATGTCAGCTCGGTACTGAGCGATGAGGTCAGAGGATGACGGGGATGGACTGTCGCCAGCCAGTTCGGAGTTGAGGGCCTCGCGGATTGCTTGGGTGCCCGTGAGCACAAGACTCGCGATGTGCTTTTTCGCACCTAAGACCTTGCTCGCCGCCTCCAGCATCCACGCGGAAAGGGTGATGTAATTGACGGACTGTTCCTGCAATTGTTCTGCGCTACTTGAATACCCATCCGATACGGACTCCGCAGTCTTGCCCTTCTCATCCCCCATCTTGCCACCCGCATCGTCGGCAGATTCTGCTTGTATCCTCGTGGTGGTTGAGAGTGTGTCGGCACTTGTTTCTGCTGTGCGATAGGCACTTTCGCTTTCAGTTACCCAGTTTCCCCCTACAAGGTCGTAGGGGTCGTCGGCTGGCTTCTGAATATCAGGCTGTGGTGACATTATGCGCATCCATCGGGGTAAATGGCATCCGTGGGGTCTGAACTATCTTTTCCTGCTTGGAGTTCAACGCGGACGTGTTTGACATATGAATTGAAGGTCTTCAACATCGAATCGTCGCCAGGGCTATACGCGTCGATGATGTCCGCGCGGGTCTGACTGAGGTGCTTGGCAATCCATCCCAACTTCTCTCTCACCCAGGCATCGCTCCCTGGACTACGAACTCCCTGCAACTGCTCGGCCACGGTTTCATCGCTCGGAAGCCCCAATCCCGCTGGAGCCGACTGATTCCCGATGACGACACGTGGGCAATCAGGCATCGGGTGCTCGGCCCACACCTGCTCCACGTCCACCATGTTCTGAGCAGTGACCGAAGAACTCGTCTCTCCCGACGTGCTAGGCCCCGAGGGGGCGGGGTGCTCACCGCTGCACCCCACCACTCCGATGGACATGCCGAGCACGATGACCAGTGACGCGAGAACCTTTGCACCCGGCCGGGATTGCGTATTGTTCATGCCGTCACGCTACTTCGTGCGTGTCTCGCCCGTGGTCCAGTCGCCCGTGCTGGGGACGAGCTGGCCTTGCGGGGGAACTCCGATGATCAGGCCGCACGCATTCATGTCCACGTCGGGGCTCCACTCACACCAGGGCTGCTGCGGGTCCGCCGACACGACGGGCGCGGCCAGCAGGGCGAGAGTCGTGGCTGCGGCGATGACGAGAAGTTTCATCGTCCCTCACCTCCAGTCAAGCCAGGGCTCGCGGAGTGAGTCTCGTACGGGAAAGTCCCCTTGTCCTTTCCGTCCGTGGCGATGCACTTGTCGAAATCCCAAGCATCCGAGCAGGTCTTGCTCGGGTCATACTCCTTGGTGTATGCCAGCGTGAAGCCCTCGGGTGCGTGGCCTTCGAGAGCCGCGTGCGAGGCCATGAGGTCGTCGGCAAGCCGCCCCCGCACGTTCTCGATACGGGAGTGGAACTGCGTCAGCGCCACGGGGTCGGTCTCCTTGTTTCCGACCGTCGCCAGCAGCGAGATGTTCCGCTTAGCTGCGGCGACGCGCTGGCGGGCATCAAAGACGATGGCCTCGGCTCGCTGCTGGTCCACTCCAGGAGTCACGTCGCTCAGCGCCGAGCACGCAGCCCACGGCCACTCGCGTCCGATAAGCCCGTGCGGGTCGCTCGGCTTGGCCAGCTCGGTGCAGTCCTTGTCCGGTGGGATGGGGCTGGCGGTGGGAGCACTGGAGTGCCCGCAGGCGGACAGACCGACCACCGCGCTCGCGGCCACAGCAGCGAGGATCACGTTCTTCTTCATTTCTTCTCTCCTTACTGTGTCTGGTCGGTCTGGTGAATGTTTTGTCTGGGTCGAACGTCTACTGGTTCTGCTGTCGAAGTGAGGACAGCAGTCCTCCGCTCGCCGGCGGTACAGGCACGCTCGGGGCCTGGGGCGGCTCGACAGCGGCGGGGTACTCGAAGTCCTCGTCGTCCAGCTCGTCGTCGGGATAGTCCTCGACATCATCGTTATCGGGCAGGGAGTTGACGTACTCCTCCAGTCGGTTGCCCTCCTTATATCCGATGCTCATCGGAATAGCGAAGGAGCCCAGACACACCAGACCGCCGACGACAGCCATGACGACAGCCCATGTCGGCGTCGGATGATTGCTCACGGCAATTGCTGTGGCGACGATTCCCACCAGCAGACCGATTCCCGCTGGCTTGTACCACCTGTCAGCGAGTTCGTCCTCGCGCGCGTGCATCACGCGCCACATCTCTTTTTCTGTGCTCATCTCTTCCTCTCTTCCTTATGCCACTTCTGATTTCGTGTACATCTCTCGCCACTCGGACGCCCGTTCAGGTAGCTCCCAGCCCTCGGGCAACACCATCTCGCGCAACGCGGCCAGCGAAGAGTTCTCAACTTTCTTCCGAGTCTCGATTCCCGTCAGCACGGCACCCGCCGCTGCGACGCCGATGGTCGTCAAACGGAACCCGTCGTCGGTTTCCCCGGGACGCCAAGCGTCGCGTACAGCCTGCTCCAGAGCGCCGAAATCACGGGGCGGGTACTTCCGTCCGCCGCCGAGCAGCCAGCTCACGAGGGCCATCGGAGCAATCTCGGCGGTGGGGATCCTCGCCTCAACGAGTCGCCGTTGAATCTCGCCAGCCAGCATCATTCGACGGGGGCCGCTCGTGTCTTTCCTGCTATCGCCCACGCTCGGTTTCATCATCACGACCAACTCTGGAATCCCTGAGCGCAACACTGATTCCATCACCATTTCGGCTGTCGTCAATGTCCGCGCGGTCTGGTGCAGCACGTCGAAGTTGTCTATACGTGGGGCACGCACGAACTTAGTCACGGGGCTCGAAGCGCCGTCAACGAATGCGGCCACTGACACGCCAGTGACTACAGCGTCGATGCCGACAACAAACTTGCTCACAGTGAGAATCCCTCCACTCCAATCGTTTCCGTGTCTCCGTCCGTCTCGACCGCAGGGGGCGTGACAGGGGTTTCGGGCTCCTCGACCAGCTCGGGCGCGGTGGGACGTGACACGACTTTTTCGGTGTTTCGCTGGTCTGGCACAGCGCCTCGTCCACGGGCACGCTGACGAGTACCGCCCGATTGCACTCGGCCAAGGAACTCGGGCGACAGTGGGTCGTGGACCTCGCGCCCCTCGATGGTCCCGTGCTCGTCGGCAACGACGACGGTCGGGGTGTCCATCAGCTCGTTCATCGGCACAGAGCGCCACTCGGGACCAACCACTTCGATGCCGATTCGGTCATAGAGGGACGGCAGCGACTCGCTGGCTGCTTTGGCTTCCTCCCATGCCGCACCGACCTCGGGAGTGGGTGCGGCATCCAGCGCTGTGTTGCCCGGGGAGTACCCGTAGAAGCTCTGGAACTGGATGACGTTGGTCCCCTTCGGAGTCCGCGACATGAACACGCCACGCCCCTTGGCGGACTCGGGAATCCGAGACGACAGCGACACGATGCGGTCCTTGGCGGACTGGGGAATGTCGTCGGACATCAGTGAACGGGAATCGACTGGACCCAGGAAGATGGTCCTCGTGATGTTGTTCTGCATGTCGCTGGGAACCGCGTCCACAAGCAGGGTCGTGGAGATCAGCAGGATGTGGATACGGGCCTGACGACCCTTCTGAAGCAGGTCCACCAGCATCGAGTCGAACGCCCGCCCCTTGTCTTTCGAGTCCAGCTTCGCCACCGCGCGGCGCAGGGATGGCAGCTCATCGACCAGGGCGATGATGGGTGGGAAGTCGAAGCTCTTCACCGAATCAGGTCCGTCGTTGTCGGCATCGACCTGGCGGTAACGCTCGGTCATTTCATCGTGCAGCCAGGTCATCCCGACCACATGTTCGGCGGACTCTTTGGACAACCAGATGACTCCGGGCTGACGACCAAGAGCGCGCGGGTGATCAGTTCCCTTGCCGTCGAACAACATGACTTCGGCTCCGCCGACGCGCATCTGCTCAACAATGGTCGCGGACAGCACCGACTTGCCCCACCCTGTTTGCGCGATGAGCGCCACGTGTGGAGAGTCCTTGCACTTACTGCGCAGGACGTTTCCGCGCGCATCGACACCGAACTCCCAGTGGAGAGTTTCGTAGGACTTCACTGCCTCCCCGACACTGCCCACCACATGGGGAGCAGGTGGGGCCACGGCCACGGGGAACGAGCCCTCGGCGTCCTCGAACCGCAATTCAATGGTTCCCTCGGGTCCATCGAGCACCCGCAGATTTTCCGACCGCACCCCTGCCGCCGAGAACCCAGACCGCAACGCTGACAACCCCTTGGACCATTTATCCGCCGAGTCGCCTGTGCGGTGCGCGAACCGCAAAACCAGCCCAGACTCATCTATCTCGGCGGCGACCAGAGCGGGCACATCGACCGCCGTCAACTTCCGTTCGTACACCCCGTACTCCCCCTGCACGGACTCCGCGCGGGTTTCCGTCGTGATGACACCGGCGGCTTCCAGCAGCCGTGCGAGCCAACTGTCATCACGGACTCTTTCGAGCACCGCATAGCGCCGCGCGATGTCAGGGAGTAACGACTCAACCCCATCCGCCCACGCGACGAACGCTGGCTCCACGGCCAGCTCGGGGGCCTCGCAGCGAACGACGGAGGAAATCAGGTCGGACTCGCTGATCCCGCCGCCGGGGCGAAGCGCGAAAACTGGACCCACGTCGCCCGCGCTGACTCCGAGCCGCGTGGCGAGTCCGGCGGGCAGTGCCGCGCGCCAGTGAGTGAGCCAGAACGGCGCGCTGCCCGCAGAGCCGCCAGTCCGCACCGTGCGCGGTTGCGGCAGGATCCTCTTTTCTTCACCCGCCCACAGCTTGTCCCTCTCGGACACCGCGCGCTGAGCGTCGAGTGCGGCCCGCGCGGCGATGGACTCCAGCTTCTCGGTCAGACGCTCGCGCTCGATGTCAGCCTTCTCCGCGTCTTTCAGATGAGCGAGCGAGTTCGCGTCCTGCATCCGAACATCGCGTTGGAAGAAGAACTCCTCGCGCTTCTCTTGTTTGCGGGCGAGCGCGGCGCGGCGCGCATCCTTGCTCACGCCGACCACCCCGCAGCCTGCTCCTGACGCACGCGCTCGGCGGCGCGCTGCACTACTGCCTGTCCTCGCTTATCGGCTTGCTTCACCGCGCGACGCACCATGGCGCGGGCCTCCCGTTCGGCGCGCGCTACTTCCACCGCGCTCTGCTGGCGGGCTTGTGCCCACTCAGTCGGACGGGCATGGACAACGGGGCGAGCCGACCGACGACCCTGGAGTGCCATCCACCCGATGAGCCCAGCAGCGCAGAGCATCCCGACTCCGACCATCGGGTAATCCGCGAGGAGTCCAAGCCCGAAAAGGGCGAGCACGCCAACCAGAATCCATCGACCCACCGCTCACCTCCTGGTCGCTCAGGGGCTCTTTGCCGAGCCCTCTCCCCTTAATCCGACTAACGGAATTAAGGGAGTTAGTCGTTAATAAGTCTAACTCCAGAGTTCGCTGTGTCAACCCTTTATTTCATCAATCCCGGTGTCCACCAGTATGTTCCGTTATCGTGACATTAACACCACCGTTTGCTATCGGTGCATAAAGTGCCCGTGAGCTGGGGTTTCGAGAGAAACGGGTGACGCGATGATGGAGTGTTTCCGCAGGCCATGGGGTATAGATGCTACCGAGGGCATCGAGTAAACCTGATGGGAAAGCCTAGGTCACAGGTGGTTTCGGCTATCCAGAAGGTTCGCCGCGAGTCGGCGGCGGCGGGCAGAGACCGTCGGCGTCGGGGAGCATCGGCGGGGACTGGAGGCGGAGTGGTGCTTACGGCACGGGGGTACGGGTGCCCGAGAAGGGTTATGAGACTCCAGGATTCGGGGCTGGAGGGCGCTTACGGGCGGGGCTGCGAGGCGGCTCGGGAGCGGGTGAGCGAGGGGTGCTCGAATGTGTGGAAAAGGGGCTCCCTAGCAGGGCTAATAGAGGGCTGCCCGAGGAGTCGGAGGAGGGTGCGGGGAGTCTTACGAGCCGTCTTACGCTCGACCTTACGACCCGTCTAACGGATGGTCTTACGACGGGTCTTACGGAATGAGGGGCTGCGGGGTTCCGCGTGGGAGCAAATCCCGTCAGGAGGCCAGGCTGAGGGCTGCTCGGCGCTCGTGCTTGGCGGCTTCCAAGACCTTGCTCACCGTGGAGTGATGCACCCCGAGCTTGTCCGCGATCACGTTCTTCCTGCCCTCGGTCTCCGACATCGCCAGGATCCTTGCCACGACCCGAACGTCCTGTCGAGTCGAGCCGTTCGACACGATTCTCTCGGCCAGGTGCAGCAGCTCGGGCGCGGGAACCGCCGCGTCAGGGCTCCCCTGCGACGCGGTGGACGGCGCGGGACGCGGTGCGTTGGTCGCGTCCGGGGAGGTTGAGCGCGGCGCGGGAGGCGCGGTACTGGGCGCGGTTGAGGAGGTGGGGCGCGGCGCGTTGGAGGTCGCGGGAGGTTTGCTGACCTGGGAGGTTGCGGCGCGTGGAGTGACGCGGCGCGTCGGCTTATCCCCCACCGCGACGAGCGCCAAGGTCGCGACGCCAATTGCGAGGTCGATGACCAAGGGCAGGACAAACGCGAGCGGGCGCGGGATGTGCGCGAGCACCGCGAGGTCGCGCAGCGCGACGAACGACAGAAGGAACGCACCGAGCGCGAGGCCCGTGGTGGCTGCGACAGCGGCGCGGTAGACCCGCCCGGAAGCCGAAGTTTTCGCCAGCACGGCGATGCCGTGAACCGACGCCAGCAGCACCGTGGGCGGCACCGCCGCGACCGAAGCCGCGAGCCACCGAGTGCCCGTGGTGGCGGTGAGCACCGCGTGGGCGACGTTCCCCGCGAGAGAAACGACGGTCGCGCCAGCTAACCAAGCCCAAAAGAATCGGACGGCGCGGTGGTGATGACGCTGCGCAATTTCGGTGGACGTGAGGAGGCTCATGGGGATGATTGTGCTTGCGCTGGAGGACATTTGACTAGTCACGAGTTGTCACGTCCCCATGTGGGATGTGAGCCAGGGTCAGCCGTCGGTCACGGTCGGCCAGCGCGGCGGGGATGCCGATGTAAGTGTCGCGGTGGGGTGACCCCCAGCCCGCCGACTCGTGTGTCAATTCGTATCCCGCAAGCATCGCGGCCAGGGTCAGCGGGCCTTCGTACACGTATCCCAATTCGGGGTGGCGGACGGCGACCCATCGGTGAAGCCGATGTGACATCACACGGTCGCGGTCGGTCAACGGAGCCGATGGGTAGTCGGCGATCAGGTAGTCGAGCACCGCCTGGATGCGGTCGGCGGTCGTGGCTTCGAGCCGCGCGCGGCATTCGGGGAACCACGGTGCGCTGGGGTCGAGCAGACCGTCCATCGTGAGGAGGGGGTTACTCGCCAGCGTTTCCCGTAGAAGCTCGGGCGTGACGATGATGCTCATTTCGACGCTCCTGTCACCGAGCTGGGGACGACGAACTGGGTGCTGTCCCAGTCCACCGAGGGTACTGGCGTTGGTGCCGCCGGACGCTTCGCGCGGGCCTTGGGCACGGCCTTCTTGACCTTCACGGGCGCGGCTGTCGCCGCAGGCGCTGGCGTGGTGTCGTCGAGCACGATCGGCCCCATGTCCCTCAAAGACACAAGCGGCACTTCAACGATAGGAGCTTCGGCGGGCGCGGTCGGCGGCACGGTCGCCTTGCCTAAAATGGCGATTTTGGGACGACCCCAGTCCGCGTTTGTGATGGGGCTGACGTTCACCGACCGCTGCCGTGCGGTATCCCGCAAGTGCCCGTCGAGGTCGGTGACTCCGGGAACTTGCAACAAGCGTTCCTGGAAGTTTTTGAAGTTTGTTGCCCCACGGCGGGTCCGGGCAGCCCAGTCGTCGTACAACTCGACCAGGTCGTGGGTGGTGCCGTAGCCCTGACCGAT
>CAYOZY010000019.1:0-13792 GCA_964408525.1 uncultured Sphingobium sp. | reverse complement strand
ACTCGAAGAGAGCCCTCCATTGCATGGAGTTCTTGATGTCGATGGTCTTCGAGCCCGTCCATCCTTCGCCGGACGCTTGCGGCCAAATCCACAGCGCCTCCTTGGCGAACGCGTGGATGGCGTTCACGCTTTCTTCGAACGCCGACATCACCCGCGCGTTCGGAGCGAGGAACGCCCCGCCCCGTGCCTGACGGGCTCGCCACGCCATCATCCAACGATTGAAAATCCCCGGCAGTTCGGATTCGAGCTGCTTGCCGAGTGCGCGGTTTTCAGCGCCGACGTACGAATGGGGGAAGGACACCGGAATCGAACGGCGCACGAACGCCCGCGATTTTTCACCCACGGTCGGCATGACGTTGGCACTGAACGCCAACATGGCGTTGTTGATGAAAGTGAAGGGGGTCCGATGCTTCGGATTCGCGCGCACACCCTCTTCGCCGCCCAACAGTTTCTTGAACACCGACGTGTCCGGAACGTACCCGTCCGGCATGTCCGCGTCCACGTTCACCAATTTTCCGTACAGGTCAGCGGCAGCGAACGTGTCATCGGAAAACTGATGCAAGCCTGTGCTGGAACACATGGCGCTACCCGCCAACAACGTCAACAGGCGCAGGAACGTGGA
Organism: uncultured Sphingobium sp.; assembly: GCA_964408525.1. GTDB lineage: Bacteria > Pseudomonadota > Alphaproteobacteria > Sphingomonadales > Sphingomonadaceae > Sphingobium. The sequence continues at coordinate 13,170 of CAYOZY010000019.1, read as the reverse complement.
CTTGCCCGAGCCGGTCGGTCCAATCAAGAACAGCGCCTTCTCAGGCCGCGACGCCAAGTCCAGCATCTGACACACCACATCTTCGAGCACCGCCACCTGATCGTGGCCCCGTACCAACGTGGCCTCATGCAGCCACGTTTCGTACGACGGGCACTCGGCGGACGGGTCGTACGTGATGTTCAACTTGTACGGCAACAAGTACTCCGGGGAATGAGGCAACAGCGCCCCGGTGCGCAAGTCCACCACGCCGTTCAGCACCGGCACCAACGGTTCATCAAGTCGATCCCGAAGGAACGCGCCCTCATCATGCGCGACGCCGAGCAGGCGCAGGGTCAGGTTATTGAACCTGGCGGTGTCCATTTCATCCCGCAACAAACGACCCACCAACGCCTTCAGCGCGGACGGGTTCAGCGAATACGCGCCGTCCTGGTAGACAGCGAGCTGGTCAGCCCCGGCCAGGGCGACCGGGTGCTCGGACATGATGTGACGCGACACCGTGTCGTAGCGCAACTTGCCCGAAGGTGTCCATGCCCACTCTTGGTCACCGACGTAGCCGTTGTTGTCGGCGTCCCGCCCGTCACGACCACCCGGAAGGACGGTAAGTTTCGGGCGCGCGGGGCGATGCGACGCTGGCTTGGTCGTGGAGTTCCCCACCAGGGCTTCCACAAGCCCCTTGCGTTCCCGCACATCGTGTTCGGACAGGAAGTCGTCGATGCCCGACTTCCCCGCGCCCGGGCAGGGAACGAACCTGACTGACTTGGACAGCGGGCGCAGCCCTTTCGCCAGTTTCTCCCCGGCGGTGTACACGTCGGGGTTGTCGGCGGCGTCCGCGTCCAGCAGGATGAACACCTGCCGCCCACGGGTCAGGTGGATCATGTCGTTGGGCACCTGCCAGCCGTCACGGCTCCAACCTGTGCACCCCGGAATCTGAATCACGGAGGTGTTCATGTCGATAGCGGCGGCGACGGCATGCCCCTGCTTGGTGCCCTCCACGATCAGCACTTTGGAGCCCGAGCGCTTCAAGATGAGCCCGTAGCGAATCCCGGAGTCGGCGCGCATGAGGTACTTCTTCACCCGCCCCGTGTCGGGGTCGGTCAGTGGCTCGTCAAGGCGCAACTGCCACTCGATGCTTCCGTCTTTGGTGCGCCACCCGAACAGGATGCCGCGCGGACGCACGATGTCCTCGCGCTCACGGAAGTAGTCAGGCAGGTCGGCCTGGGTCTCCACACTGCGAATCAGCGGGGTCGCCTTCAGGTACGCCTCTGAGATGCCCGACCCGGCAAGGTAGTCGAAGTGGTCGGGGAGCAGGGTCTGTCCTAGAAGCCCCGTAGCTGGTAGGCTTACTTCATCGGGCAATGCCATGTGGTGTGGTTCCTTTTCCGATACGAGCGCTCACCGGCCAGGGTGAGCGCTTATTTTTTGTTTAAGCCGAAACTCGAATATCTGTGGGCCACAGGGCTTCGGCATCAGCGGGGTCGATGAGCCAGACCCGACGCCCTCCAGCGATTTCCAACTCCTCGGCGGGCAGGCGGCCCTCGGTGATGGCTTTGAGTACCGTGCATCGCGCCTTACGCGACCTCATCGCGATGAGGCTCACGCCGACTTTCCTTCCCATATGACCATGGTAGCCAACTAGTAGCCATCTGCCTACCGAAATCCAACACTATTACCGCTCTGAAGTGCTCGAACACTCCCCCTGTTCGATAACGCGAGAAACCCATTTGAGTTTGCTATCGAGAGAGATTGCGACCGTGCTCCGAGGGGAGACGAACGGGCAGGCACCACTCACTACCAGGCACGATGCGAAAATCCGTTGCCTCACAGCGTGTTTCGCTAAACATAACAACCACAAGGGATTTCGTTTTGCCCAGGCGTAACACCCTCAGTGCGACGAGGGGGTGGAACCCAAAGGTCACAGTTTGGTAACGGAGCCAAGAGGCAAGGATGGCGGAAGCGCAAGGCTGAAGTGCCCGCGACTCTGCCCGTCTGGTCAGCCCTCTGACCTGCGACTATGCGGGGAGGCGGGCAGATTCAAGGAAACTTGCCCGCGTGTTTGCCCGCCCAAAAATAGGTCATGACCTGGGCTTATCTGTCCAAGCGGGCACTTTTGGGTCTTTTCTCCTAAGAAAATAGGTTCAAAAGAAAAACTCTCCATCGAGTGATGTGTGGAGTTGAAAAGTTCGTATATATGCCGCAATGGGAAAAACACCCCCAAAAGTGCCCGCCTACCCAATAACCCGAGGTCAGAGACATTTTTGGCGGGCAAGTGGGCGGGCACTTCGCGGGCAGATTCCGCCCGCCACCCTCGGAAATGCCCGCTGAACTGGGGTTATCGAGTCCCCAAACCCAGCTCACCAGGTTGCCGATCACCGGACAACTCTTTCGCTAGAGCCCCAGTCCAGAGTCTCCTAAATTGTCGGGCCTCGCTGTTAGTGTCGCGTCAACACCGTCATTCCCTCGGGGATGCACCGTCCACCACTCGACGCGGATCCCTCGATTGCAGCATCACCTTCCCGTTCATCGAACAAAGGCAATTCCATGAAAAGCAACGCTCTCCATGCACTTCTTGCGGCGGGACTGGTCATCGCGCCAACAGCGTGCAGCGCGAACTCCGACCACCCAGCCACCACGTCGTCGTCCTCCGTAACGGCGTCTACGACCACATCGGAACACGCTGCACCCAGCGTCCAAGGGAACACTGCCGACACCGTGAATATCGGCGCGAGCGGTGTTCGCTGCCTCGCCGGACAGAAGACCGTTGCGTGCGTGACGATGGAGCACAAGGGCCTGACCACCGAGGGAAACCGCGCGTTCTCTTTCGTTCGTACAGACGACCCAGAAGGCGGCGTAGAGCCTGGGTTCGCTCCTGGAAAGCACCCTCAAGCCATCGCCGCAGGCGATCTGGTTTTCATCGACACTAGTAATTGTCGGAACGCTGGCACCCCAGACCCGAACGTGGGAATTGCAAACTGCAACGCACTCATGATCAGTGACTCAGTCATCGCCGCGAACAGCAAGAACGTCATCGTCGGCATCATTTCAAAAGTAAGCGCTCAGGGCCTCACAGTCTGCGCGGCCGACACAGTGTTTGATATTCCCGTCCCACCTGTAGCCAATGCGGGGCGCGCGGTGTATCGGCCCGACGCTGGTCAACAACTCAACTCGGGACAGTCGATAAAGGTCAGGAACTACTGGGGCTTCACGTTGAAGGATGAGACTTTGACGATCAGCAGCCCCGGCGGTGTGACCATTGTTCACGTGTGACAACAACACTGGGAGCTGAGAATGCCTGTTGACCTGCGGATGTCGAGTCCCCGCGTACTGGGGTGCTCTCGTGTCACACTCTGTTCATCCCGAGAGCCACGGACAACGTAGGCCATCGTCACCACCCAGCACGAGCGCTAAACCGTCGAAAGGTAAAGGGACACGGTGTTTCAGAACATACGACACGCGATACTTCACAGCTTTGTGGTGGCAGGAACCGTGCTGGCACTCACCGCCTGCACAGGCACCAACGACACCACCACAGCCACCACGACCACCACGAGCAGCCCGCCGTCACCGACCGCGCCGCCTACCTCACCACATCCACTCGGACAGCCGTTCCACGTGACCAAGGGTGGGCCTGACGGGTATGACGGCTTGGTGAATGCCTTTCTCGTCAGCAAGGTGAACGCCACAAACATGCAAGACCACGAACCTCATGTGTTCTACATGTTCAACGTCAGGGTCACCTCAAACAAGGGCGCTTTCCCGACATCGGACTGGTCGCTTGAGACCGTCAACCCGACCGCCGTCGTGCCTCACGACCCCGGCGTGAAGATCAATGACCACTCCAACGATCCACCCTTGGGGTCGAAAACGACCGGAAACACCGCAGGGTACATCTCGTTCTACGTGCTGGAGTCCGCGACACCCACCCTCCTTGACCTGCGCGATCCAACTTCATCGAACACGCTCATCGCGCAGTGGGAAGTCCCCGCCACACCCTAAGAGTCGTGCCCCTTCCTCCAGCCCCGCACCCCGGACACCCGCATCCCCGTGGTCTAGCCCACCCACGGCGTACACGGTGTCCGGTAGGTGCTCACGGGGCACGAAGAGCCCGCTGAGCAGGGAATGTCGAGTCCCCACGATGGCAAAAGTGCTGGTCAGTCAGGTTACCGGGGTCGGTAACCTAGAGCCCGGACACGCGCCGGCCGAGCCCACGGAAGGTGAAAGTGCTGGTCAACGGGCTCTCGGACGGGACGGGTGTCCGGGGATTGGAACGTCCGAATGAGGGGGTGCCGCCCCGGTCGGAGGACGGCACCCAGAACTGATCGTGTCAGCCCATGGGCGTGCCCGCACTGCCCATCAAAGGCGGGTAGGTGCCGCCCCGATGGGACCATGGTGAGTGGCGTGCAGGGCGGCACCCGACACCGAGTGTGACAGATTGCGGCGGCGGAACATCAAAAGTGGTGTCCCCCGTCACTATGGCTGTAGTCTGCCCATGATCAGCTAACCGATACAGGGGGACGCCATGGGACAGGTGCTTGCCGCCGATTTGGCGGCACTGGGCAAGCTCGCGCCCGAGATCGAGTCCCTCATCGCGGACTTGAAGTCCAAGATGCCCACCGCCCCCTCACCACCTGCCAACGCTGATCCCGCCATCGCCGCGATGCACTCCCTGTCCACCACCATGCACGACAGGAACGCCCTGCTCGCGACCTGGATGAGCGCCCTAGCCCAGGTGATTGCCGCGTTCCAAAAGGGACTGGTGCTCACCGAGGAACAGGGAATCGCACTGATGCGCGCCATCGGAAACGTGTTGCACGCCTAAGCCCACGCGATGAATGGTCCAACGAAATCGGCGATACTCGACGCTGACCAGACCAGCTACCACACGCTGATAGAACATGTGAAATCCGTTGCCGCCCATCATGAAGCAACCGTTTCCCGCCTGAACACCAGCGTGCAAAAACCTGGCGGCACATATTGGAGTGGGGCGACCGCCGAAGCAGCAGAAGCCAACACGCATTCGGGCTGGAAGACAACCGCCGCCGCCGAAGACATCATCGAACGCTACAGAACCACCGCCGCGCCTCTCATCGACCACACCATCATCCCCGAACTGTCCAACGCACGAACCATCATCGAAAACGTTGAAAGCCAAAAAGATAAAGGTGTGAGTTGTTCAGAAGACTTGCATCTGTCCTACACCCCCGTGCCAGGCACGAGCGAGAAGGTCATCGAGGAAAACACCAAGCTCGTGCAGGCACGCCAAGCGGAGTTGACCAAATCCGCCAACGACTGGTTCTCAGGGTGTCAACAAGTCGCCCAACTCGTCGCCACCGCACGCAAAGAACTTGACGGCGTGTACGACGGTGCCACAGGTACTTTCGACATCAACAAAGCTCTCGCCGCCACCGCACCACCCGCGACACCGAACTCCACCGTCAAGCCCGACGGCTACCTCGCGGCACTACGGGGCCAAGCTGCCGCAGCAGCCGACGGAACAACCAAACCCGCCGCCGCCCCCATCGGGGACACGGTTGACTACAAGAAGTTGTATCCCAAAGACATACCCGTGGGCGACAAGAACGTTGACCCCTCCAAGCTCGGCGGCGTGGGAGCCGTGCCCGGGGTGCGCGATGTCGCCAGCGGACGCGAACCACCCGCCAAACTCGCACCCGCACTGCAAGCCAAGGACGTGCCCGCGTTCAAACAGATGACCCGCGAACTACTAACCAAACAGGGCGTGCCTGCCGACCAAATCGAAGCCCAGGTCAATAAAGCGGTCGAGAACGCTCAGAATCCGCGCCTGATCCGCACCGCCGACATTCCGTCCGCCTCCCCCTCTGAACATGTCAGTAGGGATTTCGGGGAACAGTGGAACAAGTTCTTCGCCAACGCCAGCGACGGTGGTGCTGTCGCAGGCAACGCCATGCTCGACGAAGCCAAGAAACTCACCGGGCAAGCTGGCCCTGGCGCACCAGGGGTTGCCGAAGCCTGGGCTGGCTTGGCTAAAGACACTGCCAAGGGACTGTGGGACTACACGACTGCCACGCCCCAGGAACGTTTGGAAATGCTGGGCAATGAAGCGCATCGCATCGCTGACAACCCCGGAGGCTACGTCGGAGAGAAACTCGTCCAAGGAGCGGCAGGAGCAGCCACAGGGGCCGTGGGTGGTGAAGCTGTCGCAGGTGCTCGCGGGCTCCTCGGAGACCTCACGCACACACCCCACCCCGACCTACCAGGCGCAGGGCACACCCCCGATGTGCCAGAACACCACACCCCGCCGGGCGGCGGAACCGGCGACCATGCCCCTGGCGCAGTCGCCGCCGAGCACGCTGTCGGGCCACTTCGCAGCGCCGACGACATCCTGCACGAAGCACGAGATTCCCACCGTGCCCTTCGCGACCAGATGGATTGGGACAGAGGCGAACAGAACCTCCACGACCTCGCCACCCACCACGGAGTATCGGTTGACGAACTTCCCCGCACACCCCAATACGATGTTGATTCCCCGTCGTATACCGACAAGCATGAGGCGAACCACTCCGCTGAAATCGACCGCCACACTCAAATGTGGGAACACGGGCTCAACACCCAAAGCGTCCAACAAGTGCTTGACCACATGGAAGCTGAACGCCCGGCGACCACGGATACCCGCAGTGCTCTTCGTACAGAACTCGGCGTTCGCGGCACGCAAGATTTGATCGACGCCGGATACAGCCCAGCCGAGGCAAAGCGCCTGGCTCGTGAATACGCAGACGCACAGTTCCCGGCCAGTCCGGGCCTCATCCCACAGCCAGTAATCCACAACCCGGACATTAAATTCGGCGGCTACACCGAGGGACTCACCTATGGTGATTGGCAGGTCAACAATGCCCTTGGTAACTTGACCAAGCAGGAGAGGGACGCCTTCAGGGCATGGCTGGAAACCCAAGACCCGAACGCCATCGTGAACATCAGACTCGGTAGGGAGTGAAGAGGTGCCGGACGAATACTTCGAGTGCTTCCTCGAAGAACTACCGTTTTCCGTTCCCGGTCCCCCATGCACCGACGAACACGTTCGCGCTTACACCGGCCTTGTCCCAGACTGCCTTATCGCATACTGGCAGGAGTTCGGATTCTCGGGGTTTGGGAACGGCGTGGCCTGGCTCGTAGATCCGCTCGAATGGAAGGTCACCACCGAGGAGGTTCTTCTCGACGCAATCCAGCATCCACGGTTGGGTGAAGGTGCACAATACATTCCGTTCGCCAGAGGAGCCTTCGGTAAGACCTTCTTCTGGACACCGGGGTACGGAATTTCACTCACCGTTGAGCCAGCCCGTGGGACCGTGTTTTTCTGGGCACCGCCCAAAGGCATTGAACGCGCGATGCAGTCCTTCTTCACGGCATCAGGAAAAGAGCAGTTCGATTTCTTCGATCGCAATGAGAAGCCCATGTTCGATCGGGTCCATGAACATCTTGGATCATTGCAGTTCGATGAGGTGTACGGATTCTCGCCAGGCCTGCGGATTGGCGGCGCATCCAATGTAGACAGCGCCCACCTATTCCAGATCCACGTTCACATGGCGTTCCTACGCACGGCAATCGGAGACGACTGGTACGTGCTGGGATAACCTGCCAATCACGTGTTGTGGAGAGGTAAAACAGGTGGAAGGTAGTCCGCACGAGCTTTTGGCACTGCTGCGCGCACGCCGCGACATGGCAGCCGAGTTAAGTCACCACGCAGGAGAAGTCGGGGTCGCGGTGCACGAGGTGCTCAACGAGCTGACCCGTCGCGCGCAAGTCATCGCCGACCGATACCCCGAAGAAGAAGTGGTGAACCCTCGACTTATCGTCGAGATGCCCGTGGTGGTGGAGGCCCTCTCGGCGCTGGTGGACACCCTCTCGGCGCTGGATGTCCTCATCACCGAATGGTCCGACATCGTGGGACCTCGCCGCGAGGCGATGGTCAAACTCCTGGCTCGTCTGCAATCGGAAGGCTTCGCGGTCGCCAACGATTGGGAAATCACCGACACTCACACCTGGACACCACTAGAGGGCGACGCCGACTCCGAATTGCTTGTGCAGCGCGAGGCCGAGAAGACCATCCGCGCCGAGCGCGCAATGACCTACCGCGAACGCATCACACGCATGGTCACAGCGTTCGAAGACACCCAGAACCAATACACCCAACGAGCCCGTGACCTCATTCCCACAGTGTTGGACGGATAGACCGCACATCAACCCTGGCGTTCCCGCCAGGCCGCAGTGCGGCACGCCGCACTGCACCACACCCCCGATGGACCCCGTTTCGGCTTCGGCACGGGTTGGAAACAGCGCCCGCACAGGGGCCGTGTGTGACGGGTTTCAAGGGCACCCTGTGACGGGTTTTGACCCGATTCATTGCCCCAGACCGCCCATCCGAACAGACAACGAGAGCAGCCACAATCGACGTGCCCGTTGCACCGCGCGAACAACTCAAGGTACGTACCTGGGGAGGACGCCATCACGAGTTCCAGGAACTCGCGCGGCTTCTGCGAATGGGCGCGACGGGGAGCAGTGAAATGATTGCGCACGTCTTTCCGCAGGGTCGGCAGTCCGCCGCGCGTCCCGAACAGCACGATCTCCGTGCCGCTACGGAAGTAATTCCCCATGCCCATCTGTGGCTTCACCCACGTGATGGTCGTTTTGTAGTCAAATCCCCACGCCGACACCACTTTTAACCCATCCGACAGGTGCGAGTTCGTCACCCACAGATACAGATGTGCAGCGGACGCCGCGTACTCGGGAACCACACGCAGATCGCACAGCTCGTCGGTGCCCATCGTCGGATAGTGATTTTCCGCAGCGGCACGCGACGCTCGGTTCTCGTACCTCCACGGGGGATCGGCGACGACAGTCCTGAACTTGGTCATCCCGCCACCTCATCGTCCTCGACCGACTCCCCCTCGACATCCCGTCGTACCTGCCATCCCCGCGTCCTGCACGAGGCCGAGCACCAGACCTTTCGCCGTCCCCGTTTCGGTTGTCGCAACACCGCCAAGCAGCCAGGACACCGACTCACCATTTCGTCAATTCCACCCCCCTCAATTGACGAAATAGAGTCCTCGCCAGAGCCCTCCCCAAGCCCCTCCAGAGCCCGATTACTCCACACGATTTCCGTCCGCCGGCCGTCCCCCGACCCCTGGCTCGTCAGCATGGGGATCGCATAGCGGTACCAGCCCGCCAACGCCGAGTCCCACAGCTCACTGGCATACCCACTCACCACGACACCCGCGTCCGCCGACAGGCACGCCGACGCCAACTCCTGGTGAGCCTTCTCCGACCGCATCTCAACTCTGTACTCCCCGCCCCTCCTGATGCCCCTGTCCACGGTGTACGGCGGGTCCACGTAGAGCAGGTTTCCACGGTCACTCCCGTACGCCTCGACCAGCTCCACTGCTGACCTGCACTCCAAGCTCACACCACGAATCCGCTTGGCAGCAGCACCAATTCGGCCAGCGTAGCGTTGCAGGGTCACGGGCATCGGGGTGCTCACGGGCCGCAAGTCGTGCCGCCACCCCGTGCGAGTAAGGCTCCCCGACCTCCCCTGTGTTAGCGCCACGAACACCCGCCGCGCAATCTCCAAATCATCCAGTTCACTCGAAATCTCCTGCGCCAGAGCCCTTTCAGCCCGTGAGTGAGGGGTCAAAGAACACACACGTTCCAGTTCGTCGGGCCTGTCACGTAACACCCGCCAAAAGGTCATCAGATGACCGTCCAAATCGTTGACCGTCTCTTGTCTACTCGGCTTCTTGGCCAGCAGGACGGCCAAGCTCCCGCCACATACTTCGATGTAGTGTTTATGTGCGGGTAACACCGAAGCCAGCCGCTCGGCCAGCCAGGCTTTTCCACCGAAGTACGGAACTGGACTTCTCACCATGCTCCCGCATATTACCGGAAATCGTTGGAATTACTGGGATTTCCGCAGCCGCACGGGACATCTCGCTCACCCACCGTCTTGTGCGCGTGGCACACCACGAACCACGGAGTGTCCGCCTGGTCGGACTCACTCAACCCGTCCCACCAGTCCATCCACTCGTCCACCTGATCCACGGGAATCACGTGGACTTGTCCCACAGGCAGTGGGTGAGGAGTCTCTTCCTGCTCACCCGCGAGGATCCTCGCCACCTCGGATTCTGACATGGGTGACCAAGCCATCGAGTCCATCGACAACAACTCGTCGCTCATTAACAGCTCGTCGATGCGCGCAACGATGTCGTCGGACTGGCCGGGGTTCTCTCCTGCGAGCCATTTCTCTGCCTCGGTGGCTGCCCACCGCAGTTCAGCGGCTGACTCGTAATCCCGTTGCTCGTAACACCATTCGGCAACTTGCCGCGCCAAGGCTGGCGTTAACACTTGCTCTCGCATCGTGCGGAACAGCGACCAGCCGCCCGTGACGACGACCCACTCACCGACCACCGCCGACCTCACGGGGCTATCCCGCCTCCCCGAGAACCCTGTACAACGTGCTCCTCCCGACCCCGAGGCTCCGAGCCACATCACCGACTCGATGTCCCGCACCGACAAGCGTTTTCGCTTGCTCAACCTGCCCAGCGCTCATCGCCGCTGGACGCCCAATCCTGGCTCCCCGCAACCGAGCCGCAGCCAACCCCGCCTGGGTTCGCTCGAGGATGAGCGCCCGCTCGAATTCCGCGAGAGCCCCGAACACCGAGAGCACGAGTCGCCCCGACGCCGAGCTGGTGTCGATGGACTCGGTGAGCGACCGCAGGTGAATACCCTTGCTGGACAGGGACTCCACCAACTCCAGCAGGTTCCGCAGGGAGCGAGCCAATCTGTCGAGCCGCCAGACCACCAGCGTGTCGCCCTCGCGCAACACCTCCATGCAGCGGTCGAGTTCGGGTCGGCTGGACACCGAGCCGCTGATCCCCTCGTCCACGAACGTCTGCTCCACCCCGGCCGCGTGGAGCGCGTCGAGCTGGAGCCCCGTGGACTGCTCGACAGTCGAGACCCGCGCATATCCAATCAACATGCTTCCTCCGTCTCGATACCCTCCGACAGCCGAATTGCGGGAATCTCCTTGTGGGACAAGGTTTCGGGACCGCATCTGTTGAGGTCGGCGTAACACGACCGCTCGGCGGCGAGCCGTCCCAAAGACGGTCGATTCTGGGACACGGCGAGGTTGGCATAGACAGCGGCCAGGAGCAGGCGCTCGTCGGGAGTCAGCGGTGGTTCGGTCTCAAGCATCGGACTCCACCGCCTCGACGTACTTGTTCACCATTCGCGACCACACCCAACGGAGTTCGGCCACAGCCGCCTCTCTTGCCGCGTCGGAACACTGGGCCAACACGTCATCACGGGAATCCTCTGAGTGACGGGACTGGATGACCCTGGCCGCGCCGAGGACACGAGACCAGCCGACCGTGAGGGCAGCCCACTCGACGGGCCGATCAGCAGCGGAGCACACCTCGGCGTCGGGGCCATTGAGGGCGCGGGGTTCATCGAACAGGTCGGCCAGGGCCATGAGAGAGGCTCGGAGGATTGGTGTTTCGGACATGTCTCTGAAGCTAGTTGGACTGGCCGACAAGGGAAAGTGGGAGGCTGCACGTCCCCTAGACATGGAGAAGCCCCCGGGGAAAAGCGGCTCCGGGGGCTTCTAACGGACGGTCACGCTGCGTGCTGGATTTCGAAGTCCACGTTCATCTTCATCAGCACATCGACCAGGCGCACGAGTGTGCTGATCGTGCTGCACTCAGAACACACTGTTGCGCTGGTGTTTTCGATGTCCATGATTTCCTCCTCTCAGACGGCGGCTTCGCGGATGGTCTCGACCTGACGCGGTGTCAGCTCCGACAGCCGCAACTTGATGACTTTGTGTGAGTTCGGTTGCCAGGAAAACTCAGGCAGTGGCCCATACCCCCTGGCGCTGTACACCGCGTATCGCACCACGTCGTGGTCAGAATCTTCTCTCCGCTCGGCGTACAGCTCTCCCGGAGAGAAGATCCGCTCACTGAGCAGATCGGCCACAATCGGGTCAATCCTCGTTGGCAAATCGACAGTAACAGCCATCAAAACATCCTTTCTTACTGTGCGCCAACTCTTTTGACGCATCGTGGGTGTCGGGGTCGTGAGCCCCGTGTTCCGCACCCGTTGCGGGTCGGCAACACCCTCCCGGTCAGACAGGGTTTTACCGTGGAACTCCAGGGGCGGGGAGCGAAAAGCCCTCCTCGATGTACTCCCACACGACCCTGCCGAGTTGCGAGTGGAGCACCTCGAAATCGGGCTGTATCAGGCCGTCGATGGCCTCGCGAGCGAGGGCCTGCGCGCGGTCTTCCGCGCCGGGGTCGGACCACCTCTCGCAGTCGATGTGCTGCTCAGCCAGCCATCGAACTACCGCATCAATGTCGATTTCAGTATCCTGGTTGTTGTTGTCGTTCATCGCATGTCCTTTCATGTGTGCGAGAGCCCGCCGCCCATCGGCGGGTTTTTCTTTTGGGGCGAACCCCATTCCCCGATCCCGCGCCGTTGCGAGGACGGGAAGTCTTCAGAAAATCCAGACCGCTGGCGGGTCCAGCACCTCCCGGATTCGGTGTTCCAGCTCGTCGTCTGCCAGCAGCGCGGCCGTGCCGGGGTCGTCAGCCAAGAGGCTGGCGGGCTCGTCGCCGCGCAGCCACGAGGTCACAGCTTCTCGGTAGATGTACTCGATTTCACCCAGCGTCGATTCGTGAATGTCCATCACGGACAGCACTTCTCGCACCTTGGGTAACACGTCAATCCACCGTGTGAGAACGGTCAAGTACGGGTCGGTGGTGTCCGTGGCCTCGGCCTTCGCGGACACGATCAGGTCGTGGAGCGCGGCGGTCGCGATGTCGAGAGAGCTGGTCATCAGGCCACCCCCTCAAACACCGACCGCTCGTACGCCTCGACATCGGCCAAGCGATACATAACTCGCTTGCCGAACCGTCGGCCTGCGGGTCCGCGCCCCTGGACAGACCAGTTATCAAGTGTCCGTGGGCTCATGTTCCACCGTTCGGCCAGCTCAGAGCGGGTAACAAACGGGGTCTCTGGTACTTCCATCGTCCTCAGCCTTTGTGTTGTCACACTATTTTAGTGTCTATTGCCGTGTATACACACCACACTACCATGTGACTTCACGTCGTCAACCCCCATTCGCACGTAAATTCACAACATGCGGTACTC
>CAYOZY010000018.1:19932-23436 GCA_964408525.1 uncultured Sphingobium sp. | reverse complement strand
ATGGACGGTGCCAGCAAGTTCGTGAAGGGCGACGCCATTGCCGGCGTGCTCATTCTCGTCATCAACATCATCGGTGGTATCATCCTCGGAGTCGCCAGCCATGATCTTTCTATTGGTCAGGCGGCGCAGACATATATAATCCTCGCCATCGGCGATGCACTGGTCGCGCAGATACCCGCACTGCTGCTCTCCATCGCGGCGGCGAGCATCGTCACCCGCGTTGCCAGCGAGCATGACCTTTCCGGCCAGATCGCCTCGCAGTTTGGCAGCGGCAAGGCTTGGACACCCGTGGCCGCCATTCTGACCATATTGGGCTTGCTTCCGGGCATGCCGCATATCATCATCCTTCCCGCCGCCGCCTTTGCGGGCTTCACCGCATGGCGCCTCAAGGCCGCCTCCGATGCGCGCGCCGCCTATGTGCCCGAACCCGTCGTGGAACCGGAAAATCCGGCGGCCATCGAATGGGGCGATGTTTCCGATGGCGCCGTGCTGGGGCTGGAGATCGGCTATGGCCTGATCGGCATGGTGGACGACCGCAAAGGCGCGCCGCTGATGGCGCGGATCACCGGCATCAGGAAGCAGCTTTCGAAGGAGCTGGGCTTCGTAGTGCCGCTGGTGCGGGTTAAGGACAATCTGGCGCTCGAACCCAACAGCTATCGCATCACCATTGGCGGCGTCATCGTCGGCGAGGACGAAATCTGGCCCGAAGATCTGCTCGCGCTCGACAGCGGCGCGCTCGAAGCGATTGTGCCGGGCCGCGCCGCGAAAGACCCGACCTTCGGCCTCGATGCCGTCTGGATCACGCCCGACAAGCGCAGCGAGGCTGTGGTTGCGGGCTATACCGTCGTCGATCCGGCGACCGTGGTGGCAACCCACCTCAACCAGCTCATCGCGATGAACGCTTCCGAGATGTTCGGCATGGACGAGGCCCGCAAGCTGCTCGATGCGCTCAAGGAAGCTTCGCCGCAGCTTGTCGACGGCCTCACGCCCGCGATGCTCACTCTGGCGCAGATCGCTTCGCTGTGTCGCTCGCTGCTGGCGGAAGGGATTCCGCTCAAGGATTTCCGTCGCATCTGCGAAGCGATGGTCGATGCCGCCAAGCCCGATATGAGCCACGAGCAACTGGTCGAAGCGGTGCGCCAGCGCATCGGTTCGCTCATCATCCAGACGCTGGTGCCGGTGAAGATGCCGCTGCCCGTCATCACCCTCGACGGCGATCTCGAAGGTCTGCTGGCGCAGGCGATGCGGGTCGCGGGCGACGCCAAGCATCCTATTGAGCCTGCGCTGGCCAGCCGAATCACCGATGCCGTGATTGAGGCCGCGCGACCGCTTCTTGCCGAAGCGCGCAACTTCGCGATCGTCACTTCGCCGCTGGCGCGGCGCGCGCTCGCGCGCCTGTTCAAGCCGCATCTGCCCGAAACGCCGGTACTGTCTTTCCTTGAAATTCCCGACGGAAAGCCTGTTGAAGTAGCCGCCGTAGTCGGTGGAGAAAAGGCTCAACCGAGGCACGATCCCATTCCCGGCTCGCGTGAAAGAATTGTCTAACCTTTTGCGCGTAAAAGACTATCTGAAATTTCGGGGTCGATAAGCAAATATGTATATGAGCAGGATCGGAGCGGATGGCGAGGCGCTGACCTATGGTCGCAAAGCAGGCGCGCACAACCCGGAACAACTCGCCCGCCAGTATATGCCGCTCGTCCGCAAGATCGCCTGGCATGTGCACGGGCGCGTTTCCAACGCCATAGAAGTCGAAGATCTGTTGCAGATCGGCATGGTCGCGCTGGTCGAAGCCGCAAATGGCTATGAGGATCGCGGCTTCGGTTTCGCTACCTATGCCCAGATGCGCGTTCGCGGCGCGATGATCGATCATCTGCGCCGTCATGCGACGCTGTGCCGTTCCGGCATGGCCAAGCGCAAGGAAATTATGGCGGTGCGCGCGCGCCTCGAACAGCGGCTGGGCCGCACGCCCGGCGAGGCGGAAATGTCCGCCGAAATGGGGCTGGACCCGGCCGATTATCGCGAAATGGCCGATGCCGCCGAGATGGTGCAGGAGCAGAGCATCGACGAGGTCTATTCGGACCAGTCCATGTGGTTCGCCGACATCGAGGAACGCGCCGACGACATGCTGGAGCGCGAATCGCTCAAGAAAGCAATGGCCGCCTGCATCGGCAAACTGCCGGAGCGTGAGGCGCTGGTGTTGCAGCTCTATTTCGTCGAGGAGATGAACCTCGATGAGATCGGCGCGACCCTCGATATCGGTGCAGCCCGCGTCTGCCAGATCAAGAAAGCGGCGCTCGACAAGCTGCGCGTGCTGTTGCGCGAATGGGCGGATTGAAGCACATTGCCATGCGCGCCGCCTGATGGCGGCTCCGGTCCCCTGAACCAATCCGGCAAGAGGCTCGTCATGCCGAAGATGATATTGCGAAGAGGAAAGGCGTCCGGAAAACGGGCGCAGCTTGCCTTTGCGGGCACTGTCGCGGCTGTGGTTGCCGTGACGCTCGGCATTGCGGGCAAGGGATTGTTCCCTGGCGCAAGCGATTCGGCGCAGGACGAAGCGGGCAAGGGTGGAAAGGCGATCTCCGCGCCAAAACCCATCCAGCCGGTGTCTCCCGGAAAAGGCACCAGTGCACCGCAGCCCGACGAAGCCGCGCTGAAAAAGGCCGCGCAGCAGTCCGCGGCGCGTTTTCATGTTAAGCGCGTGCTGCCGATCAAGGGGCCGTTTCGTCATGGAGAATATGTCTGGGACGATGCGGGCGTGCCCGATGGGCCGGTGGTCATCACCATCGATCTGAAGGCGCAGACGCTTTCGGTGTTCCGCGACGGCTATGAGATCGGCGCAGCGGTTATTCTCTATGGTGCGACCGACAAACCCAGCCCGCTCGGCGTCTATCCGATCCTCGAAAAGGATGCGGACCATGTTTCGAGAACCTATGACAACGCGCCCATGCCCTATTCGCTCAGGCTGACGAACGACTGGGTCGCGATCCACGGCAGCGATGTGGAATGGGGCAATGCCACTCATGGATGTATCGGCGTTCCCACGGCTTTCGCGAAGAAGCTTTTCGGAGTGACGAAAATAGGCGATATCGCCATCATCACCGATGGCAAGATGATGGACATCGGCTGAGCGCCGTTGCGCCTTTCTTCCCGCAATCATCGGCAAGCGCACACAGGAAAAACCCTCGCTCCGGTGGAGAGCGAGGGTTCAATGCTTTGCGCTTTTCATATTCTTTCTTGCTTTGGTCCGTTCGTTGGGAATGTGACCCCCGGCACAGTGGGGACTGGGGAGTGCCGGGGGTCATCTGACCGGCGTTCGGTGGACCAATACCTTGGCCGATCAATCAGTTTACTGGCGGATCAGCGAGAGGACGCCCTGCTGGGCCTGATTGGCCTGAGCGATCATCGCGGTCGATGCCTGGTTCAGGATCTGGGCCTTGGCTAGCGAGGTCGTTTCCGCCGAGAAATCGACGTCCTCGATGCGCGAGCGGGCTTCGGTCAGGTTGG
>CAYOZY010000018.1:0-19832 GCA_964408525.1 uncultured Sphingobium sp. | reverse complement strand
CAGCGTCGTCCTTCGCGCTGTTGATGCGCTTGCCGGAGGAAAGCTTTTCCATCGATTCCTGAAGCTGCATGGCAGCGGATTGCGAAGCAGCCTGAGCGCGCATCGCGGCAATGTTGGTTCCGATAACAGTCATGATTTGGTCCTTATCTCTAACTATCCGGTCGCAGGTTTGCGGCCTTCAAAATCAATAACGACCATGCTCATCAGAACTTTAATGGGCAGGGTTAATTTTTTTGCGCCAAACATTAAATGCACTGAAAAACCTCGGAAATTCGGGAAATTATTCGTCGATAAAAATAAAACCCTCGCCCTGGGGGAGGGCGAGGGTCTGAAATTGTGCGCAATGTCTTGCTTTTCGATTATGCTTTTGTGGCCGTCTGATCGAAGGGGGTAACCCCCGGCACGGTGGGGACTGGAGAGTGCCGGGGGTCAACTGACCGGTTGTCGGTGGACCAATACCTCAACCGTTCAATTCATTTTCCGAACCGCTTATTAGCGGATCAGCGAGAGGACGCCCTGCTGGGCCTGGTTGGCCTGAGCGATCATCGCGGTCGAAGCCTGGCTCAGAATCTGCGCCTTGGCGAGGTTCGTGGTTTCCGCCGAGAAATCGACGTCCTCGATGCGCGAGCGGGCTTCGGTCAGGTTGGTGACCGTCGAGGTGATATTGCTGATCGTCGCGCCGAGCTGGTTCTGGGCGGCACCCAGAGTAGCGCGGCCCTGAGCCACCGTGTCGAGCGCGGTGTCGATCAGGCCCAGCGCGGTGTTCGCGCCCGCCGAGGTGGAAAGGTCGACCGCGGCAACACCGAGGGTCGCGGCGGTGCCGTCCGCCAGGGTGATGGTCACGGTGTCGCCGCTGGCGGTGCCGACCTGAATGTCGACTGTCGCGTTTGAACCGTCGAGCAGTGCGACGCCGTTGAACTCGGTGCCGTTGGCGATATTGTCGATCTGCGTGATCAGCGCCTGGGCTTCAGCGTCGAGACCGGTGCGGTCGGCGGCGGTGACTGTGCCGTTGGCGGACTGGACGGCCAGTTCGCGGATGCGCTGCAGCATGTTGCTGATTTCACCCAGCGCGCCTTCGGCGGTCTGAGCGAGCGAGATACCGTCGTTCGCGTTGCGGGCGGCGGCGTTGAGCCCACGGATCTGCGCGGTCATCTTGGTGGCGATGGCGAGGCCAGCAGCGTCGTCCTTCGCGCTGTTGATGCGCTTGCCGGAGGAAAGCTTTTCCATCGAGCTTTGCAGGCTCATCGCTGCACTGGTCGAAGCGGACTGGGCACGCATCGCGGCTACGTTGGTTCCGATAACAGTCATTGATCGTTCCTTTTCTTCAAATGGTCAGGTCGCGTCGCTGATTGGCATCGGCGGCCTCGAAGGAAGATAACGGCGACGTTCGGCCCGATTTTAAAAGTAAATGATCTTTTTTCGGCTCTTTCGACCAGCCGGGATCGGGCGTTCCGTCAGGCCTGTTTGCCGCCCGAAGGCCCAGAACCGCGCATTTCCGGGAGGAGCATGGTTAACATCGCCGTAACCTGTTGGCTTGTTTTGGAAAAACCGGGGCGGAAAAAAATTGCCGGGGCGGCAAACATGCGGCCAATGTTAACCATATCCTAAGCGTTGATACGCAAAATCACCTCATCGAAGGACCGGAAGGTGCGGGGGCATCGACCGGTCAGTATTATGGGGACTGATTGAATGCCGACCTTTGGCATCAGCGATGCGCTGTGCGCCCGTGTGCCTGCCTTGCAGGACTGGCTGGAACATGCCTTTCTCGATATTGCGCCGGTGGCGGCCGATGCGCCGCGTGAGCGCGGCAGCGTTTATGTGCTGCTGGCGAGCGAGATCGCCCACGCCACCTGCCGCGACATAGTGATCGACTATCGCGAAGGCGAGCCGCGCTTCATCCGCGCCGCCAACGGCTTGCCTGCGCGGGTGGAGTTCGGCCCGACGGATGTCGAGTTCGCCTGTGCGCTGGTGGCGGAGCTGCTGCGCCCTTCAGGCATGCCCGCCGTGGGTGATGAGAACAGCGCGCGCCTGATGATGCTCGCTTCGCGCATCGCCGCGAGCGACGCCACCGTGCTCATTCAGGGCGATACCGGAACCGGCAAGGAAGGCATGGCGCGTTTCCTTCATGCCCGTTCGGATCGCCAGACAAAGGACTTCATCGCTGTCAACTGCGCGGCCCTGCCCGAAACGATGATGGAAGCGATGCTCTTTGGCCACCGCAAGGGCAGCTTCACCGGCGCGGCCAATTCTTCCGACGGCCTGGTCCTTGCGGCGGACGGCGGCACGCTGTTCCTCGACGAGATCGCCGAACTGCCGATCAATCTTCAGGCGAAGCTCTTGCGCGCCCTTCAGGAAGGCGAGATCCTTCCCGTGGGCGCGACCCATCCGGTACCGGTCAATGTCCGGGTGATCGCCGCGTGTAACCGCGATCTCGCGGCCGAGAGCGAGGCAGGGCGCTTCCGCAGCGACCTTTACTGGCGCCTCAATGTCATGCCGCTCGCGCTCTCGCCGCTCAACAGCCGCCGGGGCGATGTCCTCGCTATCGGTGCGGACATGTTGCTCTCGATGCACGAGCGCGCATCGGAGGGCGAGGCATTTGCATGGCCGACCAGCGCCGCGCTGGAAATGCTCCGTCGTCATGAATGGCCGGGCAATGCCCGTGAGCTGGGCAATGTACTTCAGCGCGCCGTGTTGCTGCGCGATGGCGAGCGCATCGCCGCTTCCGATCTGTCTCTGACGAGCCGGACGCCGCAGCCCTTACCGCTAGCAAATATGGCCGAACCGAAGATCATGATACCCGCCGCGCCGCGCCAGCAGCGCCCGGTCCGACTTCAGGATATCGCCCGTGCATCGAAGCTCGACGCCGTGCGTCACGCGCTGCGCGAGGCGGACGGACAACGGGCGCTCGCCGCCCGCAAGCTCGGCATTTCGGAGCGCACCTTGCGCTATCGCCTCGCCGAGCTGCGCTCCATGGCGATGGTCTGATTCAAGGGAGGGCTGAGGCATGAACAGCGTTTCCACCGACAGCGTGATGGCGATCCGCAACGCCATCCTCCAGAAAAACGCGGCCCTGCGCGATGTCTCGCAGACGCCCGGCGCCGCCGGTGTCAATGGCGTCGAAGGCGGAGGCATTGGCAAGCCCGGCGATTTCACCTCCGCGCTGAAGGGCGCGCTGGAAAAGGTCAACGGGCTTCAGAACGAGGCAGGCGAAGCCGCCGCCGCGTTCGAACGGGGCGAAACGACCGACATCGCCGCCGTGATGCTTGCCAAGCAGAAGGCTTCGGTCAGCTTCGAGGCGACGCTTCAGGTCCGCAACAAATTATTGTCCGCTTACAAGGACATTATGAGCATGCCGGTGTGATGACAGGTCCGGTTGAAGGAACGACAAGAACATGAGCGATCTTCTGGCAGCAGCCTCTTCCTCGCCCGCACTTCCGGTCGCCCCGGCGCCGTCGGGAGCCTATCCGGGACTGAGAGGCTTTGATCTCTGGCGCGCCCGTATCGGCGAGATATTGAGCCAGCCCGCCATAGCGCGCACCTTGCCGATGTTCGGTCTCGTTGCCGTTGTCGCGGCGTCGGCGCTCATCTGGATGGCGCTGCGCGAACCACCCCAGCGTGACCTGTTTCGTGGCCTGCCCGATACAGAAAAGGCTGCCGTGGCCGATGTGCTCGACAAGAGCGCCATCGCCTATCGTTTCGATGACGGCTCCGGCGCGATCACCGTCGGCGAGGACGATTATTTCAAGGCGAAGATGACGCTGGCTTCGGCGGGCCTTCCCAAAAGCGCCCCTGACGGCAACAGCCTGCTCGACACGCTGCCCATGGGCGCCAGCCGCGCTGTAGAGGGCGAGAAGCTGCGCACCGCCCGCGAAATGGATCTGGCGCGCACCATAGAGGCGATAGACTCGGTCGAAGGCGCGCGTGTGCACCTTGCGGTC
The DNA here is from genome assembly GCA_964408525.1 of uncultured Sphingobium sp. Classification (GTDB taxonomy): domain Bacteria; phylum Pseudomonadota; class Alphaproteobacteria; order Sphingomonadales; family Sphingomonadaceae; genus Sphingobium. Next base: position 15,894 of record CAYOZY010000018.1, on the reverse strand, counting down.
GAACCGCCGAGCATCTTCCTGCGCGATCGCTCCAAGGCCGCCGCATCGGTGATGCTGCGTCTCGCGCAGGGGCGTTCGCTCGCGGACGAGCAGGTGCAGGCGATCGTGCATCTTGTTGCCTCTTCGGTGTCGAACCTTTCGCCCGAAGCGGTTTCGGTGGTGGACCAGAACGGCCGCCTGCTCTCTAACCCCGGCGGTATCGAGGGTGAAACCAACCGCCAGATCGCCGTGCAATCGCGCATCGAGGAGCGCTACCGTCAGGCGCTGGTAACATTGCTGACACCGATGGTCGGCGCCGGGAAGTTCTCGACCGAAGTACATGCCGAGGTGAATTTCGACGAGCGTCAGGCAACGCGCGAAACCTATCCCCAGGACGAGGCGCGGCTGCGCGTGGAACAGGGGAGCTGGCAGGCCGGCAACCCGGACAATGCGCCCGGAGTCGGCAATGAACCCGGCGGGATTCCCGGTGCGCTTTCCAATGTCGCGCCCGCGCCCGCCACGCCCGGCACCCAGGCCGGCAATGTTCAGGCAACGCAGGGCGGTGCATCCGCCGCGCCGGGTCAGGTCGCGCCCAACGGCCAGACCGTGCCCAAGCTTGCGCCGCTGCGCACGCAGGAGACCTTCAACCGCAGCTTCGAGCTGGGCCGCGAGATTTCCGTCACGCAAAATGCGGTTGGCACGGTGAAGCGCCTGTCGGTGGCGGTCGCGCTCGACAATGGACCGAACGGAAAACCGCTCAGCCCGCAGGAAGTGTCGCAGATCGAGGCGCTTGTTAAAGGCGCGGTCGGTTTCGATGCCGCGCGGGGCGACAGCGTTGCGCTCTCAACCCGCTCTTTCGCCAAACCTTCTGCGGCAGATGCGGAGGGTCCGTCGATCTTCGAGGCGGCATGGTTCAATATGCTGGTGCGCAATCTTTCCGCGCTCGCGGCCATCGCGGTGCTGATCTTCGGCGTCGGCCGCCCGATGCTCAAGAAAATGGGCGAGGCGAAAGCCGCGCCTCCGGGGCCTTCGCCTGCCGCAAAGGCCGCTCGCCGCCGTGAAATCGGCCAGCAGATGTCGCAGGAGCTGGCCAAGGCCGCTCAGGCCAACCCAAGCCATATGGTGACGCTCGACATGATAAGCTCCACGCCGGACTATGCCCAGCGCGCCGATCTTATCCGCAATTTCGTGAAGCAGGATCCCGATCGCGCCGCGCTCGTCGTGCGCGATCTTCTGAGAGAGGGCAGGACTAAAGAGAATGCCTGATTTCGATATGGATATGGACGGCGACGAGGATGCCGTCCGCGCATTGCACGGCAGCGCCGCCGCCGCCGTCCTGCTCATGCTCTTCAACGAGGATGAAGCGGCGGAGATACTCTCGCGCCTCGAACCCGATGAGGTGCGTCAGCTCGGCTATGCCATGTATGATGTCGCGGACGTCGAGATCGAGGAGGTCAATCAGGCGCTCGACCAGTTCGTCAGCAAGGCCCGTCGCCGTACAACCATCGGCTACGGCGCGACCCGCCATATACGCGGGGCGATGCACAAGGCACTGGGGCCGGAGCGTGCGGACAACATGCTCGCGCGGATCACGCCGCCAACCCGCACGACCAAGCTTTCTATGCTCAAATGGATGGACGCGGGCGAAATCGCCGCGATCATCGAGGGTGAGCATCCGCAGGTGATGGCGATCATCCTCGCCCATCTCGAACCGGGCGCGGCGGCCGATGTGCTCGGCATGCTCCCGGTCGAGTTTCAGGAGGATGTGGTCTATCGCGTCGCGACGCTTGGCCCGGTCAGCGCCGAGGCGCTCGACGATCTCGAAATCATGATGGCCAGCGGCACCCCGATCACCAAGAAGGGCGCGACATCGCAGCGCGGCGGCACCAGCGAGGCAGCCGCGATCATGAACAATGTCCGCAAGGACATGGAACAGCGCATCATGAAGGCGCTGACCAAGCGCGACAAGGCTATCGCCCAGACGGTTGAGGAGGAGATGTTCATCTTCGACAACCTGATCGACATGGACGAGAAGAACATGGGCGCCCTGCTGCGCGGTATCGACAACGAACTGCTGATCGTCGCGCTCAAGGGCGCGAACGAGATGCTCAAGGCGAAGATGCTGGGCTGCATGTCTCAGCGCGCGGCACAGTCGATCGTCGACGAGATGGAGGAGCGCGGGCCGATGCGCCTCGCCGAAGTCATCGACGCGCAGAAGAAGGTCGTGGCCGAGGCGCGGCGCCTCGCCGAACAGGGCACCATCATGCTGGGCAGCGGAGGAGACGATTTTGTCTAATATACTATCCTCCGCCAGCATGGGCGATGCGCAGACTGTAGCCATCGGCGCGCTTGGGAAAGCGGGTGGAGGCGGCGCCTTTCACGCACGCTTTGCCGACGGGCAGGAAGTGTTACGCAAGGCCGCGCCCGCGCAGGCGGGCAAGCACGACCCGGTGGAGCAGGCGCGCGCCGATGCTTTCGCCGAAGGATTCGATGCCGGCATGCGCGTCGCCACGGAAAATTTCACGACCGATCAGGAAGTTATGATGCGGCTTGCACAGGCACTGGAGCAGGTCGCGCCCGCAGCCAACGGCATGCTTTCCACGCTGCTTTCGTCCGCCGTCATTCGCCTCGTTAGCCAGATTGTAGGCGAAACGCCGATCGATGCCGAACTGCTGGCCAAGCGCGTCGGCGCGGTTGCCGCTTTCATCGAGGAAGGCCAGAGCCGCAACAGCCTGCATGTAAACCCTGATGACATCGCGCTGCTCGATGGCCATGATTTCGGCTTCCCCCTGACGCCCGACCCCAGCGTGGGCCGCGGCGGTGTTCGTCTCGATACTGCTGACGGCTGGATCGAGGACGGGCCGGATACCCAGCTTTCACGCCTCAAGGCGTTGCTCGACGACATGGAGGGCAAGGGATGATCGCATCCGGCCTCGCCCATGCCGAAAAGATGCTCGACCATGTCGCGCTTTCCGATGCGCCGCGCCATGTCGGGCGTCTGGCGAGCCACGAAGGCGGCATGCTGGAGGTGACCGGTTTCAACCGTCCGATCGGCACCGGCGCAAAGGTCGCGGTTGGCGATGGCAGCTTCGCCCGCGCCGAAGTGGTCGGCTTTCGCGGCAATCGCGCCATTCTCGTGCCTCTCGATGTCGATGCGCCGCTGGAAAATGGCGCGCGCGTGGAGCCGGATAGTGCCGCCAACATGGTGCAGGTGGGCGAGGGGCTTGTCGGCCGCATCATCGACGCGATGGGCCAGCCGCTCGACCGCAAGGGGCCGATCCTCGCGCAGGGCATCTGGCCGATCAACGGCGTGCGCGGCAATGTGCTCGACCGGGGCCGCGTCACGGAAAAGTTCGACCTCGGCGTGCGCGCCGTCAATGCGCTGCTCACGGCGGGGCGGGGCCAGCGCATCGCCATCGTCGCGGGTTCGGGCGTCGGCAAATCGGTGCTGATGGGCCAAATGATCGCAGGCGCTGAGGCGGACATCGTCGTCGCGGGCCTGATCGGCGAGCGCGGTCGCGAAGTGACCGACTTCATCGAAACCAAGCTTTCGGGCGGGATGATAGGCAAGAGCGTCGTCGTCGCCGTGCCCGCGGACCATCCGCCCGTGCTGCGGCTGCGCGCCGCCGCTCGCGCCACCGCCATCGCCGAATATTTCCGCGCGCGCGGCAAGAAGGTGCTGCTGCTGATCGACAGCCTGACCCGCTGCGCCCATGCCCAGCGCGAGATCGGGCTGGCATTGGGCGAACCGCCCGCGATGAAGGGCTATCCGCCCTCGGCGCTTTCGCTCATTCCGCGCCTTGTAGAGCGCGCGGGTGTGGATTTGCGCTCCGGTGGCTCAATCACCGCGCTTTATACCGTGCTCGCAGATGGCGACGACACCGATGATCCAATCGTCGATGCCGCCCGCGCCATTGTCGACGGGCATATAGTGCTCTCGCGTCATCTTTCGGAACAGAGCATCTTCCCGGCGATAGATGTCGGTAAGTCGCTCTCACGCGTGATGGCGGACGTGACCGAGGAAGAACATCTGCGCGCCGCCGCCGTCTATCGCGCGCTTTGGGCGGCCTATGAGGAGAATCGCGATCTCATCCTGATGGGCGCCTATCGCCCAGGCAACGATCCGCTGATCGACGAGGCCGTGTCGCGACGGCAGGAGGTGCTCGATTTCCTGCGCCAGAGCCAGAAGGAGCAGATCGGCATCGATCATAGCATCGCTGCGCTTCAGGCCGAATTCGGCCAGGGATATGGTCAAGGATATGGATCGTGAGCGGCAAGCTTCTCGCCCGTCGCCAGCGCCATGTCCGCGTCCGCGAAGCGCAGCACGCCATGGCCGTCGCTGAAACCGTTCGTGCGCGAGAAGAGGCGAACAGCATCGCCAGCAATGCGCAAAGGCTGGCGCGCGTTCGCGCCGAACTGTTCAAGGCCGACCCGCAAATGGGCGGCACTTTTGCGGCCTATCGCGAGCTGGCCGACCGGCTGGAGCGGGCGGGCAAGCAGCTCGAAGGCGCGCTTTATGATGCCAACAAGGTCATCGACCAGAAGCAGGACCAGCAGCTTGTCGCCAATCGCGACAAGGAAATCGCGGTGCGCCTGAAAGAGCGCACCCATGCACAGGTCGAGGAACAGCGGGAAGCGCGCATTGCCGCGATCCCGCGCTATCGCAACATGCAATCGAGGGGAGCGTGATGAGCATCTCTATCCAGCAAGGCGTCAATGGATCGGCGCGCAATGGCCCGGTTCCGGGTCTGGGCATCGGTTTGGGCGAAGATCAGGCTTTCTCCACCCCTGATGGCGCGCGCGATTTCGCCTCGGTGATGCGCGACCTTGCCGCGCCCGCCGAGCGGGAGGCCGCCTCTGCCGATGAAAGCGGGCAGGAACCAATCAAGGCTGATCGCTCTCGCAAGAGCGCGGAGAAGAAGATAGGTAAGCGGGACGACGCAAGCGTGGCAGATAGTCCTGATAGCGGGAAACCGATTGCCGCGGCGGAAGTCGCGCCGGTGGCGGCTTCAGCGACGACTCCTGTCGCGGGTCGCGCTGAAACGACCCCTTCGAAGGACAAAGCTGCGACTGCGATCGCACCAGCGGAATCAACGCCGGCGCACAGTCGTCTCAAGGCGGCCGAAGTGCCCGGATTGCAGGGACAGGAGGCTGTGGAGGATAAGGAAGCCACTTCCGTGCCTGTTTCCCCGGCAATGGCAACAGATGCAAAAACACTAAAACAAAATAATAATAATATTATTCAAAATATTGATAAAAAAGAAAATATAAAACAGAACGGTAAAGTTGAAGAAAGCGCAGTGCTTGCCGTCGCTACGAAAGAAAAGACCGATGCTCCGGTAAAGCCCGGTGAGGCGACGGCGCTGCTTTCCATGGCCGGAGAAAAGGGCAAGGCGTCATCTGCCGACGCAAAAGGTCAGCCCGTTGTCCCAGTTCGCGGCGAAGGGCTGGTTACGCCAAAGGGCAAGCCCATCGAAGGTCTGCTCAACGCCGCAAATCATGCCGCGCCGCAATCGGCGGTGGTGAAGCGCGTTGCGGAGGCTCAGGTAGCGGCGCGAACAGGCGAAACGACAACCGATCAGACATCCGGCCCAGTTCCCGAAGAGGCGTCTGAAGCCGCGCCTGTGGCAGTTGTACCAGCATCGGCTAGTGCGACCGACCCGGTTCGCGTTTCGACGCTGGCGCTGGCTGCTGCGCAGCTCGCAACGCAGGAAGGGGAAGGCACGGAAGCTGAAACGGCGTCGGGCGATGCTGCCGCCGTTCCGACTTTCGAACCGGATTCGGACGGCAAGGCTGCGCTGCGTGAGGTTCACAAGACTGAGGGCGCGCCGATCCTCTCCCGTTTCGATGCGCTCTCCCGCCTCGATGTCGCGCTCTCCGCGCCACTTCAGGGGCTTTCCGCCACCGCCGCATCGGCGGCTCCAGCGCTCAATCTCGCCGGAGCGCTGGATCAGCAGGTGCTTGATCTGGGTGTCAGCGGCCAATGGATCGAGGACATCGCCCGAACGATCGCCAGCGTTGCTGCCAATCCGGGGCAGGGCAGCTTCCGCCTCGCGTCGGAGGCGCTTGGCGCGGTGCGTGTGGACATCACCCCCGGCACCCGCGGTTCGGACGTTGTCATGACCGTCGATAACGACGCGGCGCATGCGGCCCTCGCGCAGGACCGGCAGCGGTTGGTGCAGGATGCGCAGCTCGCGTCGGTTCGCCTCGGCGATGTGCGCATCGACAGGATCGCGCCCATGGCGGATGCGCATCGCGGCGACATGGGCAATGGCGGGCAGCAGGGGAACGGCAATAACCAATCCGCCGCGCAAGCCGCGCTGACCCAGAATGGCGGTCATAACGGCAATCGCGAGGCGAGTGCGCAGGCGGGTCAGCAAAATGGCGGCAACAGCCCTAAAGGCACGTTTACCAGAACCGTTCTTAATGACGCCGCTTCCAATGAGGCGGCCGAACAAGGGCAGGGCAGGCGCTCCGACCGGGCGCGCTATGCCTGACACCGGAACGATGAACCGCAGACAGGACCAGAGCAATGAGCGATGACATAGTCGACGCCCCCCCGGCAAAGGGCGGCAAGGGCAAGAAGATGATCCTCATCGCCGCTATCGCGCTGGTGATGAGCGGGGCGGGTATCGCCGGCGGGCTATATGCCGCCGGAGCCTTTGGCAGCGCGGAAGAAGAAGCGCCCAAAGAAGATCCCAACCAGCCGCGCCTCGTTCTGAAAGGCGAAGACCCCGTGGCGATCGCCGAGCAGTTCGGCGGTTCCGCTGAGGGTGGCGAAGGCGGCGGCGAGGGTGGCGGCGCGGCGCATGCGGTTGAACCCGGCAAGTCCATCAAACTGCCCAAGGGCGGTGTCGACCTGCCCAAACCCAAGGATATCTCGAAATATCAGGCGACCTATTTCCAGATGCCCGCCCCTTATACCGCGAACCTGATTGATACCGATTCTCTGGTGCAGATCGCCGTTGCGGCTTCAACCTATTATGATGGCCGGGTGGTCGATGCGATCAAGACTCACGAGCCGGTGATGCGTTCGGAAATCATCTCGATGCTGGGGGAGGAAAACGAGATGGAGTTGCTGACCCCGCAGGGCAAGGAAGCGCTCCAGAAGAAGCTGACCAAGCTGATTAATAAAATATTGCGTGAAAAGACCGGCTATTCCGGAGTTGATAACGTTTATTTTACCAATTTCGTTATTCAATAGCGCTGTCCAAAGCCGGGTATGTCCCCCGGCCGAGGGCAGGGGACAAATTGGTAATGGAAGACGCACAACCTTATAAGTTCGGGGCATCCGAACCGCAGGCGCCTGTGTCGCTCTCCGGCATGGACCGGCTGGGAGAGCGAATGGCGCGACAGATCCGCGCGATGCTCGAACCGATCGTCGGCGTGAAGCCCGTCATCGCGACGCAGACAGCCGAAATGGTCAATTACGACCTATGGTCGGCGATGGCGCCCAATTTCTGTTCGCTGTCCACCTACAAGCTTCATCCGCTTAAAGGCACGATCCTCGTCAAGCTGGAGGCGCCGATGATTTCGGCGGTGGTCGAGCGGTTCTACGGCGGTTCGGGCGCCCGCCCGCGCGCCGAGAGCAATGAGTTCACCCGCAGCGAAGAGCGCGTTCTCGCCAAACTGTCTGACGAGATCGTCCAAGGGCTGATCCGCACATGGGCGGACCTGCTGCCCATGGAAATGTCGCTGGTCGCGCGCGAGCATGATCCGCAGGCGCTGGTTTTCGCCGATGCCAGCGATCAGTTGCTCAGCCAGAGCTTCACGGTCGATCTGGGCAAGGAAGAAGGCTGGAGCATCGAGCTGATGTTCCCGCTGGTTGCGCTGCGTCAGCTTGAGCCGCTGCTCAACACGGGAAGCGGCGACGAGATGAAACACAAGGATCCGTTGTGGCAGGCCCGCATCGCCCGCCAGATGGGCGACATCCGCCTGTCGGCCAAGACGGTGCTGGCCCGGCCCAGCCTCAATCTCAATGAACTTCTCAATCTCAGGAACGGGGACGTGATCCCCGTGAATATTGCCCGGCACCTGCCGCTGATCGTCGGCAACCGGGTGCTCGCCCAGGGGACGATCGGCGAGCAGAATGGCCGCGCGGCCTTCATGATCGAAAAGATGAACTAAGGACCAGATGATATGAGCGATATGAGCGAAGCCCCCAGGATGGAAAGCGCGATAGGCAAGATGAATGCCAGTCCGCAATATCATCTGCTCTCCAACATTCCGGTTCGCCTGACCGTCGAGGTCGGCGCCACCAGCCTGCGCCTGTCGGAGATCATGGACCTGGCCGAAGGCTCCGTGGTCGAGCTGGACCGGCAGGCCGACGACCTGCTCGACATCATGGTCAATGGCGCGCTGATCGCGCGGGGTGAGGTGGTGACGGTCAATGGCCGCTATGGCATCCGCGTCGTTGATGTTGCCAGCACCGAGGCGGTGATGGCAGGCGTCGAGCGCCGGTCCTGATCCATGACCTGGTATTTCATCAAGCTCATCGTCCTGCTGCCGCTGGTGGGCGCCATGGCCTATGGCGCGCTCTGGTTCTGGCGCAAATATCAGCCCGGCCTGATTGGCGCGCAGGGCGACCGTGCGATCAAGATCCTCGAAATGCTGCCCATGGGCACCTTCGGCAAGCTTGCCGTGGTGGAGTTCGACGGCAAGCGCCTGCTGGTTTCGGTGACGCGCAACCGCATCGAGAAGATTGCGGAGGGCGACACGCGTGCGCGCCTCTAAGGCCCTTGTTCTTGCCGTGATCGGCGCGCTCGCGGCGTTCGCCTTCACGCACCCGGTTCTGGCGCAGGTCGCGCCCGCCGCGCCTGCTCTGCCTCCCGCCACGCAGCCGCTTGCGCCCGCAGGCGCGTTGACCCGCGCGCTGGGCGATGTTTCGGGCAATGGCGCTCCGCTGTCGCTTTCCCTGCAAATCCTCATCCTGATGAGCCTGCTGACGGTTCTGCCGTCGCTCATCCTGATGATGACCAGCTTCACCCGCATCATCATCGTGCTGTCGTTGCTGCGTCAGGCGCTGGGCCTGCAACAGACGCCGCCCAACCAGGTGCTGGTGGGGCTTGCGCTGTTCCTTTCGCTCTTCGTCATGCGCCCGACCATTGATGCCGTGACGGCGCAGGCTTACACCCCTTATGGCGCAGGCCAGATCACCATCGAGGAAGCGGTGGCCCGATCCGGCAAGATCTTCCATGTGTTCATGGCTAAGCAGACCCGCCAGAGCGACCTGCGCATGTTCGCCGACATGGCCGAAGCGCCTGAATTCAAGAGCGTGGACGATGTGCCTTTCACCATCCTGCTCCCTGCTTTCGTCACCAGCGAGTTGAAAACCGCGTTCCAGATCGGCTTCATGATCTTCCTGCCGTTCCTCATCATCGATCTTGTGGTGGCCTCAACCCTGATGTCGCTGGGCATGATGATGCTTTCGCCGACGATCATCTCGATGCCGTTCAAGCTGCTGCTGTTCGTGATGGTGGATGGCTGGGCGCTGACCATGGGGTCGCTCGCCGGCTCCTTCGCGACCTAAAGCGGAGGCGGGGACGTGGAAAATTCCGATTTCTTCCTCGGCATCGCCCAGCAGGCGCTTTGGATCACCGCGCTTGCCGCCACGCCGATCCTCATTCCGGCGCTGATCGCCGGTTTGCTGCTGGGCATGGTGCAGGCCGCGACCTCGATCAACGAGCAGACGTTGACCTTCGTGCCGAAGCTTATCATCGTCGCGCTGATGCTGGCGCTGTTCGGTGGGTCGATCATGCTGCTGATCGCCGATTTCGCCCGCGAGATATTCGAGCGCATACCAGACGTGCTGGCGCGCTAGGGGGCGGGGCGCGGGCGATGATCCCAACCGGCTTTCTCGGTGTCGAGCAACAGCTCTGGATATGGCTGGTGGCGATGATCCGCCCCGGCGCGGCCTTTCTCGCTGCGCCCATATTCGGCGCGCGCGCTGTTCCGGTGCAGCTACGGCTCATCCTGTCGCTGGCCATCGGCATGGCCGCGATGAACAGCGTGGTGTTCACTCTGCCCGAAGGTGGCCTCACCAGCTTTGCGGGTATAGCGCTGGTGATGGGTGAGGTGCTGGCGGGCCTCGCCATGGGCTTCGCGCTTCAGATCGGCTATGCGGCGGCCTTTGTGGCGGGCGAGACGATCGGCAACGCCATGGGCCTTGGTTTCGCCTCCATGATCGATCCGCAGTCGGGCCAGTCAACACAGGTCGTGGGGCAGTTCCTTTCGATCCTCGCGACCTTCATCCTGCTGGGCATGGATGGGCATCTGCTGCTCGCCAGCTATGTCGTCCAGAGCTATCAGGCCATGCCTCCGGGCGGACCGATGCTTTCCAATGACGCGATTTACGGCCTCGTGATGTTCGGCGGCACGCTGCTTGGCGCAGGGCTGACGGTCGCGCTGCCTGTCGCCTTTGCGCTGATCCTCATCCAGCTTGTCATGGGGATGCTCGCCCGTTCCGCGCCTTCGCTCAATCTGTTCGCTGTCGGTATTCCGGTTGCGCTGTTCGCGGGGCTGATCCTGCTCGCTGTTGCCGCGCCGATCATGGGGCAGGGCATAGCCGATGCGCTGCGCCAGGGCCTCGAACAGTCCCAGACCATCGCCGGGGGGAGATAGGCGATGGCGCAGAGCACCAATGGCGGCGGCGAAAAGACCGAGAAGCCAACAGCCAAGAAACTTGCCGACGCCCGCAAGGAAGGCGACATCCTCCAGTCGCGCGAGCTGGCGACGGCGCTGGTGATCATGGCGGGAGCGGGCTGGTTGGCGATCGGCGGGCCGATGATCATGGGCGCCCTGCAGGATATGCTCATCGAGGCGTTGCGCTTCGGCCGGGACGATGTGATGAACTTCGAACCGGCGCAGCGCACAGTTTCGCTGACTTCCGGCCTGTTGCTGCCCATTGGCGGGATCATGCTGGCGACCATCATCGCCGCCATCGCCGCGCCCGCGATGCTGGGCTCGCTCGGTTTCCGCACCAGCGCCTTCGGTTTCAAGGCATCGAAGCTCAATCCTGCCAGTGGCCTCAAGCGCATGTTCGGCCTTAACGGGCTGATCGAGCTGGGCAAGTCGCTGGCAAAGGTCCTGCTGCTTGGAGCTGTCGGGATATGGCTGATATGGGATCGGCTTACCGAAATTGCGGCCATGGGGTCCATGAACCTCAATGGCGCGATCGCCGAAGTCGGCAATATCTTCGTTCTGGCCTGCCTTGTCATGGGCGGAGCGCTGGCGCTGATCGCCGGGATCGACGTGCCGTCGCAAATGTTCCAGCGCAACAAGCGCCTCGCGATGAGCAAGCAGGACATCAGGGATGAGCACAAGGAAACCGAAGGCTCGCCTGAGCTGAAAGGCCATATCCGCCGCAAGCAATATGAGGTGATGTCGGGCAGCACGCGCAAGGCCGTGGCCGAGGCGACGGTGGTGCTGATGAACCCGACCCACTTCGCGGTAGCGCTGCGCTATGACCCGCTGAAGGGAGACAGCGCGCCGGTCGTGGTCGCGCGCGGCTGCGATGCGATCGCGATGGCGATCCGCGATCTCGCGGAAACAAGCAAGGTTCCCGTGCTGCAATATCCGGAGCTGGCCCGCGCAATCTACTTCACGTCGCGAGTCGGGCAGGTGGTCGACGAAGCGCTTTATATGGCCGTTGCCACTATCCTCGCGTTTATTTTCCGCGTCGAAAACCGGCTGTCGAGCGAGGGCGAGCGCCCGAATATCGATCTGCCCGAAAATATGCGCTTCGATGCGGATGGAAAAAACATATAAAAATCAATTAGATATAAATGTTTATTCCCGATAAATCTGGTTAATTTCCGCTTAAGTCCATCTGTCCGCACTTGTTTTACACAGGTGCCTTAATGGTGGTGCCATGAATGATTTTGTACCTCGGATAGATGCGATAGCGCCAGACCGTGCCGCCGCTGTGCGCGTGGCGCCGGCTGCGCCCGCCGTGGCGCCTGTCGCCGCGAGTGCGCAGACGGCCGATGGCACGGGTATCGGCACTGGAGCCAATGGCGGCGAGGAAGCGCGGCGCGAGCATATGGCCAGCGCGGCCGACTATGCGCGCGTGCAGGCCCGCATCGCGGACATACTGGCGCGCATCAGCACGAGCATGGCAGATCCGCATGTGGCTCAGGCGGAAGCGGAAGCGAGCATCGAGCAGCTTCGGCCCGAACCGACGGTCATCATCCCCATGCTGCCCGCCAGCAAGGAGGCCGTCGAACGCGCGATCGAACTGGCGCGCTCCATGGCCGAGCAGGCGGCGCTCACCCGGTCGGCACAGTCCCATGTGAAAGCGGGGACCGTCGACCAGATTCTTGCCTTTTCCGCCTGAAAAAAGCCTTTAATCTCTCTAAAACTTTGCTGCTGTATGCCGTTATACTCTTGTGAAAGGGACGATTATGACGGGTATCGGCAGCAGCATCGCCACCATATTGTCGGGATCGAATTCGATCGACACAACGTCGATCGTGAATCAGCTTGTAGCGGCAACGCGCGAGCCGAAAGAAACGGCGCTCAACAGCCGCATTTCCCTCAATAATTCGCGCATTTCCGCGCTGGCCAACGCCGCGAGCGCCCTCGATACCTTCTCGTCGGCGCTGACCAGCGTGTTGGCGGACTCCAGCCTTTCGGGCCAGCCAGCCTCGAATGATCCGAGCATTGCTGCGGTCAGTGCCCTTCCTGGCGGCAAGCCGCAGGGCCTCCCCGCGCAAATCGAGGTGACGCAGCTTGCGGCGGCGCAGATTCTCGAATCGATCAATCTTTCAGATGCCAACCAGCCTGTCGGCCTCGGCACCCTCACGCTGACCACTGCTTCGGGCACGAAGACGATCACGGTCGATAACACCAACAACACGCTCGGCGGCCTCAAGGACGCGATCAACGCGGCCAATGCCGGCGTTACCGCAAGCATCGTCGTCGACAATCGCGGCGCGCGTCTGGTGCTCAAGGGCGCGACCGGAGATGCCAACGCCTTCACCCTTACCAAGGAAGTGACCGATACGGCGGACGCGCAGCTTGCGCAGTTCACCTTCGACGGCACGACCGGCGGCATGACACGCAAGCAGCAGGCGCTGGATAGCATCGTCTTTATCGATGGCGTCGAGATGCAGAACGACAGCAATGTGCTCGACACCGCGATCCCGTTTGTGCGTATCGACCTCAACAAGGCTGCGCCGGGCACCAAGGTGACGCTCGCCACCGACCAGCCGACCAAAAGCACCAAGGATCTCGTCACTGAGTTCGTAAGCGCCTATAACCAGCTTCGCACCGCGCTCAACAATGCGAGCGCTGCCGGCGCCAATGGCGGCAATGCCGGTCCGCTTTCCGGCGATAACGCCATCCGCGACATGCTGAACCAGCTTTCGAAGCTGACGACGACGCAGCTTGCCAGCACCGGCAACTATCGCACGCTCAACGACATTGGCATCAGCACCAACCGGGACGGCACCTTGACGCTCAACAGCGCCAAGCTCGACTCAGCCATTGCGGCGGACCCCGCCGGCGTGTCGCAGATGCTGAACCCCACCGTCAGCAGCGCCAGCGACCCCGGCCTTGGCGTCGCGGTCAAGACCATTCGCGACAATCTCCAGAGCACCAACGGCGTTCTGGCCACATCGAAGGCGAAATATGACGCGATCCAGAAGCAGCTCTCCAAGCAACTGGACAAGCTCAACGAGGACATGACGGATTATGAAGAGCGTCTGAGCGAAGTGTATAACCGGATGCAGACCCAGCTTGCCGCGTTCAAGGCTACCCAGAGCTATCTGACCCAGCAGATCTCGCTGTGGACAAACGAAAATAATAACTGACCGACTTACCAACGATAAGATTAGGGACCACCAGAACAATGTATCACTCGCCAGGTTTTGCCGGATCCGCCACCCGTCGCTATGCCGCCGTGCATGCGGGCAGCCGCGTAGAAGGCGCCTCTCCCCACGGTCTCGTCAGGATATTGTTCGACGAGTTGCTGCTGGCGATGGATGCTTGCGCGCTGGCGTTCGAGCGCGGCGATCGCGGCAAGGCGACCGAGAAATATATCCGCGCGATCTCGATCGTGCATGCGCTCGACTCCAGCCTCGATTTCGAACAGGGCGGCGATGTCGCTGTCGGTCTTGCACAAATATATCGCGAGACCCGGCGTTTTCTGATCTCCGCATCGCAGAGCGGCAACGCCGCTGAGGTGCGCAAGGCGCATGCCATGATTTCCGAAATCGCCGACGCCTGGAACCAGATCGGCTAATGGTTGACGCCCATGGGCGCCTCGCGATATCGGCGCGCTTCGCAAGTAAGGGCGGCCCGGCGGGGTCGCCTTTTTGCTTTTTGGGTTATTTCAGCAATCGTCCACAGGCCGCTTCTGGCCTCGCAGAAAGGGAAGCTACCATGTCGTCGACTTCGATCACGCCGCTCATGCCCGTCTACCCCCGGTGCGATGTGCGTCCGGTGCGAGGCGAGGGCTGCTACCTGATCGGCGAGCGCGGCGAGCGCTATCTCGATTTCGCTGCGGGTATTGCGGTCAACGCGCTGGGCCATGGCGACCCGCGGCTCGTCAAGGCGATCGCCGATCAGGCCGCGACGCTGATGCATGTCTCGAACCTTTATGGCAGCCCGCAGGGCGAGAAGTTCGCACAGCAGATCGTCGATTCAACCTTTGCCGATACGGTGTTCTTCACCAATTCAGGGGCGGAGGCGGTGGAGTGCGCGATCAAGACGGCGCGCCGCTATCATTTCGTCAATGGCAACCCGCAGCGCTACCGGCTCATCACCTTCGCCAACGCCTTTCACGGGCGGACGCTGGGCACAATCTCGGCTACCAACCAGCCGAAGATGCGCGACGGGTTCGAGCCGCTGCTGCCCGGTTTCGAGGTTGTGCCGTTCAACGATCTTGAAGCCGCGCGCAAAGCGGTGGACGACACCACCGCCGGTTTCCTGCTGGAGCCGGTGCAAGGCGAGGGTGGCGTCACTCCGGCAACGCAGGAATTCCTGAAAGGACTGCGCGCCATCTGCGATGAGCAGGGGCTGCTGCTGGTGCTGGATGAGGTGCAGTGCGGCGTGGGGCGCACCGGAACCCTGTTCGCGCATGAGCAATATGGTGTGAAGCCTGACATCATGGCGGTTGCCAAGGGCATAGGCGCGGGCTTTCCGCTTGGCGCCTGTCTCGCCACCGAGGAAGCCGCCAAGGGCATGGTCGCGGGCACGCACGGCTCCACCTATGGCGGCAACCCGCTGGCGATGGCGGTAGGGTCGACCGTCTGGGGCATCATCAACGAGCCGGATTTCCTCGCGCATGTCAGCGCGATGGGCGAGCGGCTGCGCGGCGCGCTGGAGCAGCTTATCCCCAATCATGACGACCTGTTCGAGAGCGTGCGCGGCAAGGGACTGATGCTCGGCCTCAAGATGACGGAGCCGGCGGTGTGCCGCGATTTTGTCGCGCATCTGCGCGATCATCATGGGCTGCTCACCGTTTCGGCGGGCGAGAATGTCGTGCGCATCCTGCCGCCGCTGGTGATAGACGAGAGCCATATCGCCGAATGTATCGAGAAACTTTCGGCGGGTGCGCGGGATTATGTTCCGCCCGCCGCGAGCTGAGGAGACCGCGATGATACGGCATTTCCTGAACCTCTCGGATGCGGGCCCAGACGCCATCGCGGCGATGATCGCCGACGCGATAGACCGCAAAGCCACGCGCGCGGCGGCGGCTTTGCCCAAGGGCGCGGTTGACGCCGATGCGCCGTTGGCCGGCCGCACGCTGGCGATGATCTTCGAGAAGAATTCGACCCGCACGCGCGTCAGCTTCGACATGGCGATCCGGCAGCTTGGCGGCACCAGCCTGATCCTTGACGGCGGCACGTCGCAGCTAGGACGTGGCGAAACGGTGGCGGACACTGCGCGCGTGCTCTCGCGCATGTGCGACGC
>CAYOZY010000017.1:5965-23864 GCA_964408525.1 uncultured Sphingobium sp. | reverse complement strand
CAGCATGATCGGCAAGCTGATCGTCTATGGCCGCACGCGCGAGGGCTGCATCATGCGCCTCAAGCGTGCGCTGGAGGAGTATGTGATCGAGGGGATGAAAACCACCATCCCGCTGCACCAGAAGCTGTTGCGCGATCCCGATTTCCAGAATGGCGACTATACGATCAAATGGCTGGAAGAGTGGCTGGCGCGGGACGAGGGCTGATCGCGCCTGTTTCACAATGGTGTAACAGTTCCCGGTAAGGCACGGATGCTATGAAGCGCGTACTCGCATCCGAATTTCTTGGCACCTGCCTACTGGTGGCGACCGTCATCGGCTCCGGCATCATGGCAGAGCAATTGGCAGGCGGAAATAATGCGGTGGCGCTGCTCGGCAATACGGTGGCGACAGGCGCTGTGCTTTATGTACTGATTTCGCTGCTCGGCCCCGTGAGCGGCGCGCAGTTTAACCCCTTAGTCACGCTGTTTCTCGAGCGCCGCCATAATCGCGCGGCGATGATTTGCACACAATGCGTCGGCGCGGTGGCTGGGGCTTTGCTGGCGCATGCAATGTTCGGTCTGCCCCTGCTTCAGGAAAGTGCGCATATTCGTGCAACGCATGGTGAGTGGCTCGGCGAAGCGGTGGCGACGTTCGGGCTTATGATGACCATCCGGCTGGGTTCGCGCTACCGCCCCGATGCGCTACCCGCGCTCGTTGCGGCGTGGATTATCGCGGGCTATTGGTTCACCAGCTCGACCAGTTTCGCGAATCCGGCGGTCACATTGGCGCGGACATTGACCGACAGTTTCTCCGGCATCCGCGCCATCGATGCACCCGCCTTTGTAGTAATGCAATTGCTCGGTGCGGGGGCGGCGACCTGGGTTTCGGGGTGGCTTATAAAGGAAAAGCAAAAATGAAGGCAACGATCTGGCATAACCCGGCTTGTGGCACCTCGCGCAAGACGCTGGCGATCCTTGAAGAGGCGCCGGGCGTCGAAGTGTCGGTGATCGAATATCTCAAGACCCCCTATACGCGCGAAAAGCTCGGCCAAATCATCCGCGATGCCGGGATGACCCCGAAGGATGCGATCCGCGCGCGCGGCACGGACGCCGAGGAACGCGGCCTTGCCGACATGAGCGATGAGGCCATTCTCGATGAAATGGTCGCCAACCCGGCCTATGTGAACCGGCCCTTCGTCGAAACGGACAAGGGTGTGCGTTTCTGCCGACCTCAGGAAGTCGTCCGCGAGATTCTGTAAGCAGAGTCTCGTTATTGTAACATTCGCCTGATCTAGCTCTTGCCGAATACGCGCGGCGCGTTAGCATCTGCAGCATGAGCGAGGGCGAATCCTTGGCGACCATTGCGGTCTATTCCCTGAAAGGTGGGGTCGGCAAGACGACCTTTGCTGTTAACCTCGCTTGGGCATCTGCGAAAAAGAGCGCGCGCCGCACGCTTTTATGGGATCTAGATCCCCAGGCAGCGGCGACATGGATGCTCTCCGCCAACGCCAAGGGCCGCGACGAGGCGCAGGCGATCTTCAGCAAGGATGTCGATGTCGAATCGCTCATTCGCCCTTCAACCGTAGAGGGGCTGGATCTGATCGCGGCGGACACCTCGCTGCGCGGTCTGGATCGGCTGTTCTTCGACCTCGGCAAGAAAAGGCGGCTGGCGAAGCTGATCGAGGGGCTAGGCAAGCATTATGACCGGATCATCCTCGATTGCCCTCCCGGCCTTACCGAGACGAGCGAGCAGGTGCTGCGCGCAGCCGACATCGTCGTCGTTCCGGTCATCCCCTCGCCGCTCTCGCAGCGGGCCTTGGGCGAAGTCGCGCGCTATCTGGTGCAGCGCGGGGGCGGCCATGCGCCGATCTTGCCGGTCTATTCAATGGTCGACCGCAGGCGGCGGGTGCACCAGAATGTGACCGGAGAAAATCCGAACTGGCCCGCTGTGCCGATGGCAAGCGTAGTCGAGCAGATGAGCACGAAGCGCAAGCCGATCGGGGAGTTCGCCCCAAGCAGCCCCGCCGCGAAGCAATTCAATTTTCTGTGGCAGGCGATCGAGAAGCGGCTGGCGAAGCGCTGAACCCCGCTCCTCCCCCGGTTTGAGAGAATCAGGCCGAACCCACTTTATGGATGGGGCGGTACGCCAGCCCCACCTTGCTGCATCTGCTGCATCATCTGCATTTCGCGCTGCATCTGCATGATTTCCGCCCGCGATTTGAAATCGAGCAGCTTCACGTCGAAGATCAGCACGGCGCCCTTGGGGATGGTGCTGCCCGGCGGTGGCGCATCGGCATAGGCCAGCTCAGGCGGCAGGAAGATCTTATACTCCCCGCCCCGCTTCATCAGTTGAAGCGCTTCGGAAAAGCCGGGGACCACGCCCTCGACCGGCATCGCGGTCTGCTCGTTCTGGTCGAAAACCGTGCCGTCGGTCAGCGTGCCCTTGTAGGACACCAGCGTTACATCGTCCTTCTGCGGGCTTTTGCCTTCGCCATCCTTGACTACCATATATTGCAGGCCGCTCGATGTGGTAATGACACCCGGCTCACCAGCGTTGCGCGCCATGAACGCGGCGGGCGAGCCGGATACCCCGCTCTGCCCGGCCCAGGCCAGCCCACCAGCGGCCAGCACGATGGCGGCAACGCCCACCCACAGGCGGCCAATCGATCCCTTGGCGATGGGGCGAAGCGGAACGGCGGTCACGGACATGGATCAGCCCTTATAGGAAGCAAGAAAACGTCTTTAATGCGAAGTGCCGAAGCTCCCGGCACTCACGATTCTTACCGGACGCCGTCGCGTTCCATCCGCTTGCGCTCCAGCTTGCGGGCGCGACGCACGGCGGCGGCCTTTTCACGGGCGCGCTTTTCCGACGGCTTTTCATAATGACGGCGCAGCTTCATCTCCCGGTAGACGCCCTCGCGCTGAAGCTTCTTCTTGAGCGCGCGCAGCGCCTGGTCGACATTATTGTCGCGGACGATGATTTGCATAAGGCCGTCTGACTCCATTCTATCCCAGCGGCAGGGCAGGGGAATATGTGCCCGCCACACAACCGCATAAAGCAAAAGAAAACATGCGCCACGAACCCAAGTCCGTGTCGTGATGGGCGCGCCCTATCAACGAAGGCTGCACATTTCAAGCGGAAACCGCCCCATCCCGGTCACGAGGGAGCGGAATATGGCTTTCTCCCGGCCCTGCCCGCTGCCATAAGCTCTGCATGACCAAGTTCACCGTCAACGACCGCCCGGTGCAGTATCGCATGGATCCGGAAACGCCGCTGCTCTGGGCGCTGCGCGATGCTTCCAACCTCACCGGCACAAAATATGGCTGTGGCACGGGTGATTGCGGCGCCTGCACGGTCGATGTCGACGGCGCGGCGACGCGCTCCTGCCGCATTTCCATCGCCGAGTGCGAGGGCCGCTTCGTCACCACCATTGAGGCGCTCTCCAACGACCGAAGCCACCCGGTGCAACAGGCATGGGTGGCGGAAAACCTGCCGCAATGCGGCTATTGCCAGTCTGGCATGATCATGGCCGCCGCGTTGCTTCTGCGCGGTAACCGGCGCCCGACAGACGAGGAAATCGACCGGGCCATCACGAATATCTGCCGGTGCGGCACCTATCCGCGCATCCGCGCCGCCATTCATCGCGCGGCGAAGATCATGGCCGGGGAAGAGCGGGTTTCAGCCGCACCGCCTTCGGGCATCACGCCGGAGGATGCCGCGCGCGCTACCCCCGCTCTGCGTCCGGCAGCAGTAGCGAAGGAGCAATAATTTCTACAAAATGAACTGGCGGTTCAGACAGCGCTCATCCCGACTCGGATATTCCGGCATCGGGAGAGAGCCTTTGCGGCTTCTTGAGGAAGCGAGACGAGACATGATGAAGCACTGGATGATTGCCGGATTGATGGGCGCCACCCTGATCGGCGCCGCCTCCGCCAATGCGGAGCCAGAAGGCCGCGGCGGACGATGGGGCACCATGTCGGGCCGCGCCGCCGGAGACACCCTGCGTCAGGGCAATGCGCGCCTGGCCGACAGTGTGGAACAGCGCCAGACCGAGCGTCAGGAACGACGCACCAACCAGCAGGACTGGCGGCAGGGCCAGCGCGACGATCGGCGCGAGTGGAGGCAGGAGCCGCACGATGGCCGGCAGAACGGCTCAAACCCCAAACCCGATCCCAATCGCGGTTGGAACGTCGGCTCCCCTCGGCCGGACAATGGCTGGCGCAACGAGCGCCGCAACGACCGCCGCGACGATCGGCAAGACTGGAGACAGGATCGCCGCGATGACCGGCAGGATTGGCGGCAGGACCGCCGCGACGATTGGCGCGACCGGCGCGACGATCGCCGTGATAACTGGCGCCATAACGACAACCGCTATATCTGGGATCGGGATTGGCGTCGCGACCAGCGCTACGACTGGCAGCGCTATCGCAAGCATAACCGCCATATCTATCGTGGACCGCGCTATTACGCGCCGAGCGGCTGGGGCTATGGCTATCGCCCCTTCTCCATCGGCATAACGCTCTGGAGCGGGCTGTATAATGATCGCTACTGGATCAGCGACCCCTGGTATTACAGGCTGCCCCCGGCCCATGGTCCGCTGCGCTGGGTCCGCTATTATGACGACGCCCTGCTGGTCGACATCCGTACCGGCTATGTGGTGGACGTCATCAACAATTTTTTCTGGTAAGGCTCCCAAGATTGCCGGAAGAAGGGTCCGGGGCAGCGATGTCCCGGACTTTTTTTCATGGCGAGCCGCACGCTTTTTTGTGCGCTTGCCCTCTCCGGTCTCGACGGGCTAGTCCTGCGCCATGTTCTTCAAGCGCAAGAAACAACCCGCCTTCGCTTCCCACCCGGACGATGCCGACCAGCCTTCTGCCCACCGCGCGACAATCGGCAAGCGCATCGCTGCCAAGCTCGCGCGCAATCCGCTGGTCGAGCGCCTGGAGAGCGCGAAGATCGAAATCTTCCTGCGCCGCGACTTTCTCTCGGCCGAAGAATGTGCGCTGCTCCGAGCGATGATCGACGACGGCGCCCAGCCTTCCGCGCTCTTTTCCGGCACGCAGGGCGCGGATTATCGCACCAGCCATAGCTGCCATATGCAGCGCGATCATGCGCTGGTCCGCGCAGTGAGCGACCGCATCGTCGCACTGATGGGCATCGACGACGCTATGGGCGAGACGATCCAGGGCCAGCGCTATGCACCAGGTCAGGAATATAAGCCGCACTGGGATTATTTCCCCGTGAACGACAGCTATTGGCCGCATATGCGCGAACAGGGCGGCCAGCGCATATGGACTGCCATGGTCTATCTCTCGGATGTCGAGGCAGGCGGCGAGACACATTTCCCCTATGCCGGCCTGCTGGTTCCGCCGCGCGAGGGCGCGTTGTTGATGTGGAGCAACCTCGGCAAGGACGGCGCGCCCAATGTCGACACCCTCCATGCCGCGCTGCCTGTGAAATCCGGCGCAAAATATGTGCTCACCAAATGGTTCCGCGAACGCGCATGGATCGCCAAAGCTTAACCTATGTTCAGCAAACCACCCATAAGTCTTTCATTTTACTGAACTCCCCATTCCCGACCGGTTCAGATCGAATCGCGCATAACAGCCTCATCGACACGGAACCGCTCCGGTCGAACAAGGTTTGAACATTCGGGAGAATGAACATGAAGAAACTGATACTGACTTCGCTGATGGCCGCGACGATTGCATCGGGCGCAGCCATTCCAGCCGCGGCATCGGCCCAGTCGTGGCGCGAAGTGCGCGACAGCCGCGGCGATGTTCGCGAGGAACATCGGGAATTGCGCGACGCCTATCGCTATGGCGATCGCAAGGAGATTCGCGAAGAACGCCGCGACGTCGTCCGTGCCGAGCGCGAATATGCCAAGGATCTGCGCGATTATCGCCGCTCTCACCGCGACACCTATCGCCGTGGCCATTGGGAAGCACCCTTCGCCTATAAGCGCTGGGAACGCGGCGGTTACATGCGCCCCGCCTATTATGGATCGCGTTATATGATCTCCGATCCGTGGCGCTATCGCCTGCCGCGCGCGGAGGGCCATCTACGTTGGGTGCGCCATTATGACGACGTGCTGCTGGTGAACATGCGCAGCGGGCGGATCGTCACCGTTTATCGCGATTTCTTCTGGTAAGAAGCCCCGTGAACTCTGAAGCGGCGCCCGGAGCTTTACGTTCCGGGCGTCGTTTCCTATTGTGCGCTTAGGGAGATGGCCGGATGCACCGCAGGGATTTCATAAAAGCCGGCCTCGCGCTTTCCGCCGCCGCGCTCTTCCCCCGCGCGGCCATTGCCGCCGCCGATGGCGCGCGCATCCTCGCGCAAGCGCAACGATCGCTGGAAACGCACCGAGCATCGCTTCTTTATGCCGATGTCGTCGGCATCGCCGATTTCAGCCATCATTGCTCCGAGCCACGCTTTCACCTTGTCGACATGGAAAAGGGCGCGATAGAGAGCTTTCTCGTCGCCCATGGCGAAGGGTCAGACCCGCAAGGAACAGGCTGGCTCGAGCTGTTTTCCAACGAACCGGGGTCGCATGCGACATCGGGCGGAGGCTACCTCACCCGCAACGAATATGACGGCCAATTCGGCCCCGCGCGCCGCCTGACCGGCCTCGACCCCGAAAACTCCAATGCCTATGGCCGCGCAATCGTAATCCATGGTTCGGAGGGTGTGAGCGCCGATCTGGCGCGCGCGGGCATGATAGAACCGAGCTGGGGGTGCTTCGCGTGTTCCTATGACGACATAAACCGCATACTTGACCGACTCGGCCCCGGCCGCCTGCTCTATGCCTTCGCCTGAGCGGGCGGGTTATTTCTCCAGCGCCTGCGCAATCAGTTTTCGGCTGTTTTTAATGCCATAAAGCGCGATGAAGCTGCCCATGCGCGGGCCTTGATCTGCGCCCAGTAATGTCTGATAGAGCGCCTTGAACCAGTCGCGAAGCTGCTCGAACCCATAATGCGGATCCTTGCCAATCGTATAGACGATCGTCTGGATATCTTCCGCCGAGGCATCTCCGGGAAGCGCCGACAGCTGCGCATCAAGCTCGCGCAGCGCCAGCGCTTCATTCTCCTCTGGCGCGCGACGATGCAACGTGGGCGCCACAAAATCGCGGTTATAGGCGAGCGCGTTGGCAACCAGCCCCGCGAGTTGCGGATGCTTCTCCGCCGACGCGCCTTCAACATAATTGCTGAGATAAGCCCAGACCTGCGCGGCGGAAGCATCTGCACCCATCACGCCGACCAGATTAAGCAGCAAGCCATAGCTGACCGGCAGTGCCTCGCCGGGCACAGCGCCATTATGGATATGATGCACCGGATTGCCCAGCTTCTTGTCCAGTGGTTGCTCCGCATAATTGCCGCGAAACTGCTCATATTCGTCAACCGCGCGCGGGATCACACCAATATGCAGCTGCTTGGCGCTTTTCGGCTCGCGATAGGCGTAGAAGGCGAGGCTTTCCTCGCTGCCATAGGTCAGCCATTCCTCAAGAGACAGGCCGTTGCCTTTTGATTTGCTGATCTTCTCGCCCTTCTCGTCGAGGAACATCTCGTAGATCAGCCCTTCGGGCTTCCTGCCACCTAGTACCTGCGCGATCTTGCCGGACTGTACGCCGCTGTCGGTCAGGTCCTTGCCATACATTTCATAATCGACGTCGAGCGCGACCCAGCGCATCGCCCAGTCAACCTTCCATTGCAGCTTGGCGCCGCCCTTGAAAATGCACTGCTCGATGCGCTCGCCCTCATCGGTAAAGGCGACCATCCCCGCCTGCGCATCCAGCACCTCGACCGGCACCTGCAACACCACGCCCGATTTCGGGCTGACGGGCAGTACGGGAGAATAGGTCGCCGCCCGCTCGGCACGAAGCGTCGGGATCATGATATCCATTATTTTCTGATAGTTGTGAAGCACATCTCGCAACGCATCATCAAATGCGCCGGATGCGTATTGCGCAGTAGAACTGCGGAAATCATAGTCGAAACCGAAGCGGTCGAGAAAGCGCTTGAGCATCGCGTTGTTATGATGCGCGAAGCTCTCATATTCGCCGAACGGGTCGGGAATGGCCGTCAGCGGCTTGCCGAGATGTTCGCGCAACATGTCCTGATTGGGCACATTGTCCGGCACCTTGCGCAATCCATCCATGTCGTCCGAGAAGGCGATCAGCTTCGTCGGCACATCCGACATCGC
Source organism: uncultured Sphingobium sp. (assembly GCA_964408525.1). Classification (GTDB taxonomy): domain Bacteria; phylum Pseudomonadota; class Alphaproteobacteria; order Sphingomonadales; family Sphingomonadaceae; genus Sphingobium. The sequence goes on along the minus strand of CAYOZY010000017.1, from coordinate 15,685 downwards.
CTCGAACGCGTGGCGTACCATCGTCGTGCGCAGCACCTCGTTGAACGTGCCGATGTGCGGCAGGCCCGACGGGCCATAGCCCGTCTCGAACAGCGCATAGCCCTTGGCAGGTGCCTTATCGCCCAGTCGTTTAAGCACCCGGCGCGCCTCTTCGAACGGCCACGCCTTCGATTGCAGCGCAGCCTCGCGTAGTTCAGCAGACGGGGTAACGGGTGCGGTCATGATGAAATCGGGTCTTTCTCAATAGTGTACACGCCCCCTTAGCGGCCAATAGCGGCGAAATGTAGCCCTCTTTTCTTCCCCCTTCTCCGTAATCGACCCGGACCCCGTTTTTACCTTTGCTTAACCATAATGACTTAGGGTCTGTTCCCATGGCTACCGAGTTCGAAACTCATTCATCGCGCCCGACGCGCATCCCGGTGGAAATCCCGGTCGCGATTACCAGTGTACTCGCATCGGGCGAGGCGACGCTGCGCGATCTCACCGAATATGGCGCGATGATCGAAGGCATGACCCTGCCCAAGGGAATGCAGTTCCAGATCGAATATCGCGGCCAGACCGTGTTCGGTTTCGTCATCTGGGCGGAAAGCGACCGCTTCGGCGCGCGCTTCCCCTTCACCCTGCACGAAGGCCCGCTGCATGACGCGCTCGAACAGGCGCGCATCGCTCATGACATGGACCAGCGCGGCATCCCCGGCGGCTCTATGCTCGCCGGTATCCGTCGCCCCGCCCATGGCTTTGGCCGCCGCGGGCTGAACTGAGCCAGCCTCGTCAAATCTGGCCTGCGGGCCGATTTTCCATTGAAGAACAAACCGGGTCCGCTATTGCTGGGCCATGGCCCGCCTTCCCGTCCTTCCGCCACTGCCCGCGCTTCATGCCAGCCATGCGGGGCTGTGGCTGTGGGAGGGGGATGGAGAGACTCGCGCATGCTCGCGCGGCGAGGCCGTCTCGCGCGCCTCCGAAACGCCTGTCCTGCTGCTAAATGCGCCCCTTACCGGCCAACGACTCGGCTATGGCGAGCTTTCGGGCCTCGATCTGCTGGAGCTGTGGGCGTTCGTTCACCCGGCGCGCTTTCTCGTGCCAACGCCGCAAGGGCTTGCCCGCGCGTTGGGCCTTGAACCGCCTAGGCGGGAACAGGACATCCCCGCTTTGCTCGTTCGAGCTGCGCAGGAATTGATCGGCCATATGCGCGCCGCAGACTGGGCCGAGCGCGAGGGCGCATGGAGCGCCGCGCAATCTCTCCACCGGCTGCGCTGGCCCTGGGCGGCGCTGGTCAGCGCGCATATCGACAAGCCCAAGCAGGCCGAGCGCTGGCTGTTCTCTCGCCTGCCCGAATGGGAAGAAGCCCCTCCCCGCCCCGCCCCGCGCCCTGTGGTATTGAACGAAATGGAGGTGGAGATTCGGCTTGAGGAGATGACGGGCCATGGAGCCGAGCCGCGCCCCGGCCAGCGCGCCTATGCTGCCGCCGCGCGTGCTGCCTTCGCTCCGCGTGAACATCGCGATCGCCCTAACTTGCTGCTCGCCGAAGCAGGCACAGGCATCGGCAAGACGCTGGGCTACCTTGCGCCCGCCTCGCTCTGGGCGGAACAGGCGGGCGGCACGGTGTGGATCTCCACCTATACCAAGGCGCTGCAACGCCAGCTTGATGCGGAAACCACCAGGCTGCCGGATGTGCGCCACGGGCGGGTCGTCGTGCGCAAGGGGCGGGAGAATTATCTCTGCCTGCTCAACCTTGAGGACGCCCTTCAGGGCGGATTTGCGGGCCGTGCGGCTGTGCTCGCCCATTTGGTGGCGCGCTGGGCGGCCTATAGCAAGGATGGCGACATGGTGGGCGGTGACCTGCCCGGCTGGCTCCCCACGCTCTTTCGCCGCAACGGCTCGACCGCGTTGACCGACCGGCGGGGAGAGTGCGTCTATGCCGGTTGCCCGCATTACCGCAAATGCTTCATCGAGCGCGGCGTGCGGGCATCGGCGCAGGCGGACATCGTCATAGCCAATCATGCGCTGGTGATGGTCAATGCCGCACGCGGAGGAGAAACTGGAAATGCGCCCACGCGCATGATCTTCGACGAGGGTCATCATATCTTCGATGCCGCGGACTCCACCTTCTCGCTCGCGCTGACGGGTCAGGAAGCGATCGAGCTGCGCCGCTGGGTCATCGGCCCCGAAGGCAACTCGCGCGGGCGCAGGCGCGGCCTTTCCGCCCGTCTCGCCGATGTGGCGAGCTATGATGCCGACGGCGCTGCGGCCATCGAGCATGCGCGCGATGCCGCCTCCGCCCTGCCCTCCGACGACTGGCTCAAGCGCGTGGTTTCGGGCGAGCCATGGGGGCCGCTCGAAGCGCTGCTCGCCGCCTGCCGCGCCCATGTGTTCGCGCGGGCGGAAGACGGACGTGGCGAGGCGGATGCGGGCTATGGCCTCGAAACCGAGCTTGCCGAGCCAGACGGTGCGCTGGTCGAGGCGGCTATGGCGGCAGCCGAAGCGCTGGATGCATTGCTCCGCCCGCTTAATCGCCTCGCAAAAAGGCTGGAGGCGATCCTCGACGATCCGCCGGACTGGATGGATAGCCCCGCCCGCGCGCGGATTGAGGGCGCAATCGGTTCGCTGGGCTGGCGCGCGGACTTGCTGTCCGGCTGGCTGGCCTTGCTTGCGCGCGTCGGCGGACCGAATGACCCCGATTTCGTCGACTGGCTGGCGGTAGACCGCTTCGAGGGCCGCGAATATGACATCGGGCTGCATCGCCACTGGCTCGACCCGACCCGCCCCTTTGCCGAAACGGTGCTCAAGCCCGCCCATGGCGTCATCCTTACGTCCGCAACACTGCGCGGCGGCACCGGCGACTGGGCAAGCGCGCAGGCGCGCAGCGGAGCGCTTCATCTGGGCGGTGCGCCAGCCTTGTTCGGAACGCCCAGCCCCTTCGACTATGCCGAGCAGGCCGAGGTGCTAATCGTCACCGACATCAAGCGCGGCGACATATCGGCACTGGCGGGCGCCTATGCGCGGTTAATCGAGGCGGCGCAGGGCGGCACATTGGGCCTGTTCACCGCGATCCGCCGCCTTCGCGCCGTCCATGCCCGCATCGCCGACAGGCTCGCGCGCGCCAGCCTTCCGCTCTATGCGCAGCATGTGGACCCTATCGACACCGGCACGCTGGTCGACATCTTCCGCGATGACATGCGCGCCTCGCTGCTGGGCACGGATGCGCTGCGCGATGGGGTCGATGTGCCCGGTCATTCGCTGCGGCTTCTGGTGATGGAGGGTGTGCCCTGGCCAAAGCCCACCGTTCTGCATGCCGCCCGCAAGCTGGCCGCGCGCGATGAAAATGGCGGCAACGGCTATGACGACGCCATCATTCGCGCCCGCCTCGCCCAGGCCTTCGGTCGCCTCATCCGCAGCAAGGACGACAAGGGCATGTTCGTCATCCTTTCGGCCGCCATGCCCAGCCGGCTCCTGTCCGCTTTTCCGCCCTCTGTCCCGATCCGGCGCGTTACGCTTGACGAGGCGATAATTTCCGTGAGCGAACGACTTGGATTTGCAACGCCGCTGGTGCATCAGGAGCAGGAATCGGGATTGATGCACGAATGAAAACACTCACGCTGCTGCGCCATGCCAAGTCTGGATGGGATGATCCCGTGGCGCGCGACTTCGACCGCCCCCTCAACGCCAAGGGCATACGCGCGGCCATGGCGATGGGCCGCAAGGCAGCGGAGGACGGTTTGGCCGCAGACCGGCTGATCGCTTCGCCCGCAGCCCGCGTTCAACAGACGCTTGACGCCTTTTTCGAAGGGCTTGGCCGCACTATCGAGCCGATATGGGACCGGCGCATCTATCTCGCATCCTCATCGACCCTGCTCGACATCATCCGCGAAACCCCGGCGGAGGTCGAAAGCCTGATGCTGGTCGGCCATAATCCGGGGCTGGAAGATCTGATCCTCGATCTCGTCACCGATGACGGAAACTCGCCGCTGCGCGATATTGTCGAGAGCAAATATCCGACCGCCTGCCTCGCCCGTATGAGCTGGGACGGCTCCGACTGGGCCTCGCTGGGATCGGCGAGCGGCATGCGGCTCAACGCGCTCACCCGCCCGCGCGACGTCGACCCGTCACTGGGTCCAGACAAGGATTAGAGCGATTTCCATTCAAATGGCATCATTTGACGATTCAGAAATCGCGGTAAAACAATGATATAGAGCAGTTTATCTGATCCAATCAGATCGAACAACGCTCCAAGCCTTTATATGTCTACAGCGCGGCTTCGAGCAGCGCCCGGATATCCTTCAACTTGCCGATAAGCTGGTCTTTCGAGCGAGCGAGCGCCTCGCCCTCATCCGGTCTGGCGAAAGTGGCAGACGGAGGCGGGACTGTTGGCGGCGTTTTCGGAGGTGGGGCCACCATGTGCTCGCTGCGGCCATCCGTCGCCAGCGCCTTTTGCGCGCCACGCACCGTATAGCCCTCGACTGTCAACAGATGATGGATGCGCCGCGCCAGCGCAACATCGTCCGTGCGGTAATATCGGCGGTTGCCCGCCCGCTGCAGCGGCTTGAGCGCGGGAAAGCGCGTTTCCCAATAGCGCAATATATGCTGGGGGATGTCCAGCTCGCTTGCCAGCTCGCTGATGGTCAGGAATGCGCCGCTTTGCTTGTTCATGACAGTCATGTTGCACCGGGCGGGCGCGCCGGGTCAACTGCCCGATGCGCAAAACGCCATAAATATCGACGGGATACCCCGCTACAGCGTCAGGAGCGGGCGATGTGATCGCGCATGATCTGGCTAGGCCGGAAGGTCAGCACCCGGCGCGGCGAGATCGGCACTTCGACGCCGGTCTTGGGATTGCGGCCCACGCGCGCGGTCTTGTCGCGCAGCACGAACGTGCCGAAACCGGAAATCTTGACATTCTCACCGCGGGCCAGCGCATCGCTCATAAGATCGAGGATCGTTTCGACCATTCGCGCTGACTCTGCCCGCGAAAGCCCCACCTTACCATTCAACCGTTCGGCAAGATCCGCTCGTGTCAACGTGTCGCTATCCCCCATGATCCCCGCTCTTTCCACTCATCCCCACCCGGATATGGCATCTTTCTTTCACCAAGCCGACGATCATTGCAAGGTCGCAACGGCCAAAGAACCGCATTTTAGGGGGAATCTGGCCCATTTTGGCAGTTTTTACATCTGTTACAGGCGTAACAGACATGCGCCCCAGGTAAATCCGCCGCCCATTGCTTCCATAATGACGATATCACCGGCTTTTATCCGGCCATCGCGGACAGCAAGATCGAAGGCGAGCGGCACCGAAGCCGCCGATGTATTGGCATGCCGGTCGACCGTCACGATGACCTTTTCGGCGGGCAGACCGAGCTTGCGCGCCGTAGCGTCGAGGATGCGGGCATTGGCCTGATGCGGCACTACCCAGTCGATGTCGCCAGCGGACAGTCCCGCCTGATCGAGCACCTCGCGCAGCACCGAGGCGAGGTTGGTTACGGCATGACGGAACACCTCCTGTCCCTTCATCTTCACCGTGCCCACCGTGCCGGTCGTCGAAGGGCCGCCATCGACATACAGGAGTTGGTTGTGCCGTCCGTCGGCATGCAGCTTCGCGGCCAATATGCCGCGCTCACCCTTCTCGCTTTCATCTGCCGCCAGCACGATCGCGCCCGCTCCGTCGCCGAACAGCACGCATGTGGTCCGATCTTCCCAATCGAGGATGCGACTGAAGGTTTCGGCGCCGATCACCAGCGCGCGATTGGCCGCGCCCGAACGGATCATGCTGTCCGCGACCGTAACCGCATAGAGAAAGCCCGAACAGACCGCCGCCATATCAAAGGCGACGCAATCGTCGATGCCGAGCGCCGCCTGCACGATGGTCGCGCTCGCGGGGAAAGTCTGGTCCGGCGTGGCCGTCGCCAGAATGATGAGGTCTATGTCGCTGGCCGCCAGCCCTGCCGCCTCCAGCGCCTTGCGCGCGGCCTCGGTCGCCAGCGTCGAAGTCGTCTCGCCCTCGCCCGCGATATAGCGGTTGGCGATGCCAGTGCGCTCGCGAATCCACTCGTCGCTGGTGTCGACGCGCTTCGCCAGTTCGGCATTGCTGACCGAGGTGACCGGCAAGGCGGAGCCGGTCCCCAGCACGACGGAGCGACGGATCATTTGGCTGGTATCTCCACTGTTGCGCGCGCGGCGGCGATCCTCGCCATATCTGTGGTGATGCGCTGTGTGATGTCCTCCTCCAGTAGACGGGCGGCGACATGCACGGCATTGGCCACGCCCTTGGCATTGGCGCTGCCATGGCTCTTCACGACCACGCCGTTGAGGCCGAGGAACACCGCGCCATTATGCTGGTTGGGGTCAAGATGATGCTTGAGCAGATGCATGGCGGGCTTCGAGATCAGGAAGCCGATTTTCGAGCGAGTCGAGCTGGTGAAGGCGCGGCGCAACAGGTCTGTAACGAAGCGCGCGGTGCCCTCCGCCGTCTTGAGCGCGACATTGCCCGAAAAGCCGTCGGAAACGATCACGTCAGCCTCGCCGGTGCCAATCTTGTCGCCCTCGGTAAAGCCGTCGAACCGCATCGCCAGCCCGCCGCTTTCGCGCAGAATCGCGGCGGCATGGCGAATTTCGTCCGTTCCCTTCATGTCCTCGGTGCCGATGTTGAGCAGACGCACACGCGGCTGCTCAAGGTCCATCGCCACGCGCGCATAGGCCGCGCCCATCACCGCGAACTGCACCAGGTTGCGCGCGTCGCACTCGGTGTTGGCGCCAAGGTCCAGCATCACCACATCATTGTCGCCCAGCGTGGGCAGCAGCGCGGCAAGCGCGGGCCGGTCGATGCCCATCATGGTGCGCAGCGCGAGCTTTGCCATGGCCATCAGCGCGCCGGTGTTGCCGGCGGAAACGGCGGCGCCCGCATGGCCCTTCTTTACCGCCTGAATGGCGAGGCCCATGGAGGTACTGTTGGCGCGGCGCATCGCGGCGGCGGGCTTTTCATTCGCTTCGACCACGCCCTCGCAATGGAATATCTCGGAAGCCGCGCGCAGATTGGGGTGGTTGTCGAGCGCCGCCTTGATGCGCGCTTCATCGCCGAACAGGGAAAAGCGCAGGCCGTCATGCCGGCGACGAGCCTCGGCCACGCCCGCCATCATCACGCGCACGCCCTCATCTCCGCCCATCGCGTCAATGGCGATATGCGGCTTTCTGGTCACCTCGTTCCCCTTGAGGTTAGTGCCGGTCAGGCCCCGACAGCAATGACTTCGCGACCATTATAATGGCCGCAAGCATTGCACATGTGATGCGGACGCTTCAGCTCGCCACAGTTGGAACATTCCTGATATGCTTCCACCTTGAGCGAATCATGGCTGCGGCGCATGCCGCGCTTGGAGGGTGAAGTTTTCCGCTTCGGGACAGCCATCTCGGCACCTGTTTCCGTAAATTAAAAGTTCACAGCGACATTCGGACCGGCTCGGCATCGGCATCAACCGAGGCAAAACCGTTTGCCATCAGGCCGTCCGGTTATCGCGAAGTCATGCGCCTATAGCGGCTTTTCCCGCGCGCGCAAGTCTTATTGTCTGACTAGAAACGCCTCGCTTCGCAGCGCTGTGGATGTGCCGCACCAGCCCTCTCCGCGTGAGCGGAGCAGAATTCAAATCCCAAGCGCCCGGTCGCCTACGAAAGGGTTCGTCGCTCGCTCATGCCCGAAACTGCTCATCGGCCCGTGTCCCGGCACGAATGAGACATCGTCACCCAGCGGCCAGAGCCGCTGCGTGATCGCATCAATCAAGTCCTGATGATTGCCCAGCGGAAAGTCCGTGCGCCCTATCGATCCCTGAAACAGCACATCGCCGACGATCGCGAGGCGCGAAGGCCTATGATAGAACACAACATGGCCGGGCGTGTGGCCGGGGCAATGAATGACATCGAAGGTCAGATTGCCGACCGTCACCGTGTCGCCGCCATGCAGCCAGCGGTCCGGCTCGAACACCTGCCCGTTCACGCCATAGGCGCGGCCATCTTCCTCTAGCCGCGCGATCCAGAAGCGGTCGTCCTCATGCGGCCCTTCGATCGGTACACCAAGCTCCCGCGCTAGAATGCCCGCCTGCCCGCAATGGTCGATATGGCCATGGGTGACGAGAATCTTCTCGATCTCCACGCCATGCTGCCGCGCGGCGGCCTTCAGGCGATCAAGATCACCGCCCGGATCGACAAACGCGCCCTTGTTGGTCGCGGTGCACCAGAACAACGTACAATTCTGCTGAAGCGGAGTGACGGGAATGATCGCCGCGCGCAAAGGCGGAACGGCTGGTTCTGATACGGAATCGGCGCTGGTCATCATTTCGATGTGGAGAAGGGAGCGCGGCCATGCAACCCCCTCTCATATCAGGATGCGCGAGGCCCAGATCACCCTGCCGACAATATCCACCAGCGCCCGGTCGATATTTTCCCAGCGCGGATAATGCGGATTGTCGCTGGAAACGGTCAGTTCCCTCGCCCCGCGTGGAGAGAGCGCGACGCGCTTCACCATCAATGCATCGTCGAGCCGGAGAACATAGATGCCGTCGCGCAAACGCTCCGCTCCATCGGCGCGATTGACCATGATGGTGTCGCCATCGTTCAGGGTAGGCGCCATCGATTCGCCTTTTACATCGATAATGGAGAGATTTTCCGGCACCAGACCGAGTCGCCGCAGCCAGCGATGATCGAATCCGATAGTGCCCGCCGCACGCTCCTCTCCGGCCAGCGATCCCACCCCTGCCGAAGCTGCAGTATCGAATCTCTTCACCAAGGATATAACCTTGTTTTTATTCGAATTATGGGATGACTGCGGCGCGCTCGAATCGCTTTCCGGCGCGCCGAGCAATTTCTCCTCCACGCCGAAATAGGCGGCAAGGGTCCGCCGATCCGCCTCATCAAGTTTTCTGGGCGTTCCCCGCTTTATATATTGTTGAATATAGGCCGCATTTCGCCCGATCAGGCGCGAAAGCGCGCCATAATTGTCGCCGCTTTCCGCGATCAGGCTCGCGAGGATATCACGCGGCGAAGTCTCGTCCATATCGGCTCCATATGATTAGGAAAAATCCTAGACAAGTAGGATTTGAGAAGAAATATAGGATTATTCCTATTGTAAACCAAGGCCATGAAACCCGATCAGCCCAAGGAGAATAAATGATGAGTATATTGAGGAAGATAGAGAAGTTTCTGAACGACACCCACATGGCTCCCACGCGCTTTGGGCGCGATGCCGTGCGCGACCCCAGGCTGGTTTTCGATATGCGCAATGGCAGGGAACCTACCCAACGAATGATCCAAAGGATAGAACATTTCATGAACAAATGCCAGAGCGGAGTCGTCAGCCAATGACAATCGCAAAAATTCGCCAGCTCGTTTCCGTGCCGGGAACGACCATGCGCCGCCGCCTGCGGAAACGAGACTGGCCCCATCCCCCTCGGCGAGACCCTCATACACGGGTGATAGCACAGCTTCTTGAACTGGCAGGGCCAGATGCATCCGTTATCGCCACATCGTCCGTGCCGTGGGCCAGCGCCACGTTCATTGGCGCGCGTCACCGCATCGTGATGCGCATTTTCGGCGCGGATCATGCCGCGCGGGCCGATATTTTTGCGGAAAGCCTTCCTGATGCGGAGTTCTCGATCAGCGGGCACATCGTCGCCGATGCATGCGTCGACGAACGACAGTTGCGTCTGGTTCAGGCGGACGGCGATAAGGTTCAACTGGCCGA
>CAYOZY010000017.1:0-5955 GCA_964408525.1 uncultured Sphingobium sp. | reverse complement strand
CGACAGCGACAGCGCTACAGAAACTCTGCTGCGCCTCACCATCCTCACGATCGAGGACTGGTAAAACTCACCCCGCCCTGGTGGTGATGGTACGCAGCGCCGCCAGGGCATCTCCCAGCTCAGTTTCGGCTGAATGCACCGGCTCTTCCTTCGGGCTATCTTGCGAAACCGGACTGGCGGGATCCTCTGAAATTTCTTCATGGGCCGCACCCGCCTGAGCCGTCCTGCGACGCGCCAGCCCGCGCTCCAGCCGCTCGGTCAGATCGCGGATGGACGGTTCCGCCATGGCGGCAAGCGCCTGCTTTTCGGAATCATCCTCCGCCGCGTCCATATCCTCCTCGACCCGCTGGCGCATGCCCCCGAGCAGCCGGTTCATCTCACTTTGGATCGCCTCCCACGGCATGGGTTCGGGTGCGCGAGGCATGGCTAGGCCGGTGATGTCGGTCACAATCGGACCGCGCGGCTCCTCGCCGAAAGGCGCGGCGGCGGCGCTCGCATCCTCGACCGGCGGCAATGCCTCTTCGCCGAGATCGCGGCTCGCCATCAGCGGCGGGCGCGGCGGCGCATCAGGATGGGCGTCGGATTTGCGCACACTCGGCGCGATGTCGAGCGTGTCCGAAGCATCGATGATCAACTCGACAGGCGCCCGCTTGTCGCTCTTTCCGCGCGAAAGAAACGCCAATTTCGAAAATGCGAAGGTCATTATCTTTCCCCTGATTTTGCCGCCATCCCGCGTCTTGGTCCATGGCAAAACAGCCGCGACAAACGCACATGCCCCCATGCCCGATGCAATGATGATAATGGTCCGCGCCACTGTGCCCAGCGGAGGCGCCGCAGCCGGAATGGTCGTTGCGATGCCGCTGCGAACCGCCGCCATTTCAAGCAGCGGCACGGGAACGCTATAGGCCGCCATCCCGCCGCCAATGGCGGCAAGCCCGATGAGGATCGCATTGGCATCGCGGCGTTTCACTGGTCCTGATCCACGGTTTCAGACGGGAGCGACGATCGCCCCTTTGCGCCTTTCAAGCAGATTTTGGTAAACAGGCTGATAACGAATGATGTTCGCGGCCCAGTTTCGCTCTCGTTCGACGAAGGCGCGCGCCACCTTGCGGCGCTCTTCCCAGCCCGCCCGGTCCGCCAGCAAGCCCGCCAGAGCATCCGCGATGGCCGCCGGGTCATCAGGCGCGAACAGCGTGCCGGTAACGCCGTCCTCTATCAGTTCGCGATGGCCGCCGATATTCGAAGCCGCTACCAGCCTGCCCTGCGCCATAGCTTCAAGCGGCTTGAGAGGCGTCACCAGTTCGGTGAGACGCATCGCCTTGCGCGGATAGGCCAATATGTCCGTCAGGCTGTAATATTTCTCGACCTCACCATGCGGCACACGCCCCGCGAAACATACGGCATCCGCCACCGGCGATGCCAGCGCCTGCGCCTTGAGCGCCGCCTCGCGCGGGCCGCCACCCACCAGCAGCAGCTTCGCCAGCGGGCGCCGCGCCACCAGTTCGGGCATGGCAGCGATCAGATCGTCCAGGCCTTCGTAATCATAGAAGCTTCCGATGAAGCCGATAACTTCCGCGCCATCCAGCCCCAGCCGGGCGCGCAATTCCGCATCGGGCGGCACGGGATCGCCGAACATTTCCATATCGACGCCATTGGGCGAGACAATGATCTTCGCCGGATCGATGCCGCGCCTGACGAGGTCGCTCTTCAACCCTTCGCAGATCACCGCGACCGCATCGGCGCGCCGAACCGCATAGGTTTCCAGCATCTTCGTCAGCCGATATTGCAGGCTGCCTTCGCGGCTGGTGCCGTTGCCAACCGCCGCATCTTCCCAGAAGGCGCGGATTTCATAGATCATCGGCACGCCATGACGCCGCGCCACGCGCTGCGCCGGGATGGCGTTGAGCACAGGCGAATGGGCGTGAAGTATTTCCGGCCGCCATTGCCGCACCAGCGCATCGATCGCCCGTTCCAGATCGGCCATTTCGCGCCATTCGCGCACTATGGGCAGGCCAGCGCGCGGCGGCACCACAGTGCGGTGAAAAGTCAGTCCGTCCACCGTCTCGACTTCCGGGCCGGAAGCGCCGTGCCGCTGTCCGGTGATGCCCCGCACCTCCCAGCCCTGCGCCACCTGCGCGCGCAGGATCGCCCGCGTGCGAAAGGTATAGCCGCTGTGCAGCGGAAGGCTGTGATCGAGTATGTGCAAAATCCGCGTCATTGCGCCTGCTTCTGCCGAAAAATATTTAACGCCGCGTCAACCCAAAAAGGCTATGGCCCGAAAGCTATGACGGGGCCGGAGAAAAGACAAATTTCAACCGTGGCGACGAGTCGGGGCGAATAGGCGCGACATGATCGACATCTTCTCCCTTCTGCTGAGCCACGGCCTACTGCTGGTCGCGTGCTGGCGGCTGCTTTCGCGCCCGGACCTCGACGACGAGGGTGCGGCCACCACCACCGAAACGCACGCCGCCTCGGACGACGCGCAGGATCGGGCCGCGCCCCATGCGTGACATCTTCTTCCTTCTCTTTCTCGTCGCAATGTTCGGCATGGCCTTCAAGCGGCCATTCCTGTTCCTGATGGTCTATGCCTATATCGACATCGTCTCGCCCCAGCGCCTGAGCTATTTTCTGCTCAACAGCGTGCCGGTTTCCGCCATCGCCTTCGGCTTCGGTTTTCTCGGCTGGGCCTTGATCGACCGCAAGGCCGACAGCCGCTTTTCGTGGCGGCAAGCGCTGATGGTCCTCCTCCTGCTCTGGTGCGGCTACACCACATCCCATGCCGATTTTCCGGTGGAAGCGGCGAGCAAATGGGCTTGGGTGTGGAAAAGCCTCGTGTTCGCGATCTTCCTGCCGCTTACCTTGCGCACACGGCTGCGCATCGAGGCGCTGGCGCTGGTGATGGTGCTCTGCGCCAGTTCGATCATCGTAACGGGCGGCATCAAGACCGTCCTCTCCGGCGGCGGTTATGGCGAACTCAACCTGATGGTGGAGGACAATAGCGGCCTTTACGAAGGCTCGACCATCTCGATGGTTGCGATTGCTATCATCCCGCTGATCCTCTGGCTGGCGAAGCATGGCACCATTTTTCGCTCAGGCCGCCTCGTGTGGCTTTATGCGCTCGCGCTTTGCGGCGCCTGCCTGCTGATCCCGATCGGCACGGTGACGCGCACCGGCCTGTTGTGCATCGTGCTACTGGGCGCGCTCCTGTTGTGGCACAGCGAAAGGCGCATCATCTATGGCGGCGCCATCGGGCTGCTGGCTGTAATCACCATCCCCTTCCTGCCCACGAGTTTCACCGAACGCATGGGCACGATCAAAAATTATCAGGGCGACCAGAGCGCCTCGACCCGGCTCGAAGTGTGGAAATGGACGCTCGATTATGTGAAAACGCATCCCGGCGGCGGCGGCTTCGATGCCTATCGCGCCAACAGCTTCACCTATGATGCGGTGCGCACCGAAGGCGAGGCGGGTTCCGAACGCATCGTGCGCGAACGCATCACCGAAAAGGGCCGCGCCTATCACAGCGCCTATTTCGAAACGCTGGGCGAACAGGGCTATCCCGGCTTCGTCCTGTGGCTGTTCATCCATATCATTTCGCTCATCATGACCCATCGCATTTACCGGCTCTACCGCGACCGCACAGACCCGGATCATGCGTGGATATCTCCGCTCGCGCTCGCGCTTCAGCAGGGCCATCTCATCTATCTTCTCGGCGCGGCGTTCGTCGGCATCGCCTATCAGCCGTTCATCTTCATGCTGCTCGCGCTTCAGATCGGCCTCTCGACCTATCTCGCGCGCCGCCGCAAGGCGGAGTATGCCGAACCGATCTTCAAGCTCGCCACCCCCGGACCTACGCCTGCATGACATCCCCGCCTCCGCTGCCCTCCCGGCCACAACTGAACAGCCTGACCTGCGCGCGCGGCATTGCGGCGTGGATGGTCGTGCTGTTCCATGTGCGCGGCAGTATGCCATGGTTGCACGGCGGCGTATTGGCCGTGATCCACAAGGGCTATCTGGCGGTCGATTTCTTCTTCCTGCTTTCCGGCTTCGTCATCTGGCTGACCGCGCAACCCGCCTTCGCCGCCAAGGGCATCGCCGCGACGCCCGACTTCCTCAAGCGCCGTTTCGCGCGCATCTATCCGCTCCACGCCGTCATGCTGGCGCTCACGATCGCCTTCGTCGCGCTTCTAGGCCTCACCGGGCGGAATATGAGCGGCTATCCATGGGCCGAGCTGCCGTTGCATGTCCTGCTGCTGCAAAACTGGGGCTTTACTCCGGCATTGAGTTGGAACCATCCGGCATGGTCGATCAGCACCGAGTTCGCCGCCTATCTGCTGTTTCCCGTGCTCGTTCTTATCTTTTCGCCACTGGCGCACGCGCCGCGCTGGGTGCTGGCGCTCGCCATAGCCGCGCTGATGGCCGTCATGGCGGCATGGATGGGCGCGCTCGGTTTCCATACCCTGGGAGGCCATATCGTGCGCACGGGCCTGATGCGCTGCCTGTTTCAGTTCGCCATGGGCTGCCTGCTCTGCGCCTTGTGGCTGCGCGGCGAAGGCAGGGCAAGGCTGGCGCCCGTCATCGCGGCTCTGGCGACCGGTGGCCTCGCTGCTTTCCTCTGGGCAACGGGCGATACCAGCCACGAGCTATGGGCTTTTCCGCTCATCGCCTCGTGCAGCATATACCTGCTGGCCGAGGCATCGCGCAGCATCGCTTCGGCAGGGCCGAAACCCCTGCCCGTGCGCGCGCTCCTCTATCTGGGCGAGATCAGCTATGCGACCTATCTCTCGCATTTCATGCTGTTCATATGGTTCAAGATCGCGCTGGTCGACAATCCGGCGAACATCGCGCCCGCCCTGATCGCTCTATACCTCGTGCTCGTGCTCACCGCTTCGGTGCTGCTGCATCACTGGGTGGAGAAACCGGGGCGCAGCCTGTTTCGCGGGCGAGGCATCACCAGGCCAAACCGCTGATATCGGATTGCGACCTTAGGCCGCCGGACGATGTTGCCGGGCGAGCAGCGCCTCGGTTGCATCCGTCGTATCGGGCCGCTCGAACAAATAGCCCTGCAATTGTTGGCAGCCCGCCGCTTCGAGAAACTGGCGCTGCTCGTTCGTTTCTAAGCCTTCTGCCGTAATGGTCATACGCAGGGCGTGGCCGAGGCTGACGACCGAACGGATGATCTCCGCCGCTTCCGATGATGTCTCAAGGCTCTTGAAGAAGCACTGATCGATCTTGATCTTGTCAAAGGCGAATTTCCGGAGATAGCTCAGCGACGAATAGCCGGTGCCGAAATCGTCGAGCGCGATGCGGAAGCCCATCTGGTGCCGGCTCAGGAGAACATTCTAAACCCGCTCGCTTTCTTCCAGCAGCAGGCTTTCGGTCACTTCCAGCTCGAACCTGATCGGACCCACACCGAAACGATCGACGAGCCGGGTAATCGTCGAGAGAAAATCGGGATGCTTCAACTGGCGCGGCTACAGGTTGATCGCGGTGATGATTGACGGCCATCCATGCCGACATGGTGAGCCGCTCGTCCTCAAGCCTGATCTGTTCGGAAACGACCGCTCCAGCGCGTATCTTTTCATGGGCCGCGGCAATCGAATTGTCGAAAAATATGCGTTCCAGCGGAAGGATGATGAGCAGCAGGGCGGTCATCGCAAAGGCCGCGATCAACGAACGCCGCGCCATTCGCACAATATCGCGGATCTTTTCTCATCCTCGTTTTCGAGGCGACGGTCTTTTCCGTATAGAGTCAATATTTGATTATTGTGGCTGTAGTGGTCGGGGAGACAGGATTCGAACCTGCGACATCCTGCTCCCAAAGCAGGCGCGCTACCAGACTGCGCTACTCCCCGACGATTCCGCTGTGCCGGAACATGGTGGTGGGCCCGGCAGGACTCGAACCCGCGACCTAGCCGTTATGAGCGGCCAGCTCTAACCAACTGAGCTACAGGC
>CAYOZY010000016.1:0-23914 GCA_964408525.1 uncultured Sphingobium sp. | reverse complement strand
AGCCGGATCACACCAAGCTGTGGCGCAAGGAGCATTGTGCGAAGATCGACTATCCCAAGCCCGATGGTGTCATCAGCTTCGATCGCCTGACTTCCGTTTCCTTCTCCTTCACCAATCATGAGGAGGAACAGCCCTGCCATTTGCAGCTCAAGGATCCGACGGTTCCGATCAGCTACAATCTGCCGCTCTATGACGAACCGGCACAGCGTTACTGCCCGGCGGGCGTCTATGAGGTGGTCGGGCAGGACGAGGGCAATCCGCGTTTTCAAATTAACGCGCAGAATTGCGTCCACTGCAAGACATGCGATATCAAGGACCCGACCCAGAACATCAACTGGGTGACACCGGAAGGCGGCGGAGGGCCCAATTATCCGAACATGTAGTCCGCGCGGGCGTTCTTGGATGGCAAGGGCGACGGGCGTCGCGCTTGCCGCATGGGTTGCGCTGTCGCCTCCCCATGTGCTGGCCGCCCGCGACCAGACAGGCGAGGAAACGCTTCTCGATGCCTATGCGCGCGCGCGGTTGGCGGAGGCGGACGGTGCGCTCCTGACAGCGGCAGGCGCCTATCGCGAAGCGGTGGCGCTCGATCCGGCCAATGTGGAGATCGTGCGGCGCGGCTTCCGGCAGGCTGTGCTGGCGGGAGACAAGGCGCTGGCGCTGAAATCGGCCCACGGCCTCGATGTCGCAGGGCAATTGCCGCGCGACGGCACGGTGCTGTTGCTCGTTGACGCGCTCGACCACCGCAAATGGGACGAAGCCCGGACCTTGATCGACCGGGTGGAGGCGGAGGAAAACCTTGCCTTCATCGTACCGTTCATGCGGAGCTGGGTGGCGCTCGCCGATGGCCCTTATGACCCGCCGGTGATCGCGGTGGACCAAGCATATGCCGTGTTCGCCGTGCGTTATCAGGAGGAGCAGCTCTTGATGCAGCGGCTGGCGCTTGGCGATGCCGCCGGTGCGCAGGAGGCCTATGCTTGGGTGAAGCGCAACGAAACCGCGCTGGGCGCGCAGGAGCGGGCGGCGATGGCGGCACGTTTCGCCCAATTGGGACGGCGCGACATCGCGCTGGAGCTGCTCTCGGACAGTGCGGCCGGCGGCGGAAGCCCGGCTGAGCTGCTCGATCAGGCGGAGAAGCGCTATCGCAAGCAGCGTTTCAGCCCGCAGGCTGGCCTCGCGATGCTGATGCACCGGCTGGCGCTCGATCTGTTCGGGCAGGGCGAAGGCACCGCCACCCTGAGCATTGCCCGCATGGCGAGCTTTGCCGACCCCGCGAACGAGGATGTGCGCCTCAATGTCGCGCGGGCGGCGCTGGCCGCGCGATATCCGGAGGTGGCCTATGCCGAAGCGGGCGCAATCCCCCCGACATCGGGCGCGTGGATGGCGGCGCAGGGCGTTCGGTTGCGCGCGCTGCTGGATCAGAGCCGCGACGCGGAGGCCGTTTCTCAGGCGCGGCAGCTTGTTCAGGACCGATTCGATCCGCAACGCCAGCGGCTGCTCGGTGATATTCTCATGCAGACCGGAGACTACGCCGGAGCGGCCCAAGCCTATGACGCCGCCCGGCAGGGCATGGGCAAGCTGGAGGATCCTGCGCTCCTGTTGCAACTGGGAGGCGCGTTCGAACAGGCGGGGCAATGGAAAGCTGCAAGGCCGATCCTCGAAAAGGTGGTGCAGCTCGCACCCGATAGCGCACCCGCGCTCAATCATCTCGGCTAGGCTCTGGCCGATCGTGGCGAGGATTTACCCAAAGCCATAGCGCTGCTCGAAAAGGCCAATCGCCTTCGCCCGAAGGAACCGGCTTTCGTCGACAGCCTTGCATGGGCATTGTTTCGCTCCGGAGCCTATGACAAGGCTCTGCCGCTGGTGCAGAGCGCCGCCGCCGCCGAACCCGGAAACCCTGAAATCAACGAACATCTGGGCGATGTGCTGTGGGCTCTGGGCCGCCATTTCGAGGCGCGCTATGCATGGGCTGCGGCGCAGGTGGGGCTGGACGAAAATCAGCGTAAGGGGGCGTTCGGTGCGCGGCTGGAGGCCAAGATGGCGGGCGAGGGTGCCGCAGGGGGCAGTGCCGCGAAGCCATGACCGCGCCCATCGGGATTGCCGAAACCGCCTATGCCAAGATCAACCTCGCGCTGCATGTGCGGGCGCGGCGGGAGGACGGCTATCATGAAATAGAGAGCCTGTTCGCCTTTTGCGAGGACGGTGATGCGCTGACGGGCGTGCTTCGCGACGATGGGGAAATCGCTCTTTCCATCGACGGTCCCTTCGCACCGGAGCTGGCGGCGGACGAGAGCAATCTGGTGCTTCGCGCGGCGCATGCGTTGCGCGATTCAGCCGGAGCGGGGCAGGGGGTGGCGCTGCGCCTGACCAAGAACTTGCCTGTGGCCGCAGGGCTGGGTGGCGGGTCGGCGGATGCGGCGGCGGCGCTGAGATTGCTCGTGCGACTCTGGGGCATCAACCCGGCGCGAATCGACTTTCCGGCGCTTGCCCGGTCGCTGGGGGCCGATGTCCCCGCCTGTCTTGCTTCCACCACGCTGTTTGGTTCCGGGGTTGGCGACCGGCTGGAGCCTTTCGACCTCAATCTGGCGGATACTCCCGTGCTGCTCGTCAATCCTATGCTGCCCTGCCCCACTGGCCCCGTGTTCGCTGGCTGGAATCAAATCGATCATGGGGCTTTGAATGCTGCGGCATGGCGCGAGGGCCGCAACGATCTGGAGGCTCCGGCGCGAGCGCTGGTGCCGGAAATCGGCGATGTGTTGGCGGCGCTGGAGCGCCCGGATGGCGTGACGCTGGCGCGGATGTCCGGATCGGGCGCGACCTGCTTCGCGCTGTTTGATGACGAGGTTGCGCGGGATGACGCGGAGGCCGCTCTGCGCGCCGCGCATCCGCTCTGGTGGACAATGGCGACGAGACTGAAATGAACGAGGCCTTCCGCATCATCAAGGGCGGGGAGGCGCCGATCCTGATTATCGGCGATCATGCATCGAACCATGTGCCCGACGACATCGACCTCGGCATCGATCCCGCGCTGCTCGATGAACATATCGCGCTCGACATCGGTGTTGCGGAGGTGGTTGCGCTGCTGTGCGAGAGGCTGGGCTGCACCGCGATCCTTGGCGGCATTTCTCGGCTCGTGATCGATCTCAATCGCGAGGAAGATGCGCCCGGCCTGCTCGTCACCGCAAGCGATGGGCATGCCATCCCCGGCAACCGCAGCGCGTGCCTCGAAACGCGGCTCAACCGCTTCTACCGGCCCTATCATCATGAGATCGAGCGGCGGCTGGACGCCATCGAGCGCCCGTTCATCCTGTCGCTACACAGTTTCACGCCGCATCTGGCCAGCGATCCGACACAACAGCGACCCTGGGAAATCGGCATCCTTTATAATGCCGATGACCGTGCCCCGCGCATCGCCATCCCGATGCTGGAGGACGTCGGGTTCGTCGTGGGCGATCAGCTCCCCTATTCCGGCAAGCTGCTCAATGCGACGATGAACCGCCATGCGGAAGGCAATGCTGTTCCCTATCTCGGCGTCGAGATGCGGCAGGACATTGCCCGCACGGCCAAGGGCCAGCGTCGCTTTACCGATGCACTCGCGCCGGTGGTGGAGCGCTGCCGCGCCTTGCTTGCATAAGCGGGGCCAAGGGAATAGAGGCGAGCCGATCAACAAGGGCTTCTTTTCATGACTCACACGTTCGACAAGTCCAAGCTTCCCAGCCGCCATGTTTCGGTCGGCGTCGAGAGCGCGCCGCACCGCAGCTATTATTATGCAATGGGCTGGACGGAAGAGGACATCGCCAAGCCCTTCGTGGCGCTTGCTTCCGCCGGGAATGACTCCGCGCCGTGCAACACCATGCTGGACGCTCAGGCTGACTGGGCGCGTGAGGGCGTGAAGTCGGCGGGCGGCACGCCGTTCCGCTTCAACACCATCACCGTGACCGACGGGATCGCCATGGGGCATCAGGGCATGAAAAGCTCGCTCGCCAGCCGCGAGGTGATCGCCGATTCGGTCGAACTTTCGGTGCGTGGTCATTGCTATGATGCGCTCGTCGCCTTCGCGGGATGCGACAAGAGCCTGCCCGGCATGATGATGGCGATGCTGCGCCTCAACGTGCCGTCGATCTTCGTCTATGGCGGGTCGATCCTGCCCGGCCAGTATGAAGGCCGCGAAGTAACCGTCGTCGATGTGTTCGAAGTGGTCGGCAAGTTCGCCGCCGGTGCCTGCCCGCTGAAGGAAGTGCATGCGCTCGAAAAGGTCGCCTGCCCCGGCCATGGCGCGTGCGGTGGGCAATATACCGCCAACACCATGGCGTGCGTCGGCGAGGCCATGGGCCTTTCGCTGCCCAATTCCAACATGGCCCCCGCCCCCTACAAGAGCCGTCAGGAAGTGGCAGTCGCGGCGGGACGCCAAGTGATGGAGTTGCTGGCGAAGAACATCCGCCCGCGCGACATCGCGACCCGGCAGGCGTTCGAGAATGCCGCGCGCATCGTTGCCGCGACCGGCGGATCGACCAATGCCGCGCTTCACCTGCCCGCGATGGCGAACGAGTGCGGCATCGATTTCGACCTGTTCGACGTCGCCGAAATCTTCAAGACCACGCCCTACATGGCCGACCTGAAGCCCGGCGGAAAATATGTCGCGAAAGATATGCATGACGCTGGCGGCATCTACATGCTGATGAAGAGCCTCGCGCAGACGGGCTTGCTGCATCTCGATTGCATGACCGTGTCCGGCAAGACGCTGGGCGAGAATATCGACGAGGTGACGTGGAATCCCGACCAGAAGGTGATCTATGACGCCAAGACGCCGCTCAGCCCCACCGGCGGCGTTGTCGGCCTGAAGGGCAGCCTCGCTCCCGACGGCGCTATCGTGAAGGTCGCGGGGATGAAGCGCCTCAGCTTCGAAGGCCCGGCGGTTGTATTCGAATGCGAGGAGGAGGCTTTCGCCGCAGTCGAAAAGCGCGAAATCTTGGAAGGGCAAGTCGTCGTCATCCGCTATGAAGGGCCGAAGGGCGGCCCCGGCATGCGCGAGATGCTGTCGACCACGGCGGCGCTCTATGGCCTCGGCTTGGGAGAGAAGGTCGCACTGGTTACCGATGGGCGTTTTTCCGGGGCGACGCGCGGCTTCTGCATCGGCCATGTCGGACCCGAAGCGGCGGACGGCGGGCCGATCGCGCTGGTCGAAAATGGCGACCTCATCGCTATCGATGCCGAGGCGGGCACCATCGAACTGAAGGTAGACGAAGCGACTCTAACAGCACGCCGAGCGAAGTGGCAGCCGCGAGCGAACGACTATCAGGCAGGCGCGCTTTGGCGCTATGCGCGCAATGTCGGTCCGGCGGTGAAAGGTGCAGTGACGCACCCCGGCGCGAAGGCGGAGACGCATGTTTTCGCCGACATCTGACGCGGCGCAAAACGCCATATTGACCGCCGCCGAAATGCGCGCTGCGGAAGCAGCGCTGTTTGTGAGCGGCGTCAGCGAATATGCGGTTATGGAGCGCGCCGGACGCGCCGCGGCGGAGATTATCTGGCGCGCGGGCGGGCACCGCGACGTGCTGGTGCTGTGTGGGCCGGGCAATAATGGCGGCGATGGCTATGTGATCGCGCGCGCGCTTGCCGAAAAAGGCGTTCCGTTGCGGGTCGCCGCAATGGCGGAACCGGCAACAGACAGTGCGAAACAGGCGCGCGCAGACTGGAGCGGTCCGGTCGAGGACATCATGACCGCCGCGCCCGCTCAACAGGTCGTCGATGCGCTGTTCGGTACGGGCCTGACGCGCGGGCTGGACGCGTTGCTGGCAGCGCGGCTTGGCGAACTGGTGGGTCATGCCGGGCACAGCTATGCGATCGACCTGCCGAGCGGCATTGCGACCGACGATGGAGAACTGCTTTCGGCGGTGCCGCATTTCGACATTTGCATATCGTTGGGCGCATGGAAGCGCGCGCATATGCTGCGCCCGGCCAACCAGTGCTGGGGCAGGATGGTCTGCTGCGACATCGGTATCGAAGCGAATGACGCAAAAATTCGTCGCCTTTCCCGTCCGCATCTGTCTCCACCCGCCGACGACGCGCACAAATACACGCGCGGGCTGGTCGCGGTGGTCGCGGGCGAGATGGCCGGGGCATCGGCGCTGGCGGCAGAAGCGGCGGCGCGATCCGGCGCTGGCTATGTCCGTTTGCTGGGCGCGCAGGCGATTGTCGATGCGCCGCACGCGATTGTGCGCGGGTCGCTGAAGGATGAAGCGATGCTGTCTGACAAGCGCATCGGCGCGCTGCTGATCGGACCGGGCCTAGGCCGCACTGACACCGCGGCGGAGCGGCTGGGGCAGGCGCTGGTGCATCGTCACCCCGCCGTGCTCGATGCCGATGCGCTGTGGCATCTGGCGCATGGCACTCTGGCAGCGCTGCCCGACAAGGCGATATTGACCCCGCATGCCGGGGAATTCGCCGATCTGTTCGCCAACCTGAAAGGTCTGGACATCGCCGGGAGCGTGATCGACCAGGCCCGATCGGCGGCGCAGGGGTCGAGCGCTGTGGTGGTGCTGAAAGGCCCGACCACGGTCGTCGCGGCGCCCGATGGCCGTGCGCGGGTGTTGGATCGCGCGACGAGCTGGCTCTCGACCGCCGGAACGGGAGATGTGCTGGCCGGAATTTGCGCGGCGCGGCTGGCGGTATCGGGCGATCCGTTTCGCGCCGCGTGCGAGGCGGTGTGGCTGCATGGCGAGGCGGCGCGTCGTGCCGGAACCGGCTTCATCGCGGACGATCTGTCAGGCCATCTGGGCGCCGCGATGTCCGCCTGCCTGTGAGCGATGCCGGGCTGATCGTCCGCATCGCCGCGAAGGGCGACGGCGTCACCGCCGATGGCCGCCATGTGCCGATGAGCGCACCGGGAGATCAACTGCTGGAGGGTTGCGGCCTCACGCATGGCCCGCATCATGCCGATCCGCCTTGCCGCCATTATCCGCACTGCGGCGGGTGTCAGCTCCAGCATCTCGATGATGAAAGCTATGCCGATTATGTGCGCGACCGGGTGGCGGGCGCGTTGGTGGGGCAGGGTGTCGAGGCGGGCGAGCCGTTGCCCGCAATCGTCTCGCCGCCGCGCGCACGCCGCCGCGCCGCGCTGCGCGCCGCGCGATTCGGCAAGAAGCTTATGCTAGGCTTTTCGAGCGAGGGCAGCCACCGCGTCGTCGATCTCCAGATGTGCGAAGTGCTGCATCCGGCGTTGTTCGCGCTTGTCGAGCCGCTGCGCGCGCTGCTGGCGCCGATGGTGGGGGATCGCCGCGCCGTTCAGGCGAAGGTGACGCTGGCCGATCAGGGCGTCGATCTGCTGCTGGAAGGGGTGAAGGCGGACGGGCTGGAAGCGAGCGAACGGCTGACCGATTTCGCGGCGATGCATGGCTTTGCGCGGTTTTCGATCGATGACGGTTATGGTCCACAGACGCGCTATGAGCCGGAGCCGGTGACGATGAGCTTCGGCGGCGTTGCGGTGCCACTGCCGCCCTATGCCTTCCTTCAGGCGACGGCGGATGGCGAGGCGGCGCTTGTGGAGGCGGTGCGGCCTGCGCTTGCAGGGGCGGCCGCTTGGGCCGATCTGTTTGCCGGGCTGGGCACGTTCGCGCTGTCGCTGGGAGACGGGTGCAAGGTCTATGCAGCGGAGGCGGCGCGCGACATGGTGCTGGCGCTGAAAGGCGCGGCGAACCGGGCAGGGCGACAGGTGGGGGTCGATCATCGAGACCTGTTCCGCCGTCCGTTGACGCCAGAGGAGCTGAACCGTTTCGATGCCGTTTTGCTCGATCCGCCCCGTGCGGGCGCACGGGAGCAGGTTATGCAGATCGCGCAATCGAATGTCCCCGTCATCGCCTATGTTTCCTGCAACCCCGGCAGTTTCGCGAGAGACGCCAAGACGCTTGTAGAGAGCGGATACCGGCTGGAAAGCGTACAGCCGGTCGGACAGTTCCGCTGGTCGACGCATGTCGAGCTTGCCGCGATCTTCCGTCGCCCCTAAAGATCGATGCCATGGGCAATGAACGCGAAACCGGGCTGGTGCTTAATCCGAAATATGATGCCAACGGGCTGATCACTGCGGTCGTCACCGACGCGCGGACAAGCGAAGTGCTGATGCTCGCGCATATGAATGACGAGGCGTTGAAGCGGACCCGCGAAACAGGTTTCGCGCATTTCTGGTCGCGCAGCCGCCAGCGCCTCTGGAAAAAGGGCGAGACATCGGGCCATGTGCTTGAGGTGACGGAGATGCGCATCGATTGCGATCAGGACGCGGTTTGGGTCGTTGCACGGCCCGCTGGCCCTGCCTGCCACACGGGTGAGCGCAGTTGTTTCTATCGGCGCATTGGCCCGGATAGTCTGGAAAGGCTGGATGGGTAACTGGCTTCCGGCGCCGTTCCTGTTTCTGCTGCTGCTCGCGGGGTGCGGCGCAGCAGGCGGAGGGGCGAATGGCGACGGGAATAAAGCGGGTGAGCGGCAGGGCGCTTCGGCCTCCGCGCTGGAGCGCGCCGCGATCAAGGCAGGCGTGGTTACGGATGCGGACGCGCTTTCGCCGCTCGGCCTCTATCGCAAGCGCCATGAGGCAGGGGTCGATAGCCTGTGCATCGTGCCGGAAGACGAGGGCAGGATGCATTTCGCGCTGGAAGCCGCCTTTGGCGAAGGCGTGGAATGTCGAGGCGAGGGCAACGCCCGCCTTTCTGGCGACAAGCTGGTCCTCAATTTTGCGCGTTCAGCCTGTCTGGTCGTCGCGACCTATGAGGGCGACAGGATTGCGATGCCCGGCGCCATGGATGTCGAGTGCAGCAGGCTCTGCTCCAGTCGCGGTTCGCTCGAAGGTGTGACGTTTCCGCGTGTCTCGCGTGATCCCGCTGTGGCGCGCGATGCGCGAGGGCGAACGGGCGACAGGCTTTGCTCGTGAGGAACTTGACGTAAACGTAAACGTAAACTACCATGTCCGGCATGAACAGGATGATCACGAGTCCGGGCTGGGTCGACCTGCCCGATGCGCGCGAACAGGACCATTACACGATTTCCGACCTTGCGGAGGAGTTCGAAGTAACGCCGCGAGCGTTGCGCTTCTACGAGGATGAAGGCCTGCTCTCGCCCGAACGACAGGGCGCGACGCGTGTATATGGCCGGCGGGATCGCGCACGGCTCGCCTGGATATTGCGGGCCAAGCGCGTGGGGTTCAGCCTCGCCGAGGCGCGCGAGATGATCGACCTTTACGATGTCGGTGACAATCGCATGACCCAGCGCGAAGTCACATTGCGGAAATGCAGGGATCGTATAACCCTGTTGGAGCGCCAGCGCGCGGATATTGAAGGGGCGATAGAAGAGCTGGCGTCCTTTGTCGCGCTGGTGGAAGCCGCGAAGAATCTCGATCAACGATCCTGACCTATAAGGAATAGAAAGAAGGAGAGTGTCCGATGCCCATCTATAATGCTCCTGTGAAGGATGCGCGGTTTGTGCTGGATGCGGTCGTTCAGCTCGACAAATATTCCAACATTCCCGGTTTCGAGTCGGCATCGCCGGACATTGTATCTGCGGTGCTGGAGGAAGGCGGCAAGTTCGCTTCGGAAGTGATGGCGCCGCTCAACCTGATCGGTGACACACAGGGCTGCACCCGGCATGAAGATGGTAGCGTGACCACGCCCGATGGCTTCAAGGCCGCCTATGAGCAGTTCGTCGCGGGCGGCTGGCCCACGCTGCATGCGCCGGAAGAATTCGGCGGACAGAGCATGCCTTCGGTCATCGCGACGGCGGTCGGCGAATTTTTCTGCTCGGCCAACCACAGCTTCGAAATGTATCACGGCCTGACCACTGGTGCGATCAACGCGCTGCTGGTCAAGGGCACGCCGGAGCAGAAGGCGAAATATCTGCCCAATATGGTCGCGGGCACCTGGACCGGCACCATGAACCTGACCGAGCCGCATTGCGGCACGGATCTCGGCCTGATCCGCACCCGCGCCGTGCCCAATGCCGATGGCAGCTATGCAATCAGCGGCACCAAGATCTTCATTTCGGCGGGCGAGCATGACCTGACCGAAAACATCATTCACCTCGTTCTGGCCAAGACGCCGGGTGCTCCGGAAAGCAGCAAGGGCATTTCGCTGTTCATCGTGCCCAAGGTGCTAGTGAACGACGATGGTTCGCTGGGTGTGCGCAACGCGGTCTCCTGCGGCTCGCTGGAGCATAAGATGGGCATCCATGGCAACGCCACCTGCGTCATGAACTATGACGGTGCGACCGGATGGATGGTCGGCGAGGAAAACAAGGGCCTCGCCGCGATGTTCATCATGATGAACGACGCGCGGCTGGGTGTGGGGCTGCAAGGGCTGGCGCAGGCCGAAGCCGCCTATCAGAACGCCGTGCAATATGCGCAGGACCGGCGGCAGGGGCGCGCGCTGACCGGCCCCGCCGAACCGAACGAAAAGGCGGACACCTTGTTCGTCCACCCCGATGTGCGCCGCATGTTGATGGAGGGCAAGGCGCTGACCGAGGGGTTGCGCGCGCTGATGCTGTGGGGCGGGTTGCAGGTCGATCTCGCCCATCTCGCACCGACCGAAGACGAACGGCAGGCGGCGGATGATCTCATCTCATTGCTCACGCCGGTCATCAAGGGCTATGGCACCGACAAGGGCTTCGAGGTCGCCGTCAATTGCCAGCAGGTCTATGGCGGCCATGGCTATATCCACGAATGGGGCATGGAGCAGTTCGTGCGCGACGCGCGCATCGCCCAGATCTACGAAGGCGCAAACGGCGTGCAGGCGATGGACTTGGTCGGCCGCAAGCTCGCGCAGAATGGCGGGCGGGCATTGCAGGCATTTTTCAAGATCGTCGGCGAAGAGGTTGCCGCCGCCAAGACGGACCCGCGTCTCGCATCCTTTGCCCAAGCGCTGGAAAAGGCCAACGGCCAGCTACAGGCTGCGACCATGTGGCTGATGCAGAATGGCATGACTAGCCCCAATAATGCTGGCGCGGGCGCGCATCATTACATGCATATCATGGGTATCGTCGCTGTGGGACTGATGTGGCTGCGCATGGCGCAAGCCGCCGTGGCGCGCATCGACGCGGGCGATGAGGATAAAGCATGGCTGGAGGCCAAGCTGGTGACAGCGCGCTTCTATGCCGAGCGCATCATGCCGGACGCGGGCGCGCTCCGCCGCAAGATGGAAGGTGGGGCCGAGACGATGATGGCGCTCAGCCCGGAAATGTTCGCGGATCGTTAGGGTCAGGATCCATTGATTGCAGTGTCGCGACTTGAGCTGAGAGTGCCGGGAACGCGGATCGAACGAGGCGAATAATGGTGGTGCTATTGAGCGAGAGAGCGACAAGGTTCCGGACTTTCTCAGCCAAGTCCTGCGGATAACCGGTTGTGGGCGATCTGCTTTGTTGAACCGCTCAACCGGGGTGCATGCCTCGTTTTGCGCGGTTCTTCGCGTATTTCATTACGCGACCGGTCACCCCGATCGCTGAAATCAATGGGTCCTGACCCTAACCCGCAACATCGCCATCCGCATCGATTTCGCCCTGCTGCTCCGCCTCGATTTTCGCATGATGGCGGTGCGGCGGGGCAAGCCTCAGCACGATATAGCCCGCCAGCGCCGAGAGAAGCGAACCGGCGAGGATGCCGATCTTCGCCTCCTCGATCAGCAGCGCCTGTCCCGGAAAGGCGAGCGCTCCGATGAAGAGGCTCATCGTGAAGCCAATGCCGCAGAGCAGGGATAGCCCGTAGACCTGCGCCCAGGTCGCGCCGCGTGGCATGGTGGCGAAGCCGGTGCGGACACTGAGCCAGATGCTCGCGAAGATGCCTGCCTGCTTGCCCAGCGCCAGCCCCGCGGCAACACCGAGCGGCAGCGGCGAGAGCAGCGCGCCCACGCCCATGCCGTTCAGTTCCACACCCGCATTGACGAAACCGAACAACGGCACGATGAGATAGGCGCTCCACGGGTGCAGTCCATTTTCCAGACGATGCAACGGACTGTCGATTGCGTCCGGCGCGCCGGGTGTTTTGCGGATCGGTATCGTCATCGCCGCGAGCACACCGGCTATGGTGGCATGGACGCCGGAGAGCAGCACCGCATACCAGAGCGCGACGAACAGCAGCAAATAGACGGGCAGAGATTTCACGCCGATACGGCCCAGCACGATCATGCCGAACAGGATGACGGCCGCCGCAGCCATCGCCGCCGGATCAAGCCCGCCCGTGTAGAAGAAGGCGATGATGATGACCGCGCCAATGTCATCGACGATGGCGATGGTGGTGAGCAGCAGCTTGAGCGACGTCGGCGCGCGCGACCCCAGCAAGGCAAGCACGCCGAGCGCGAAGGCGATGTCGGTCGCCGCAGGGATCGCCCAGCCACTGGCAAGACCGGGAGTGCCGCCCGCAATGGCGAGATAGAGCAGCGCGGGAACAATCATCCCCGCCGCCGCCGCCGCGACCGGCAGACGGCGCCTGCTCCAGCTCGACAGCCGTCCGTCCACAAATTCCCGTTTTATTTCAAGGCCTACCAGCAGGAAGAACAACGCCATCAACCCGTCGTTGACCCAGGCATGAACCGTCATCGGTCCCAGCTTCGGCGTCAGCTCCGGCCCGACCACCGCATGAACGAAGTGATGATAGAATCCGGCGCTTTCTTCCCCGGCATTGGCCATGATCATCGCGCAGCTCGCGGCCACGATCAGCAGGATACCGCTGGCCGCTTCCCCCGCCAGAAACCCTCTCAGCGTGGATGGATGAACCAGTTTCGATATCAAGATGAGCCTCGTGTTCAAGATTTCCGATGTGCCGCTCTGAGGTAGGGCTTCTTGCCCGTCAGGTCAAACACCTGCAAATTAACGATAAATATTAACGATGTTGGTGAGCAGCGTCATCGGGTTTATCATGTCCGAATCGTCGATCTGAAATTGACGGCCAATCGCCGGACAATGGGGGCATGTTTGGGAACTTTGGGGCAGTTCGCCACCATTGTCGGGGCGATACAATATGAGCTGTTGCTGTTTGCGTTGGTTGGCCTGTTGCTTGGCGGGCTTGATGATTTTCTGATGGATATCGTGTTTCTCCTTCGTAAGCTGCGCCGCGAAATATTTGTCTACACAAGGCACAGGCGGATGACGGCCGCAACCCTGCCGCCCTCGATTGACCCCGGCACATTCGCGATCTTCCTACCCGCATGGCAGGAGGCGGACGTGATCGGCGATATGCTGCGCGCCTGCCTGTCGCGATGGCGCGGGGCGGCGTTCCGCATCTTCGTGGGCACCTATCCCAACGACCCGGACACCATTCATGCCGTGGCGGAAGTGGCCGAAGCTGACATGCGCGTGCGCATCGTCGTCCTCCCCCATGACGGCGGCACGACCAAGGCCGACTGCCTCAACCACATCTGGGCGGCGATGCTGCGCGAGGAGGCGGCATGGGGAAGCCGCTTCAAGGGCGTGATCCTGCATGATGCCGAGGATGTCGTGCACAAGGACGAGATCCGCCTGTTCGATGCGATGATGGATCGTTTCGACATGGTGCAACTGCCGGTGCGGCCATTGCTTTCGCGCCGGTCACGCTGGATCGCGGGCCATTATGCCGATGAATTCGCCGAAGCCCATGGCAAGCATCTGGTGCTGCGCGAGGCGATCGGCGCCGCCGTGCCGTCGGCGGGCGTGGGGTGTTGTTTCGCGCGCGATTTGATGGGCGACATCGCCCGCGAGCGAGGCGGGATTCCGTTCGATGCCGAATCGCTGACCGAGGACTATGAAATCGGGTTGCGCATCGCTGAAAGACGGGGGAAAACTGTCTTTGTGACGATGCGGGACGAAATCGGCGAGCTGATCTGCACCAGGGAGCATTTCCCCGAAACGCTGAACGACGCGGTGCGGCAGAAAGCCCGCTGGTTCGTCGGTATCTCGCTCGCCGGGTGGGACAGGCTGGGCTGGCGCGGATCGTTGCAGGAGCGCTGGATGCGGCTGCACGACCGACGCGCGGGCCTTTCCGCCATCGTGCTGTTCGTCGCCTATCTGGCGACCTTCGGCTATGGCCTGCAACTGGGGCTGCATACCCTGTTTGCGACGCCGCTGCCCGAATTTCCGCGCGAAATGGACGCGGCGTTGCTGTGCACCGCCTTTCTGATGGTCTGGCGGCTGGGTTTCCGTTTTGCCTGCTCCACCCGTGCCTATGGCTGGAGGGAGGGGCTGCGTTCGGTCCCGCGCGTGTTCGTCGGCAATATCATCGCGATGATGGCGGCGCGGCGCGCCATCGGCATCTATATCCGGCAATTGGGCGGCGGCGCGGTGATATGGGACAAGACCCGCCATCAGTTCCCTGCCATGGGCAATTCCGGAGGCCCCTATGCGGCCTGAGCACCTGCCTTCTGGCGCCGCCGCCAGCGTCGCCACCGGTCCGGCTGGCCAGCCGCTACGCTTCATGGCGATGGTGATACTGCTCTGGGCGAGCATCCGGGTGGTGATGGGCACCTCGCTCCTCTCCGCCGGTGCGAGCGCCGATGCGATGCCGCTTGCGCATGACGATGCTCACGCCGTGCGGCCCTATCAGCCCGCTCCGCCGGTTCAGCTTGGCCATTATTATGGCGTGATCGCTCGTCCCGCGCCCGTTGGCCGGTCCCGCAGCCTCGTCAACGTGCCTATCGTTCCTTCCGT
Source organism: uncultured Sphingobium sp. (assembly GCA_964408525.1). GTDB lineage: Bacteria > Pseudomonadota > Alphaproteobacteria > Sphingomonadales > Sphingomonadaceae > Sphingobium. The sequence continues at coordinate 9,271 of CAYOZY010000016.1, read as the reverse complement.
GCCCAGGGCTTTTGACCGCATCCGCTCCGATTATTCTGAGGAAGAGGCCGCAGCGCGGATATATGCCGCGCTCAACGCGATTCCGGTTCCTGCCGCCATGACGTCATCCGCTGTCGGAAAGCCGCGGGTGTCCGTGCCCGTGGCGGGCGGCGGCGTCTCATCCGGCGGGGAAGCTAGCGAGGGCAAATGGTCGGCCTCGGCCTGGCTGTTCTGGCGCGATGGCAGCGGCAGCAGCCTGTTGGGGAGCGCGGGCCAGCTCGGCGGCTCGCAGGCGGGGTTGAGGATCGACCGGCGGCTCGTGATGCTGCCGGGGCATATTCCGCTCCTCGCCTATGCGCGCATAACCGGCGCGCTGCGCGATCCGGTCGCGCCTGAAGCCGCCTTTGGCCTCGCGGTCAGGCCGCTCAAGGGACCAGTGCCGCTGATGATCGGCGTGGAACGACGCGTCGCGCTGGACAGGGATGGCCGCGATGCCTTCGCGCTGGTCGGCTCGACCGGTCTTTATCCAACGCATATCTGGCGCGGCCTCATCGCCGAAGGCTATGCTCAGGCGGGACTGGTCGGGTTTTCGCGCGCCGACGCCTTTGTCGATGGCCGCTTCTCGCTTGCCGCCGCCTTTGACCAAAAGGAGCGGATTCGCGCCGGAATCAGCCTTTCGGGTGGCGCTCAGCCGGGCGTTTCCCGCCTCGACATCGGCCCGATGCTGGAGGCGCGGTTGCCCTTTGGCGATGGGGGCGCGCGCCTGCTGATCGAGTGGCGTCAGCGCGTGGCAGGGCGGGCCGCGCCCGGTTCCGGCCTGTCGGTGACGCTGGCGAGCGATTTCTGAGCCCGATTCCGGCTCGATCGGACCTGATCAGATACGGAAAAAACGCCGAAAGACGGGTTTCGCTCTCGCAAATTTGGTATAAACGGCTAGGGCATGGATCTTTACCTGCCGATCGCCAATCTGCCCGTAAATATACTCGTCATCATCGGTCTTGGCGGGGTGGTCGGGCTGCTTTCCGGCATGTTCGGCGTGGGCGGCGGCTTTCTCACCACGCCGCTGCTGATCTTTTACGGTATTCCGCCCACGGTCGCCGCGGCCTCGGCGGCGACGCAGGTGACCGGCGCCAGCGTTTCTGGCGTCATCAGCCATCTCTCGCGCGACACGGTCGACATGCGCATGGGCGCGGTGCTGGTAGTGGGCGGCATCATTGGCGCGCTGATGGGGGCGGGCCTGTTCAGCATGCTGCAGTCCGTCGGGCAGATCGATACGGTGATCGGCATCCTTTATGTGCTGATGCTCGGTTCCATCGGCGGGCTGATGGCCTGGGAATCGGTGCAGACGCTCGTGCGCGCCCGAACCGGCCGGGCGCCGCCCGCGCGCAAGCGGCGGCATCATCCGTTGGTCGCGGCCCTGCCGATGCGCTGGCGCTTCTACAAATCCGGGCTTTATATCTCGCCGCTGGCGCCGCTGTTGCTGGGCATGGTCACGGGCATATTGACGATGCTGCTTGGGGTAGGCGGGGGCTTCATCATGGTCCCGGTCATGCTCTATCTGCTGGGCATGACGACGCAGGTAGTGGTCGGCACGTCGCTGTTCCAGATCCTGTTCGTGACGATGGCGGCGACGATGGTGCACAGCCTGACGACCAAGGCGGTCGATCTGGTGCTCGCGATGCTGCTGCTGATCGGCAGCGTCACGGGCGCGCAGATCGGCACGCGGATTTCCCGGCGGGTTCAGCCAGAATATCTGCGCGTCGTCCTGGCGTTTTTGGTGCTGGTCGTGGCGATCCGCATGGCGCTGGGGCTGGGCTGGCAACCCGACGAAATCTACACGCTGGAGCTGGGCTGAGATGCGGCGCGCGCTTCGCCTCATCGCCTCTCTGGCGCTCGCGCCGCTGCTGTGCGGGGCGTCGTCTCCCATGCTCGTTCCCGATGTGTCGCAGCGCCAGATCGACATCCGATACAGCTTCAAGGGTGCGGAGCTGTTGCTGTTCGGTGCGATATTATACCCTTCGGGGCGTCGGCCCGATCATCCCGCCGATATCGTCGTCGTGCTGAAAGGGCCGGAGCGGCAGATCAAAATGCGCGAGAAGCGAAAGATTGCGGGCATATGGGTGAACGCCGACTCCCTCCGCTTTCAATCCGCCCCCAGCTTCTATGCGATCGCCAGCTCCCGCCCGGTCAAGGACATTACCGACGGGCGCACATCCGCCATCTATGAACTGGGTATCGATACGATCCAGCTCTCGCCCACCGCCTTCAGCGACGCCGCCGAGATAGAACGGTTTCAGACAGGGCTGATCGACCTGCAACAGCGTCAGGGCCTGTTCGTGCAGGGCGCGGGCGCGGTCGAGATCACCGATGGCGTGCTCTATCGCGCGCGGCTTCCGCTGTCCTCGCGCGCGGTGGTCGGGGATTATACGGCGGAAACCTTCCTCATCCAGGATGGCCGGGTGGTAGCGGCGGCGGTGCGAGACATTCAGGTGCGCAAATCCGGGTTCGAGCGCTTCATCGCCGCCGCGGCGGAGGAATGGTCGTTTCTGTACGGGCTGGCAGCGACGCTGGTCGCGGTGTTGATGGGCCTGCTGGCGGGTTGGGTCGGGCGGCGCATCTAGGCGCTCTGCCACGCAGTCCTCTCCATAATGGACCAACGGCAGCAAATATTTCCGGTCGTCTAAAACTCTTCTTTACCTTGTTGCACTAGTTCTTCGGGACTGTGGGCGTGTAACCGCGTCATTTCGGGGTTTATATCATGAACGACATGGCGGGATCTTTTTCTTTCCCAACCAATCAGCAATTCTCCGCGCCCCCCGCGCCGGAGCAACGCCGCCCGCAGGCAGACGCCGCAGCCTCGCAGGCCATTGGCGTTGTTTTCCAGATTTCCGGCGGCAGCTCTCAGGTCGTGATCGAGCTGGAAGCCATCGACAGGCTCGGCAATCACAGCGACCCCTGCATCGCGATGACCGGTCAGGTCGGCAGTCAGGTGAAGATGCGCCTCGGCTCGCTGTGGATCGTCGCTAATATCCGCTCGATGGTGCTGGACCGCCGCGACCCCACGCGCGTGGTCGCCGATGTCGATTTTCTGGGCGAAGGCAATGAGGAGTTCGGCACGGGGCTGATCGTCAATTTCCGCCGCGGCGTCACCCGCTATCCGACGCCGGGCGTCGAAATCTATCCGGTTTCCTCGGACGACATGGACCAGATCTATGCAGCGAGCGAACGCGCCCATGTGCAGATCGGCACCGTCTACCCCACCACCAACACCCGCGCCGCGCTCTATGTCGACCCGCTGCTCGGCAAGCATTTCGCGCTGCTCGGATCGACCGGCACCGGTAAATCCACCTCCGCCGCGCTGATCCTTCATCGCATCTGCGATCTTTCGCCCAAGGGTCACATCGTCATGATCGACCCGCATGGCGAATATTCCGCCGCCTTCTCGGAGAATGGCGCGATCTTCGATGTGAACAACCTTGCCCTGCCCTATTGGCTGATGAACTTCGAGGAGCATTGCGAGGTGTTCGTCACCTCGACCGGCGCCGAAAAATCGCAGGATGCCGAAATTCTGGCCAAGTGCCTGCTCGCCGCCCGCGCGAAAAACCGTCTTTCCGAGGGTATGACGCGCCTCACCGTCGATTCGCCCGTGCCCTATCTGCTCTCCGATCTCACCACCATCCTCTCCAACGAGATGGGCAAGCTCGACAAGGGCACCAATTCGCTGCCCTATATGCGCCTCAAGGTCCGCATCGACGAGATCAAGGCCGACCCGCGCTACAGCTTCATGTTCTCCGGCATGCTCGTCGCCGATACGATGCAGGACTTTCTCGCGAAGATCTTCCGCCTGCCGTCGAACGGCAAGCCGATCTCGATCATCGACACCTCGGCGATGCCGACGGAAATCACCTCGGTGGTGGTCTCGGTGCTCTCGCGGCTGGTGTTCGACTATGCGATCTGGGCGCGCAGCGAGCCGCAGCGGCCGATCCTGCTCATCTGCGAAGAGGCGCATCGCTATATCCCCAACACCACGACCGGCGCGGGCCAGTCCGTGCGCAAGATCCTGGAGCGCATCGCCAAGGAAGGCCGTAAATATGGCGTGTCGCTCGGCCTTATCACGCAAAGGCCTTCCGACCTTGCCGAAGGCGTACTTTCCCAGTGCGGCACGATCATCTCGATGCGCCTCAACAACGATCGCGACCAGATGTTCGTGAGGGCGGCCATGCCCGAAGGCGCGCGCGGCTTTCTCGATTCCATCCCGGCGCTGCGCAACCGCGAATGTATCATCTGCGGCGAGGGCGTCGCCATCCCGATCCGCGTCGCGCTCGACAATCTCGAAGAGCGCAAGCGCCCGGCCTCCAGCGACCCCAGCTTCTCCGATCTGTGGAAGGAAATGGGCGGCGAGGACGACATATTGGGCCGCACCATCACCCGCTGGCGCAACCAGGGCCGGTAAGCGCATTTCGCTTTTTTGCATGAGGGCTGCGTGCTAAGCGCGGGCCATGCCCAAATATCTGCACACGATGATCCGGGTAAGCGATCCGGAGGCCACCATCCGTTTTTTCGAGCTGATCGGCCTGCGCGAAATACGCCGTCATGACAGCGAACAGGGCCGCTTCACCCTGATCTTCCTCGCCGCACCGGGAGACGAGAACGCGCAGGTCGAGCTGACCCACAACTGGCCCCCGGAAAATGGCGAGCCGGAGCGCTATTCCGGCGGGCGCAACTTCGGCCATCTCGCCTACCGGGTCGAGAATATCTATGAGACCTGCCAGCGCCTGATGGACGCGGGCGTCACTATCAACCGTCCACCGCGCGACGGGCATATGGCGTTTGTGCGCACGCCGGATGGAATCGCGGTTGAGCTGTTGCAGGATGGCGCGCTGCCGCCGCAAGAGCCATGGGCTTCCATGCCCAATGTCGGAGAATGGTGATGAGTCTCGAAATCCTGTGCGTCCCGGTGCTTTCCGACAATTATGTCTGGCTGATGCATGATGGCGTGACCGGGGAGACGGTGGTCATCGATCCCGCCGTGGCCGAACCCGTGCTCGACGCCGCCGCGACACGCGGCTGGACCATCACCCAGATATGGAACACCCACTGGCACCCCGATCATGTCGGCGGCAACGCGAAGATAAAGGCGGCGACAGGCTGCACGATCACCGGCCCCGCCGCCGAATCCGCGAAGATCGACACGCTCGATACGCACGTCGGCGAAGGCGATATCGCCATGATTGGCGGGCTGCATGCCAAAATATGGGAGGTGCCGGCCCATACGGCGGGACATATCGCCTATCATCTGCCCAGCGCGGGCGTGATCTTCGTCGGCGACACATTGTTCGCCATGGGCTGCGGGCGTCTGTTCGAGGGAACGGCGGAGCAGATGTTCGCGAACATGCAGCGTCTGGCCGATCTGGATGGCGAGACGAAAGTCTATTGCGCCCATGAATATACCATGTCGAACGGCAGGTTCGCCCTCGCGATGGAGCCGGACAATCCGGACATCTCGGCACGCATGGCGCATGTTTCGGCCCTGCGCGAGCGTGGCGAGCCGACGGTGCCGACCACCATCGCTCAGGAGCGCGCCACCAATCCGTTCATGCGCGCGGGCAGCGCGGAGGAGCTGGCGCGGCTGCGCACGGCCAAGGACAATTTCTGATTTTGAGGCTTAGGTCGCCGGGCTTTTAATTTGCGGCCTTGCTCGCATCCACCTTTTCCACCCATTCGGGGTAGAAGCTGGGTTCACGGTTCGACCAGCCGATGGCGGTCGCGGCGGCCTCGCTGATCGACTGGAGCAGCGCACGCCGCTTGTCGGGGTGGAGGTTGGGCAGGCTGGCTGCCGCGCAGAAGGCTCCGGGCAGCCATGGACGCGCGCCCGCGCCCAACAGACGCTCATAAAGGAAACGATAGGCGGAGAAGCTGGTCAGCCGGTCCTGCCCCAGATCGAAGGCGGACATGCTGATGAGCGGCGCCATGAACGGCTCGACCTGATCGAGGCCGCTGTCGTCGGGCACGATCGCGCGCAATTCATGGATGCGCTGGTAGATGCTGGACTGGGCGCGGATGCTTGCGGCCTCGACGACATCGCGGCACCACAGCTCCATCGCGTCGGCGCGATGAAAGGCGACATCGAGGGAGCGGCGGATGTAGCGCTGGGTCGCGGCCGGAAAGCTCGCGAATTCGCGCATCTCGGCGAGCGTGATAGTACCGTCCGTGGACTTACCGCTGATACCCATAGTCTATAGCCTCCGAACCTCTTGAACCCGGATAGTCGCACCATGCACCAGAAGCGGTTAGCAAAGGCTTAAGCACATGTTGCCGGAGGTTAATATCAGGAAAGGTTGCATTGCAACATATATTGTGCACCGCAACATTTTTCTGTGTGGACATCGACCGTGCCATGGAAGGGGGCCAGAAAAGTGGCGCCCCCGGAGCAAGGGATGTCCGGGGGCGCATCCTGGATGCTGTCGGGCACTTCAGGATCTCTGTATATTTTCCCGCCTGCGTGAATGGACATGACGAAGGAGCAGATACGGTGCCGCTCTGCTCTCCGGTGCCTGTCCCCCCTGTTATCCTTGCGGACAACGAACCGACGAATCGTGCTTACCGTAGCGTAAGGCCCATGAGATGGCGAGAGAAAAATGTAAAAAATGGACGCTTCCCGGATTCCGTAACGGCAAGCGGGGCTCTTTTTGGTCGACTTCCGCTTCTTTCATTGCCTGATCGATTGTGAGAACATATAAGGAACGAAATCCGGACTCGTCTTTGCTCGCGCATCGCCCTAGGAACATTCGGGACGGTGCGTGACTGAACCCATAACCCGCGATCCCGACGGACCAAATTACCAATGCTGACTGACATCAAGGTGCGCGGCGCGCGCGAACATAATCTCAAGGGCATCGATGTCGATCTGCCGCGTGACCGGCTGATCGTCATCACCGGCCTTTCGGGTTCGGGCAAATCCTCGCTCGCGTTCGACACCATTTATGCCGAGGGGCAGCGGCGCTATGTCGAGTCGCTTTCCGCCTATGCGCGCCAGTTTCTGGAGATGATGCAGAAGCCGGATGTCGAGCATATCGACGGCCTGTCCCCCGCGATCAGCATCGAGCAGAAAACCACCAGCCGCAACCCGCGCTCCACCGTCGCCACCGTCACCGAGATTTACGATTATATGCGCCTTCTCTGGGCGCGGGTCGGCATCCCCTATTCGCCCGCGACCGGCGAGCCGATCAGTGCGCAAACCGTCAGCCAGATGGTCGACCGGGTGATGCAACTCCCCGAAGGCACGCGCTTCTATCTGCTCAGCCCCGTGGTGCGTGGACGCAAGGGCGAATATCGTAAGGAGCTGGCCGAGTGGCAGAAGGCGGGCTTCACCCGTGTTAGGATAGACGGCGAGTTTTACGAGATCGAAAGCGCACCCGCGCTCGACAAGAAATACAAGCATGACATCGAGGTGGTGGTCGATCGCATCGCTGTGCGTGACGATATCCAGACCCGCCTCGCCGACAGCTTCGAAACTGCGCTGCGCCTCGCCGAGGGTTTGGCCTATGTCGATCTCGCCGACGGCGTCGTGCCCGGACGCGAGGAAGAGGCCGCGGACGGAGGAGCGATGAAAGGCGCGGGCATCCCCGTCAACCGCATCGTGTTCTCCGAGAAATTCGCCTGCCCCGTCTCCGGCTTCACCATTCCCGAGATCGAGCCGCGGCTGTTCTCCTTCAACGCGCCGCAAGGCGCCTGCCCCGCCTGCGACGGGCTTGGCGAGAAGCTGTTGTTCGACGAGCAGCTCGTCGTCCCCAACGAGGCGCTGTCGCTCAAGAAGGGGGCGATCGTCCCCTGGGCCAAGTCCAACCCGCCCAGCCCCTATTATATGCAGGTGCTCGCCTCCCTCGCGCGCGCCTATGACTTCAGCCTCGATACGCCATGGAGCGACCTCGCGCCCGACCAGCGCCTTATCATCCTTCATGGCACCGGCGGTATGCCGGTGCAGCTCACCTTCAAGGACGGGCGCAAGGAATATAGCGTCAACAAGCCTTTCGAGGGCGTGATCGGCAACCTCAACCGCCGTATGCTCTCCACCGACAGCGCGTGGATGCGTGAGGAATTGAGCAAATATCAGACCGCCCAGCCCTGCGAGACATGCGGCGGCGCACGCCTCAAGCCGGAGGCGTTGAGCGTGAAGATCGCCGGAGAGGATATCTCGATCCCCACCCGCCGCTCGGTCGTCGACGCGCTCGCCTTCTTCACCGATCTGCCACGCCACCTCACCGACCAGCAGAACCAGATCGCCAAGGCCATCCTCAAGGAGATCGTCGAGCGGCTGGGCTTTCTCAACAACGTCGGCCTCGACTATCTCAACCTCGACCGCACGTCCGGCACCCTGTCGGGCGGCGAGAGCCAGCGCATCCGCCTCGCCTCACAGATCGGCTCCGGCCTTTCCGGCGTGCTCTATGTGCTCGACGAGCCCAGCATCGGCCTGCACCAGCGCGACAACGACATGCTGCTCGCCACCCTCAAGCGCCTGCGCGATCTCGGCAACACGGTGATTGTCGTCGAGCATGACGAGGACGCGATCCGCGCCGCCGATCATATCGTCGACATGGGGCCGGGCGCGGGCGTGCATGGCGGCGAGATCGTCGCGCAGGGGACGCTGGATGATATCCTCACCACCTCCGGCAGCCTCACCGCGGACTATCTCAACGGCACGCGCGAGATTACCGTGCCGCCCAGGCGGCGCAAGGGATCGGGCAAAAAGCTTACCGTCCACAATGCCCGCGCCAACAACCTGACCGGCGTCACCGCCGCCATCCCGCTCGGAACCTTCACCTGCATCACCGGCGTGTCTGGCTCAGGCAAGTCGTCGCTCACCATCGACACGCTTTATGCCGCCTCGGCCCGCGCCCTCAATGGCGCGCGCATCATCGCGGGCGCGCATGACAAGGTGAGCGGGCTGGAGCATCTCGACAAGGTGATCGACATCGACCAGTCGCCCATCGGCCGCACGCCGCGCTCCAACCCCGCCACCTATACCGGCGCCTTCACCAACATCCGCGACTGGTTCGCCGGCCTGCCCGAAGCGCAGGCGCGCGGATACAAGCCGGGGCGCTTCAGCTTCAACGTCAAGGGCGGGCGCTGCGAGGCCTGTTCCGGCGATGGCCTCATCAAGATCGAGATGCACTTTCTGCCGGATGTCTATGTCACCTGCGAGGAGTGCCACGGGCGGCGCTACAATCGCGAGACGCTGGAAGTGAAATTCAAGGGCCGCAGCATCGCCGATGTGCTCGACATGACGGTGGAG
>CAYOZY010000015.1:15706-24616 GCA_964408525.1 uncultured Sphingobium sp. | reverse complement strand
GATCGGCATAGAGCGCGAAGCGGATGAGGATGACGGGCAGATCGTCCATTGGATTATCGCACAGTAAAGCTGAAGTTGCTGCCCATCCGGTGCGTGTCGGCTCCTGCCGCTGACCAAGTGACGCGGTAAGTGCCACGCACCAGCGCGCGCTTAGGTGTCAGGGTCATCGACTTGCCATCGCGCGCCATCTGCGAAGTGTGAGTGATTGGCATCGGTGCATGATCGGCCATGCCGGGCATTCCGGTCATCACGACTTCGGTTTTCACGGTGGAACCGATCAGGCGCTCGTTGAAGCGCAGCACGATCCGCGCCGGTGCCGCAATGGTCGAATTGGCAGCAGGCGTGGAACTGGTCAGCGAGGCGTGAGCGAGGGCCACGCCCGGAACGGCGACCAGAGAGGCGAGAAGGAAAGGTATGAAAGTGCGGCGCATCGGAAATCTCCATGAAGTTGCGTTCGGTGGTGATACGCACGGCGCACCTGCACCCCTCAAAAAATGTGAGGGGGATCGTGCCGCCTTGCGTATAGAATTCCAGCAACATCGAATGAATCGGAATAAACTATGGACGACATGCTCAAACGGCTGGGCGAAACACCGCCCCCGACGGCATTGAGCCAGATCGACGACGCCATCATCATGGCCTTGTCTGTCGAGCAACTCGAGCGAGCGGCCAATTCGCGTGTCCTATCGGCGGCGGCGCTTGTCGCGTTGGGACTGGGATTTGCCGGGGGTAGCGTTTCGAGTGCGCCCGCGCAGGCCGCGCCTTCGCTGTCGCCCTTCGCCACAACGGCGCTGGCACCATCCGACTTGCTGGACTCGCGCTGATGGGATCGACCAAACGCCTTCTGCTCATCGCACTTATTGCTTTTGCCGCAGCAGCAGCCGGGGTTTTTGCCGCCCGCACATTCATGGATGCACCGCGTAAGAGCGAAAGCGAAGTTCATGCGTTGCTGCACGACCGGCTCAAGCTCGATGCCGCACAGGCCGCAAAGATCGAAGCATTGGAAATGCAACACGCGACCCGCAAGCAAGCGCTGGAACTTGAAATGCGCGCGGCAAACGCACGGTTAGCTGAGGCAATCGAGGCCGAACACGGCTATGGCCCCAAAGTTACCGAGGCGGTCGATCACGTCCATCATGTCATGGGCGAGATGCAGAAGGAGGTGCTTGAGCATCTGTTCGCGATGCGCGCTGTCCTTAATCCGCAGCAGGCGAGCATCTTCGACAGAACCGTGGTCAAGGCGCTGACCGCCGAAGCCCACCCTTCGCCGGAAAGGTGAGCCTCGACCTTACTCAATGCAGCGATGGCGAGCTGACCGCGCTGTCACTTGGCGGGCAGCAAGCGGCGTTCCGCGAGTTCCTGCGCCGCTACAAGGAGCCGGTCTATCGTCTGATCCGCAGCAGCATCGGCGACGCCGATGAAGCACTCGACCTGACGCAAGAAACTTTCGTTTCCGCTTTCGCCGCACTCAAACGCTACGATCCAGAGCGCCCGTTCCGGCTTTGGGTATCCCGCATCGCGCTCAACAAATGCCGCGATTGGGGACGGCGGCAAGCCGTGCGCGCCTTTTTCCGCAAGGCGCGCCCGATCGAAGATGCTTTCGACATCGCGAGCGAGACCCCGACGCCGGAGGCCGAGGCTGGCGACCGGGCTGAACTGGCAAAGGTTGCTATAGCCATGTCGCGCCTGCCCCAGAACTTGCGGCAAGTCCTGGTGCTGCGCGCGGTCGAGGGGCTTTCGCAAGCCGAGGCCGCAGATGCCCTGGGCGTGACCGAAAAGACCATCGAAACCCGCCTCTACCGTGCGCGCAAACAGCTTTCCGAAATACTAAACGCAAAAGTTTGAGGGGCGCGCGACCGCGCTGCGTATCACTGGATATACGCAATCCAAACGAGTGGTCCGTCCAACCCATGACTATCCTTGATCGCCGCGCATTTCTTGGCGCAACTGCTGCTCTGGGCGGAGGCTCAGCGCTTGCCCCCCTGTTTCCGGCCTGGGCGCGAACCGGCACGCCGGGGCTTCGCGCGCCGATGGCAACGCTTTCGGGTGCGGAGATCGCGCTCAGCATCGGCCACACCATTTTCGAGACCGGCGGCAAGACCGGTCATGCGGTGACGGTTAACGGCACTTTGCCAGCTCCAGTGATTCGCCTGAAAGAAGGCCAGACCGTCAAGCTGGCCGTCACCAACACGCTCGACGAGGACAGCTCGATCCATTGGCACGGACTTTTGCTGCCTTTCCAGATGGACGGTGTTCCGGGCATCAGCTTTCCCGGCATCAAGCCGGGGCAGACATTCACCTACGAGTTTCCCGTGCGGCAAGCCGGAACCTACTGGTATCATAGCCATTCCGGTATGCAGGAGCCGATGGGCATGTTTGGCGCCATCGTGATTGATCCCGCTGGACCCGATCCGGTTGCCTATGACCGCGAGCATGTAATCGTGTTGTCGGACTGGAGCTTCACCCATCCGCATACCATTTACCGCAAGCTCAAGTCGCAGGGCGGGTATTACAACCGCCAGAAGCAGACGCTCGGCGGGTTGCTTCAAGGTAAGGATCAGCCGCTCAAGGACCGGGTGATGTGGGGCGGGATGCTCATGGACCCGACCGACATCTCGGATGTGACCGGCTCGACTTACCGTTACCTGATAAACGGCCACGGCACGGGCGAGAACTGGACCGGGCTGTTCACCCCCGGCGAGCGGGTGCGGCTGCGGATCATCAACGCCTCTGCCATGACCAATTTCAACGTCCGGTTGCCGGGCCTGCCGATGACGGTTGTGGCGGCCGATGGGCTGGACGTGCAGCCAGTCGAAACCGATGAGTTCCAGATCGGCATCGCCGAAACCTACGATGTCATTGTGCAACCCGGCGATGCACGCGCCTACGGGCTGATCGCCGAGGCTATCGACCGCTCCGGGCTTTGCCGTGCGACGCTTGCTCCACAACTCGGCATGGCTGCCGCAATTCCCGCGCTGCGTGAACGCCCGCTCCTGACCATGAAGGACATGGGTATGGGCGATATGGGTGCAATGGATATGTCCGGGGGCGACATGGCTGGCATGGACCACTCCGCGATGGGCGGTGACATGGCAGGGATGGATCACGGGTCGATGAAGATGCGCGACCCGTCGGTTGCGCCGCAGGTCAAAATGGGGCCGGGCGTTGCGACTCTCTCGCCAATGCCCGCCGACCGCACCGGCGACCGACCGACCGGGCTGGAGAAGGTCGATCACCGCGTGCTGACCTACCGCGACCTCAAATCGCTCGCGCCCAACCCGGATAAACGAACACCCTCGCGCGAAATCGACGTGCATCTGACGGCCAACATGGAACGCTACATGTGGTCGTTCGACGGAGTGAAATTCAGCGATAAGGCCGAGCCGCTTGCCTTCCGGCACAATGAGCGGGTGCGGGTCAACCTCATCAACGACACGATGATGCCGCACCCAATCCACCTTCACGGTCATTTTTTCGAGGTCGTGACAGGCAATCCCGGCCATCATCCGATGAAGCACACCGTCAATGTCCTGCCGGGCGGCAAAGTGTCGTTTGACCTGACCGCCGATGCCTTGGGCGACTGGGCGTTCCACTGCCATATGCTGCTGCACATGCACGCGGGCATGTTCCGCGTCGTAACCGTCCGACACGAGGAGGAAGGGGCATGAGGCACTTTCTTCTCGTAACCACCGCGCTTTTGATTTCATCGCCCGCTTTGGCGCAGCATGAAGGGCATGGGGCGCCGCCCGTCGCGGCACCAGCTCCCACGCCGGAGCCAAAGCCTGCCGACCCCCATGCCGGACACGATATGTCGGCGATGGATCAACCGGCGGCAACCGACGTCCCGCAACCAGCCCCTGCACCAAGCGACCCGCACGCTGGTCACGACATGAGCGCCATGCCGGAAGTTTCTGGAACCGAAATCGGCAACGCCCCGGCTCCCGCTCCGCCCGAAGACCATGCCGCAGATTCGCTCTTCGATCCTGCCGAAATGGCGCGGTCACGCGACACATTGCGGCGTGAACATGGCGTGTTCAATGGCTCGATGATTCTGTTCGACCTTGCCGAGTATCAGGCGCGCAAGGGTGGCGACGGCTACCGCTGGGAAGCGGAAGCCTGGTTCGGCGGCGACATCGACCGCTTCATGGTCAAGACGGAAGGCGAAGGCACGTTCGGCGAACCAATCGACGACGCAGAAGTTCAGTTGCTCTATTCCCGTGCCGTCGCACCATATTGGAACGCCCATGTCGGCGTCCGGCACGACTTTCGGCCCGATCCCTCGCGGACCTATGCAGTGGTCGGCATTGAGGGCGTTGCGCCCTACTGGTTCCACCTGTCGGGGCAACTCTTCCTGTCCGACAAGGGCGATTTCCGCGCGCGGGCCGAGGGCAGCTACGATCAGCGCATCACGCAAAGCCTGATCCTCTCGCCGCGCGCCGAATTCAACCTGTCCGCTCAGGACATGCCAGCGATCGGAGTGGGTTCCGGCCTGACCGATGTGGAGCTGGGACTGCGGCTGCGATACGAGGTGCGAAAGGAGTTCGCGCCCTACGTCGGCGTCGAATGGTCGAGAAAAGTTGGGGATACGGCACGCTATGCCAGTGCCGCTGGGGAGGATGCGAGCGTGGTCAATTTCGTTGCCGGAATCCGGTTCTGGTTCTGATCCAGCGCGGACGCTGCGGATCAGCGAAATTCGGCAGAATGGAGCTTTGGGGAAGAGGATTTTGAAATGAGAAAACTGGCAATATATTCACCCGTCATCATGCTGCCCATTCTTCTGGCAGCGTGTGGCACTTCTGAGAAATCCGCCGAAAATGGCGCGGAAGATAGTCAGGTTATGACGCCCGCAGATACGCCTCCAGAAGCGGGGGTGGCTGAAGCAAAGCCGGAGAGCCGTGCGACACCTGGCGAGAACGCCGAAGCACCGAAAAATACGGCAGAGGCATCACCACGAGAACTGCCAACGTCAGCGCCTGTCGCCCAGCCTCGGGAGGCTGTCAAAGCCGCTGCAAAACCGAAAAGCGCGACAGCGGCAATACCACCAAAACAATCGGCACCTGCGCCTGTAGCACCACCAAAGGCAACCCAGCCCGCCACACCGCCACCGGCTGAAGACCCACATGCCGGTCATAATATGGATGACATGTAGAGACTATGCCAATGCTTTTACCAAGCAGTCGGCGCTCGAAAACGAACTGAATGTTGGGGGACAATGAAACTTCGTACACGCATCCACGTTAATGCCAGTCGTCTGCATAAATGGCTGGCGCTGGTGATCGGCGCGCAGCTCCTGATCTGGTTCGCCAGCGGCGTCATCATGAGTTTTCTGCCTATCGACAAGGTGCGCGGCGAACATCTGGTGGATCGTGAGACCATTGCCGCAATTCCGCCGAACACGCCGATGGTTGCTCCCGCAACGCTGGTCACGCAGGCTGGTGCGCCGGTCGAAGCGGTTGCTTTGCGGATGCTCGACGGGCGAGCTATTGCCGAGGTTGCGACCGGACAGGGTATACGCCTGTTCGATGCCCGAACCGGCGCGGCCTTGCCGCCAGTCGATGCCGTCCAAGCCACCCGGATTGCACGGACGGCTTGGAAAGGGGCGGACAAGCCTGCATCCCTGCCTAGTCGCATTACCGCCGAAAGCCCCGAATATCGGGGCGCGCTGCCTGCATGGCGTATCGCCTTCACCGACGCCGACCACACAAGCGTCTTCATTGCGGCGGAGAGCGGCAAGATCACCGCCGTCCGCACCGGAACATGGCGGCTCTACGATTTCTTCTGGAGCCTGCATATCATGGACTGGAAGAACCACGAGAATTTCAACACCTGGTGGTTGCTGGCCTTCGCCATCGGCGGGCTGATCTTGGGCCTTGCTGGCACGATCTTGCTGTTCATGCGCTGGCCCGTTCGGCGCAGGCGATCAGTGCGATGAGGGCGTTTGCTCTGTCCTTACTCGCATTTGCGCTTGTTTTCCGTGCAGTCCCTTTGTGCGCGGAACCCATTGCCGCGTCCTCGGTCGCCACCATGTCCGATTGTATCGGTATGAGCGGTGAGAACGAAGGTAAACACCAGCGGCCATCAGAAGACGCGTCCCTTGCCTGCCACAACTGTATTGCGTTGTCCGCTCAGTCGGTAGCGTTCGATATTTCGGTATATTGGCTCGCCGAAATGCCAGTCATTCCGCCTGCCGCTCGCTTGGCAGGCTCAATGATCGAACCTCCTACCCCCTCCGCCGCGCATCGAGCGCGTCGCTCTCATTCCAACATTTCAAAGGATTTGAATTATGAAGACCAAGTATCTCCTGGGCTTGCTTGCCCTCACCATGTCCAGCGCCGCTTTCGCGGCCGATCCGGCTCCTGCACCAGCCCCTGAAAAGGAATGCTGCTGCTGCAAGAAGGACGAGCATGGCAAAATGGCCTGCTGCAAGGATCAGGCCGGGCAAACCGGCGCTGACCATGCCGGTCACGGCGAGGGTGGATCAGGCCACCATTGAGCAACGTGCGCGGGGGGCAGATTCTGTCCCCCGCGCATTGCCCTGCGAGAAGCTCTACCCATGCCCTCAAATCGCGAGTTTACCCCTGCAGCGGGCAGGCTTTTACCTACCAGCGCCTATGATCGGCTTCTCGCACTTTTGACGCGGGAAAGAGTTTGGCGCGCAAGACTCCTCGATGCGCTGGCCCCCAAGGCCGGTGAACGCATCCTCGATGTTGGAAGCGGAACCGGCTCCCTTGCAATCCTCATCAAGCAGGCCGAGCCGCAAGCAATTGTCGTGGGGCTCGATCCCGACCCCGACGCGCGCAGAATTGCAGCATCCAAAGCCGAAGCGGCAAGAGTGGAGATCGAATGGCGATCCGGCTTCGCGCGTGATGCTGCGAACTTTGGGCAGTTCGACAAGGTAATTTCCAGTCTCGTTTTCCATCAGGTTCCAGTGGCGGAAAAGCGAACCGGCATTGAGGCGATGTTCAATGCGGCGAGGCCGAGCGGGCAGGTTCTGATTGCCGACTATGCCATGCAGCGAAGCTGGTTGATGCGGCAGGCGTTCAAAATCGTCCAGTCCGCGGATGGCCGGACAAACACCCAACCAAATGCCGATGGATTCCTAGAACGTGAACTGGCTCGCATTTGTGGCGGATCGTTGACTGCCACTTGGGCCTTGGACACACCTACCGGGACGATTTCGCTTTTCAACGCGATCCAGGTGTCACGTTAATCGCGCAAACAGCGATTGTGCTTTGGCACGGCGCACGAAGTCGCTAACCGAGACATGCGACGGGATCTCGACGAACATGTGGACGTGATCGCGCTACAGGGCACCGTTGATGATGGTCGCGGACATCTCGGAGCAAACCGTTTTATGATCTCGCGCACCCGTGGGCGAACATACCCGCTCAACGCGGAGCCGGACGAAGAGGAATTGTCGCGTCTTCGCAGCCATAATTCCCATCGAGAGAGGTTGAAAACTTACACAAAACCTTACACAGTTCTTGACCTAAGGAAAATAATGCTATATTGTTCAATAACTTACGGCAGTCTCGTCCCACTTAAAATCCGCTTCCCCTTCGGGAGTGCGGGTTCAAGTCCCGCCGTCCGCACCACAGGCTAATTTAATCTTGAATCATGAGTGGCGCGGATAGCGGCTTGGCCTTGGCCGTCAGGCAGGGTAGGACAGGGGCTAACCACCATCGCCGCAGGTTCATATCGAGTCCGCCATACCGGAAAGCTTCGCGTTGAACATCCGATCGTCATTCCTGGCCTGCGTCGCGGCATGCGCGGCAGCGATGCTGGGCGGCTGCGGCTTTTCCGACGATGACCGCCCCGTGAAGGTGAGCGTGATCGGTAGCGCAGAGCAACTGGCGTCGCCACTCGCGCAGATCGAGAGCGAAGCAGGCCGCGCCGTGCTCAATGCAACCGCGCAGGGGCTTGTCACCTATAATGCTTCGGGCGATGTCGTGCCCGGTCTTGCACAGCGCTGGATCGTCATGGACGATGGCGGCAGCTACATCTTCCGGCTGAGGCGCGCGCACTGGGCGAACGGCGAACGGGTCGAGGCCGGTCAGGTCAAGCGCCTGTTGCAGGTGCGGATGCGCGCGGCGGCGCGGAGCGATCCCTATGGCGGCATGGCTTCGGTCGCCGATATCAGGGCGATGACCGGCGATGTGCTGGAAATCCGCCTCAGGACGCCACGCCCCAATTTCCTGATGACGCTCGCCGAACCCGAAATGGCGATCGCGCGGAGCGACGGCGGCTCCGGACCCTATCGCAAGGAGCGTGTGGCCGGTTCGGAGGGCGAATGGCGCCTCACGCCCGATGCGGCGCTCCGCGATGCGGACGACCCCGACAGGCAGAGCGACCTCCGCCTGTTGCGCGCCGAACGCGCCAGCAAGGCGATAGCGCGTTTTGACACGGGCGGCAGCGACCTGGTTCTGGGGGGCACGCTTGCTAACCTGCCTTATGTCACGCTGGCGGAGGTTGATGGCGGCTCTGTCCGGCTTGACCCGGTGCTTGGGCTGTTCGGGCTTGCGCTTTCGAATCGCAATCCGATGTTCGACGATCCGCATGTGCGCGATGCTCTTTCGATGGCGGTCGAGCGCGAGGCGCTGGTCGGCTATTTCGCGATAAGCCGCTGGAAGATCGCCGAGCAGATCATGCCGCAGCAATTGAACCTTCCGCGCCCGCCGACGCCGCCGTCGTGGAGCGCGATGTCGATGGCGGAGCGGCGCGCTCAGGCGAGCGGCACGATCACCCGCTGGCGCGCGCAGCATGGCGACAGACCGGTCGAACTGACGATCGAGATGCCTAAGGGGCCGGGCATGGACCTGATGTTCGTCATGCTCGCCGCGCAATATCGGCAGATCGGCGTCGGGTTGAAACGCGTGGAGAAAAATGGCGACCTTGCGATGATCGATGGCA
>CAYOZY010000015.1:0-15696 GCA_964408525.1 uncultured Sphingobium sp. | reverse complement strand
CGATGAGGTCGCGCCCTATGACAGCGCCTCCTGGTATCTGGGCCGGGTGAGCTGCGCGCGCGATGTCCATTGCAACGTGGAAGCGGAAGATCTGCTGAAGGCTTCTCTCTCTGCGGAGACGATGGCGGACAGGCTGGCGCTGCTCGGTCAGGCGGAGCCGCTGATCGTCGCGCATGGCGGCTTCATTCCGCTGGCGATGCCGGTGCGCTGGTCGCTGGTGAAATCCCGGCTCGATGGCTTTGCGCCCTCACCGCGCGGTTTCCATCCGCTTCGCTGGCTATTCAAATAACAGAGCGCCTCCTCGGCAAGCCCGCTCGCTGGCTCTCATTCCACCAACCCCTCGGACCATGACCATGGCCGCTCGCGGAACCATTTGGTGATGATATATTTCGTGCCCGCGCGCACCTTCATGCCGTGGTGGATGCTGTCCGGGTTCATGCTGTTGTCGGGCCGCCGGTTGTTCCAGAGCAGCATCTTGCCGGTCATTGGCTGAACCGTCTTGCCGACATTGGTGAAGCGGGTGGCGCCGCCTGCTCCCGGCTCGTTGAGATATATCATCGCGGTCCATGTGCGGTTGCCCGCCACGGCGCAGAATTTCGCGAAATCCGGGCCGCCGGGTTCGAAATAGTCGGTATGCGCCTTGAACTCCTGCCCCACGGCATAGCGCTGCCCCTGTATTGGCTCGCCATAGGCGGGATCGATGCCGAGATAAGTGCAGATGCGCAAGTCTATGGCGGCGACGAACGGGTCTTTCCCGTCAAGATCGCCCGTCTCGCTGGTGCGGAACGCATCGTCGCCATTGGCGTCGGCAATGGTGGATGGGCGCCGCACAAGGTCGATTCGTTCGATGACGCCTGCGCACTCACCCGCGTCGAGGAAACCCTTTTGCTGGAACAGGGTCAGGCTGCGATGGGGAAAGCGCTGCACACCGGGATGCGAGGCGATCCGCGCCTGATCGGCATCCTTGCCGAGGATGAAGAAAGGATCGTCCTGCATGCGCGTTTTTTATGCGCTTTGCGCCGAGATGCAACTGGCGGAAAGGCTCTGGCGTAATGAAATATTTCCGTCATAAACATGTCATCCGGTCGTAATCATCCGGCCCTAGCGCGGGCCATCTTCATGGGGGCATTGGTGCAGTGAGAGCGGCTTGGGCAATGGACGGGGTGCAACGCGCGGGCGCCCGGATTCGCTCCGGCTGGCCCCGGCTGCTGGAGATGCTGCTCATCGCCATTCTTATTGTGCATTGCGTGCGCCTGTTGTGGGTTGTGGTGACGCCCGTGGGGCCGCTGGGCCAGTGGCGCGGCAAGACGGTCGTTTCGCTCTCGCCGGAAATGCGCGCCAGCCTGTTTCGCGGCTTCGATGCCTTTTATCCCGCCCCGGTTGCGAGCGGCGCCCAGCAGAATGTCACGTCGCTTTCGCTCACCCTCTATGGCGTGCGCGTCAACGAAGGATCGGGGCAAGGCTCGGCGATCCTCGCGGGTGAGGACGGCGTTCAGGGAAGCTATGCTGTCGGCGACGAGATCATGCCCGGTGTCATGCTCAAGGAAGTGGCGTTCGACCATGTTGTGATCGAACGCGGCGGCATCCCCGAAAGCGTCTATCTCGACCAGTCGCAGCCGGTCAGCCCCGTGACGCCGCCAACAACAACCGCTCCGGCTGCTCCCGCCGCATTGTCTGCTGCGCCCTCATCCGCTTCGCTCACCCCCGAAGCGCTCAAGGCCGGGATCGGTCTTGCGCCGCGCATGAGCAATGGCCGCGCGACCGGGCTGATCCTCTCCCGGCGTGGCCCCGCTTTCGATCAGGCCGGGTTGCGCGACGGTGATGTGATCGTGCAGATAAACGGCAGGCCCGTGGGTTCCGCGGGCGATATGGCGGTGCTCCAGCAGGCGCTGGCGCCCGGAGCGCGCATCAGCCTTTCCGTAGAACGCGGTGCCAGCGTGGTGCCGATAGCCCTTCTGGTTCCATGACTATGAGAAAAAGCAAAGCCTTGAAACTTTCCACGATGATGGCGCTGTGCTGCGCTGTGATGACACCCCTTGCCGCGAGCGCGCAGCAAACGCTCAATGTGCGCGACGCCGATATTCGCGCCTTCATTCAGGATGCGGCCCGCGTCACGGGGCGAACCTTCATCATCGACAGCCGGGTGCAGGGCAAGGTTTCGGTGGTGACGGACCGGCCGCTTTCCCGCTCCGAATATTTCGAGATATTTCTCTCCACTCTGCGCGCCAACGGCCTCGTCGCCGTGCCCGCTCCGGGCGGCGCCTATCGCATCCAGCCGAGCGACGGCGCGGCGGGCCAGCCCAGCAGCGTCGGCCGCGTCGCCAGCCGCAACCAGTTCGTCACGGAAATCTTCCGCCTGCGCTCGATCGACGCCGCCTCCGCGCTCGATACGCTGCGCCCGCTGGTGAGCAAGGAGGGCACGGTCACGGCCAATCGCGCGGGCAACAGCATCGTGGTCGCGGATTATGCCGACAATATCGCGCGCATCCGGCAGATATTGAACCAGATCGACCGCGACAGCGCGGCGACGCAGATGGTGGCGCTCAAAAATGCGGGCGCGCGCGAGGTTGCGACCTCGCTACAGGCGCTGATGGCCGGTGGTGCCGAAGGCGGCGCGCCGGGGGCGACGGTCGTGGCGGTCGACGCCAGCAACAGCATCGCCATTCGCGGGCAGCCCGGAGCAGTGGCGAGGCTCACGCAACTGGCGCGCGATCTTGACCGGCAGGCCGCGAGCGGAACCGAAATTCGCGTCTATTGGCTCGAACATGCCGATGCCGAAAAGCTGATGCCCGTGCTTCAGCAGCTTCTAGGGCAGGGTGGCGGCGCGATGGGCGCGGCGCAGGTTTCGCCTCCCACGGCGGGAACGGGTGCGAGCGCGGCGCCAGCTGCGGCGCCCGCAACCCCTTCGGGCACCGGCATAGCCTCTCGCGGGCCGGCGGTCGTGACCCGCTACGAGGGCGCGAACGCGATCATCGTCGCGGCGAGCGGCGATGTGCAGCGCATGCTGGGCGAGACCATCCGCCAGATCGACACACGGCGCGAGCAGGTTCTGGTCGAGGCGATCATCGTCGAGATCAGCGATGCCGCGGCCAAGAAGCTTGGTGTGCAATTCCTGCTCGGCAACACCAAATATGGCTTTGCCGCCACCAACTACAGCAATGCCGCGCCCAATATCCTGACTCTGGGCGGAGCTTTTGGGGCGACGAAGCTGAACCAGTCGACGACCAAGGTGACGGCCCCCGACGGCACGGTGACGGAAACCACGCAGACCGAAAATAGCGGGCTGGCGACTTCGCTTCAGCAGGCGGCGGTCGATACGCTGCTCAATGCCAGCGGCGGCTTTGGCGGGGTGGCGACCGACTGGGGCAAGAACGGCATTTTCGGCGCGATCATCAATGCCGTGAAGGCCGATACGGACAGCAATATCCTCTCCACGCCTTCGGTGATGACGCTCGACAACCAGAAGGCGTCCATCCTTGTCGGTCAGGAGGTTCCGATCACCACCGGCGAGGCGCTCAGCCAGAATTTCGACAACCAGTTCCGCACAGTGCAGCGCGAAAATGTCGGCATCCAACTTGAGGTGAAGCCCCAGATCAACGCTGGCGGCGCGATCAAGCTGTTCCTGCGGCAGGAGGTGAGCAGCATCGCGGGGCCGGTTTCGAACAACTCCAGCGATCTCATCATCAACAAGCGCGAAATCGAGACGACGGTGACGGTCGATGATGGCGAGATACTGGCGCTGGGCGGTCTGCTCGATGACAATGAGCGCAAGACGATCGAACGGATTCCGCTGCTTTCGGATATTCCGGGTCTTGGCGAGCTGTTCAAGTCGCGCAGCAGGAGCCGGACCAAGACCAACCTCATGGTGTTCATCCGCCCGACCATATTGCGCAGCAAGGAAGATGCCGCGCGCCTCACCGCGCAGCGCTATGGCTATATTCGCGGGCGTCAGCTTGATCGAAATCCCGATGCCGAACCGGGCATAGACGAGCTGGTGCGCGACTATATGGGCGCGGTCCCGCCGGGAACGGTGGCAGCGCCCCAGCCCGCCGATCAGGTGGTGCAGGGCGAAGCGGCAGGTCAATGAGCGATATGCCTGAAAGCGAAATGCCGGATGGCGCCGTGCCGGAAGCGGAAGGTGCGGAGCTTGCGCCCCTGTCGCCCCTGCCGCCGCCACGCGCGGTTGACATCCCCTATGCTTTTGCCCGCGCGCAGGGCGTGGTGTTGATCGGGCAGGGCGAGGATGGCCGGGCGCGCCTTGCCTTTCGCGAGGGCGGCGATCCGGTCGCGCTGCTGGAGGTCCGCCGGCATCTGGCGGACAGTTTCGATGTGGAATTCGTCGATGCCGCGCAATTCGACCGCTATCTTTCGGCCCATTATGCGATGGACGGCGGCGCGGCGGCCATGGCCGGATCGATGCAGGTCGGCGAGGATGAGCTGGACCTGATCGCGGGAGACATCCCCACCGCTGAGGATTTGCTCGACAGTGCGGACGACGCGCCCGCGATCCGGCTCATCAACGGCATTATCGCCGAGGCCGCGAGGCAGGGCGTTTCGGATATTCATATCGAGCCTTATGAGACGGGCCTCATCGTGCGCATGCGCATCGACGGGGTGCTGCGCGAAACGCTGCGCATGCCGCCCCATGTCGCGCCGGTACTGGTCAGTCGCATCAAGGTGATGGCGCGGCTCGACATTGCCGAACGGCGCGTGCCTCAGGATGGGCGCATCGGCCTCACTCTGGGTGGTAAGCTGCTCGACGTGCGCGTTTCCACGCTGCCCAGCCGCGCGGGCGAGCGGGTGGTGCTGCGTATTCTCGACAAGGAAAATGCCGGAATTTCGCTAGACGTGCTGGGCATGAGCGGCATGGCCGACGCCATTTTCCGCGAGGCGCTGCATGAACCCAATGGTATCATCCTCGTCACCGGGCCGACCACGACGCTCTATGCGGGCCTGCGCGAGCTGAACGACGGCAGCCGCAATATCCTCACGGTCGAGGATCCGGTCGAATATGCGATGGAGGGCGTGGGGCAGACGCAGGTCAACCCCAAGGTGGGCCTGAGCTTCGCGGCAGGGCTGCGCGCCATATTGCGGCAAGACCCGGACGTGGTGATGGTCGGCGAAATCCGCGACCGCGAGACGGCGGACATCGCGGTCCAGGCGTCGCTCACCGGCCATCTGGTGCTCTCGACGGTGCACACCAACGACGCCGTGGGCGCGATCACGCGGCTGCGCGACATGAAGATCGAGCCGTTCCTGCTCGCCTCCACCTTGCGGGCGGTGATCGCGCAACGGCTGGTGCGGCGCCTGTGCCCAACTTGCCGCGAGCCGATGCAGGCCGACAAGTCGGTCTGCGCGTTGCTGGGCCTCGATCTCGGCACGGTGATCTATCAGGCGAAGGGGTGCGCCGAATGCGGCGGCAGCGGCTACAAGGGGCGCATCGGCGTGTTCGAATGTATCCGCATCGACGACACGATCCGCCGCCTCATCAATGATGGCTGCGACGAGGTCATGATCGCAAGGCAGGCGTTCCTCAACGCGCCCAATCTCGGCTCGGCGGCGCGGGCGCTGGTGCGCTCAGGTGAAACCAGCGCGGAGGAAGCGATCCGCATTTCCCGGCGTGAAAGCCCCGAGGGCGTCGATGCCTGATTATGATTATCTGGTGATCGACGCGGCAGGCCGCGAAAAGGCGGGGCGTGTGCGCGCCGGAAGCGCGGAGGATGCTCGCGCGCAGCTCGATGCGAAGAAGCTTTACGTCGTGAAGCTGGAGCAGGGCCGGGCGGCGGCGAGGGGCGAGGCATCGCGCGGATCGGCGCTGCTGGCCTTTGGGGGCGGCAAGAAGCTCTCGCACAAGGAACTGACGCTGTTCACGCGCCAGCTCTCGACTCTCGCGCAGGTCAGCCCGCTCGAAGAGTCGCTGCGCACCATAGGCCGCCAGAGCGAACAGGAGCATGCCCGCGCCATCATCGGCTCCGTTCATGCCGGAGTGATGGAAGGGCGGCGGCTGGCCGATGCGATGGGAGCGGAGCCGAAGAGCTTTCCCCCGCTCTATCGCGCGATGGTTTCGGCGGGCGAAAGTTCGGGCAGCCTGCCGGTGATCCTCGATCGCCTGTCGGTGTTGCAGGAGCGGCAGGCGGCGATCCGCTCGAAGGTGATAACGGCGGTGGCCTATCCCTCGGTGCTGGCGGTGTTTGCGGTGTGTGTCGTCATCGCGCTGATGATCTTTGTGGTGCCCGAAGTGGTCGAACAGTTCGATACGGTGGGCCAGACGCTGCCGCTGCTCACGCGCATCGTTATCGCGATTTCGAACCTGCTGGCCCACTGGTGGTGGGCGATACTTGGCATTATCGTGGTGACGCTTTTTGTCGCCTATCGCATGGTGCAGCATGATGGCCCGCGCATGGCGTTTGACGGCTGGCTGCTGCGCCTGCCGCTCATTGGCCGCCTGATCCGCGATCTGCATGCGGCGCGCATGGCGCGCACGCTCGCGACCATGGTGGCGAGCCGCCTGCCGCTGATGGACGGTCTGGCGCTGACGATCCAGACCGTGCACAACCGGGTGCTGCGCGCGGCGACGCAGGATATCGTCGCGGCGATACGGGGCGGCGGCAGCCTCTCGGCGGCGTTACGGCGCGCGGGTGTGTTTCCCCCGTTGCTGGTGTATCTGGCGGCGAGTGGCGAGAGCGCGGGAAGGCTGGACGAGATGCTGGAGCGCGCGGCGGACTATCTGGAGCAGGAATTCGACAATTTCACGTCTGCGGCGCTCAGTCTGCTGGAGCCGGCGATTATCATCGCCATGGGCGCCATCGTCTCGGTCATCATCCTGTCTATCCTGCTACCTATCCTGCAATTGCAAAGCCTTACTGGCCTTTGAGGAGATTGAGAGTGAAATGCGTCCCCAAAAGCCTTCGTTCCGCCGAACACGGCTTCACGTCGCCGAAGCGTTCCGCCGAACACGGCTTCACGCTTGTCGAACTGATGGTCGTCATCGTCATCATCGGCCTGCTGGCGACCATCGTCGCGATCAACGTGATCCCGGCGACGGACAAGGCGCGCTCGGAAAAGGCGAAGGCCGACATCGCGACGATCGAACAGGCGCTGGAGCAGTATCGGCTCGATAATCTCAGCTATCCCAATGCAACCGAAGGGCTTCAGGCGCTGCTCGCCGCGCCGCCCAGCCTCGCTCAGCCGGAGCGTTATCGCCGAGGCGGCTATATCAAGAAGCTGCCCGACGACCCATGGGACCGCGCCTATCATTATGTCGTGCCGGGCAAATCCGGCGCCTTCGACATTTATTCGCTGGGCGCCGACGGGCAGCCGGGCGGAACGGATGACAATGCGGATATCTATTCCAGCGATATTTGAGGAGCGTGGCTTCACGTCTTTGCGGCGTTTCCCCGAACACGGCTTCACGCTTGTCGAACTGATGGTCGTCATCGCGATCATCGGCTTTGCTTCGGCGGCGGTTGTGCTGTCCATTCCCGATCCGCGCGGGCGGCTGGTGGAGGATGCAGACCGCTTCGCTGCGCGGCTGGCCGCCGTGCGTGATCTCGCAGTGGTCGAAGCGCGCCCATTGGCGGTGTGGGTCTCGCCAAGCGGCTATGGGTTCGAGCGTTATGTCGACGGGCGATGGATCGGCAGCGAGGACAAGCCCTTTCGCACGACCAACTGGCGCGCAGGCACGCATGCTCTGGCCGGTGGCGAGGGGGCGCGGCTGATGATCCGCTTCGAAAGCACCGGCCTGCCCAGCGAAACGGCGCGCATTGCGCTGGAGCGCGAGGGCGAGCAGGTTTCCGTGACGCTCGATGGCGCGGGAAGGGTGCGGGTCGGTGGCTAGGAGCGCGCGCCATAACGGATTTACGTCTCTGGGGCGTTCCACCGAGCACGGCTTCACGCTGTTGGAAATGCTGGTCGCGCTGGCGGTGTTCAGCCTTGCCGCGCTGGCGCTGATCCGGCTTCAGGCGGTGGCGGTCCGCACCACGGCGGACCTCGATGAGCGGCAGATCGCGGGCATCGTCGCGCATAACCGGATGGTTGACATTCAGACCGCTCCCGGCTTGCTGACCAGGGGCGAGAGTGACGGCACGACCGAGAATGGCGGACGGCAATGGCGCTGGCAGCAGAAGGTGAGCGCCACTGATGCGCCCGACATAATGCGGGTCGACATCCGCGTTGCCGAAGCCCGTGGTGATGGTTCGCCGGCTGTGCTGACCTTTCTGAAGGCGCAGCGATGAGCGCCGAGCAGGGCTTCACGGCACCGTGGCGTTCCGCCCAACAGGGCTTCACGCTTGTCGAGCTGCTGGTCGCGCTGTCCATCTTCGCGCTGCTTTCGGCGGCGGGAGTGATGCTGCTCGGCAATGCCGTGTCGGCGCAGGGGCAGGTGGCGCAGCGGCTGGAGGAGCAGGGTGGGATGCAACGCATCGTCTCGCTGCTCGATCAGGACATGGCCCAGGCCTTGCCGCGCATCAGCCGTACGGACAGCGGCCTGCTCGCGCCTGCCTTTTATTCGCGCACACCGTCGGACAGCGAGCCGATGCTGCAATTTGTGCGCGGAGGATGGATCAACCCCGATGGCGCGGCGCGGCCGGATGTGCAGAAGGTCGAATATTGGCTGCGCGAAGGCAGGCTGGAGCGGCGCGGCTATCCTCTGGTCGATGGCGCGGTGGGCGGCGAACCCGCAACGCTGGTGGATAATGTCGAGAGCATCGAGATGGCCTTTCGCGAAGCCCGCGGCGAGTGGATCGAACGATGGCAGGGCGAGAGGCCGCTGGCGATGCCGGTGGCCATGCGGATCGTGATCGCGCGGCGCGGCGCGGCGCCGCTGACGCTGTTGTTTCGGGTCGGCACGGGTGAGGCGCGCGAGGAAGCAGAGAATCCGGAGGGTGGCGGTGTCTGAAACGCGCTTCTCTTCGCCCGTCAGCGAACACGGGGCCGCGCTGCTCACCGTGCTGCTGCTCGTTGCGGTGATGGCGGTGGTCGCGGCGACGGCGCTGGAAAGGCTCACGCTTGCGACGCGGCTTTCGGCCAATGCCTCGGCGCTCGATCAGGCGCGGGCCTATGCGGACAGCGCTGGTCTGTTGGTCGAGAAACGACTGGGCGATCTGGTTTCCGCGCAGTCCGGCAAGGTGACGCTGGAGGGGGACTGGCTGGGCCGCGCGCAGCCGTTGCCGGTTCCCGGCGGGGTAGCGACCGTCACGCCCTATGATGGCGGAAATTGCTTCAATCTCAACAGTCTGGCGACGGAGGCTGAAGGGGAAAGACTGCAGGTTCGTCCCATAGCTGTGTCCCAATTCGGGACACTTATGCAGCTTCTCGGTGTCCCCACCGCGCGGGCGCAGGCGGTCGCGGCGGCCAGCGCGGACTGGATAGACAGCGATGCCGTTCCCCTGCCCGGTGGAGCGGAAGACGAAAGCTATATGCGCGCAACCCCCGCCTATCGCGCGGCCAACCGGATGATGATCGACAAGAGCGAGCTGCGCGCCGTTTCGGGCATGACGCCTGCCATCTACAACCTGCTTTCGCCATGGATCTGCGCACTGCCGGTGACAGACCTCTCGCCGATCAACGTCAACACGCTGCTGCCCGCGCAGGCGCCGCTGTTCGCCATGCTCGTTCCCGGCAAGCTCTCGGTCGAGGGCGCGCGCGCCATGCTCGCGGCCCGGCCGGAGAAAGGCTATGAGAGCACGGTGGCATTTTGGGCCGCGCCCGCATTGCGGGGCTTGACGCCGCCCGCCGAAGTGGCGCAGCAGGTGCGCCTGACAACAAGATGGTTCAGGGCGGAAACAAGCGTGGAACTCGGCGGAACGCAAATGCGGCAGGTGGCGCTTTATGATGCGCAATCACAGCCGGTGAAACTGGTGCGCCGCTCGTGGGGAGACAGCCTGTGAGCGCGGGCGACGGCCTCGTCGTGATCCTGCCTTCGCGGGCGGGCAGTGCGCCGCTCTGGTGGAAGTTCGCCGATGGCCATGTCGTGTCGCGCTCGGAAAGCGGCGCGCGGGCGGGAATGGAAGCCGAAGGCGGCGGCGATGGTCCGGTAATGCTGGTGCTGCCGACTGATGCAACGACACTGCGCACGGTGGCGCTCGACTCCGCCATGCCGCCCGCGCAGGCGCGCACGGTGGCGCTGCGTCTGGCGCGAGAGGCAAGCCTGACCCCTGCCGAGGGGCTGCATGCCGTAGCGATGGAAGGCGAGGATGCGGGGCAGGGCGCGCAGGCGGTTGCCGTAATTGCGCGCGATGACCTCGCTCATTTCATCGCATGGGCGCGCGAACATGGGCTGGACCCGGACATCATCCTGCCCGCGGGCGCCTTGCTGCCGGAGCCGGGTGAGGGCTTTGCCGGAGCGTGCATGGGCGGTGCAATGGTCATTCGCGGGCAGGGCATATGCGCGGATGCGGACGAGGACTGGGTGCGCGCGCTGATCGGCGATGCGTCGGTGCGGATGCTCAACTCTGCTGAGTTCGAGCGCGCGCTGTCCGAAGCGCTCGTCCACCCGCCGGTCAATCTGCGCACGGGAGAATTTGCGAAGCGCCTCCGCAGCGATCTTGATGCCGCCCTGCTCAGACGCATGGCGATCTGGGTCGGCCTCATCGCGCTGGCGAGCCTGCTCATCAGTCTGGCGCTCATCGCCCGCTATCACTGGAGCGCGGCGAAGCTTGACAGGGAGACCTTGGCGGCCGCGCAGGCGGTGCTGCCCGCCGCCAATGACGCCGTTCTGGCGCAGGAGGAGCTGGATCGCATGCTGGCGCAGCGCGGCGGTGGCGCGATGTTCACCGGCCCGGTCGCGGGGCTGATGAGCGCGATGCAGGGCGTGCCCGCCGTCAGCCTGACCGCGCTCAGCCTAGGCGATGACCGGCTGGTGCACGCGACGCTCGCCTCGGCCCGCGCCGACGACATCAACACCGTCCTGCTCGCCTGGCAGGCGGCGGGATATAGCATAACCGCGACCTCGTCCGCCGATCCAAGCGGGCGGGTGATCGCGGAAATCGCGGTGAAACCATGAGCGAAAGCCTGAAATTCTGGTGGAACGCGCGCGCGCCCAGAGAGCGGATATTGCTCGGCGTGATGCTCGCGCTGATCGCAGGCATCATTCTCTGGCTTGGCATCTATCGCCCGGTCGAAAGCGCACTGCGAGAGGCGATTCTGGCAAATTATGAGGCGGCTGAGCGTCATGCCGATGTCGTCCGCAAGGTGGGTCTGCTCAGGGACGACAGGGCGCCATCGACAGCCTCCTCGTCCTTGCCGGTCGAACAGATCGTCGGCCAGAGCGCAGGCGAAGTCGGCTTCACCTTGGAGCGGGTGCAGGCCCAGGGCGCCGACCGGGTGGACATCGCCATCGCTTCGGCGCGTTCGTCCGCGCTGATGGGTTGGATCGCGTCGCTGGAGGCGCAGGGCGTGGCTGTCGAACGGGCGATGATCTCGCCTTCAGGCGGCACGCGCACGGTGAGCGCGCAGATTACGTTCATACGGGCAGGTATCTGATGCGCTGGCGAGGTTTTTCGCGCCGCATGAAGATCGGCCTGCTGGCAGTGGCGGCGCTTTCGGCGGTAGCTCTGTTTCCGCTGCGCTTCGCGCTTGGGCTGGCCGGGGCGGACACTGCGCTGGCCGCGCTGAGCGTGCGCGGCTCGGTCTGGTGGGGGCGGATCGAGGGCGCGAATATCGGTGGTGTCGATCTCGGCACGCTCGATGCTGGGGTGTCTCCGGTGCAGATTCTGGTCGGGCGAGTGCGGCTCGACCTGTGGCGCAAGCGGGGGCAGGCGGACGATCTGAGCGGTGCATGGAGCATCGGCTTCAACCAGCGCGGCATTGATGACGTGACCGGCAGCGTGCCCGTTGGCGCGGCCTTCGCGCCGCTGCCGCTCTCGACTATGGAATTCGAGGATACGACGATCCATTTCGCGGGCGACACCTGTGCGAAGGCGCAAGGAAGGGTACGGGTGCGCGTCAACGGCCAGTTTGCGGGCCTCAACCTGTCGCAGGGCATGAGCGGCGCAGCGACATGCGATGGCGCGGCTGTGCTGCTGCCGCTGGTTAGCCAGACCGGGTTGGAGAGCCTCTCGCTCCGGCTGTGGCGGGACGGGCGTTATACCGCGCAGCTTGTCGTAAAGGGCGGTGCCAATGCCAATGCGACCGCACTGGCGAGCGCGGGGCTGAGCCAGCGCGGGGAGGATTATGTGCTGAATCTCGAAGGGCGGATGTGAGTTCGCTGCCTTTGGCGATGGTTGCGGGCGCCATCCTCGGTCTGATCTTCGGCAGCTTTTTCGCGGCGCTGAT
Organism: uncultured Sphingobium sp.; assembly: GCA_964408525.1. Taxonomy (GTDB): domain Bacteria; phylum Pseudomonadota; class Alphaproteobacteria; order Sphingomonadales; family Sphingomonadaceae; genus Sphingobium. Next base: position 3,423 of record CAYOZY010000015.1, on the reverse strand, counting down.
AACGCGATGGCCCGAAGGAAAATCGGTGTTGCGAGGGAGATCGGCCTGTGACGGGTGCGGGCGGGCATTGCGCGCATCCGAGCTGGTGCCGCTCCTGAGCGCGCTGGCCCTGCGCGGGCGATGCAAAACATGCGGCGCGGGGATCGACCCGCTGCACTGGCGCATGGAGCTGGGCTGTGCGTTCATCGGGGCGGTTTCGGCTTTTCTCTGCCCTTTCCTTGAATCGCTTGGCGCTATGGCGCTGGGCTGGATATTGCTGACTTTGGCGGCGCTCGATGCGCGGCATTACTGGCTGCCCGATGCCCTGACGCTGCCGCTTGCCGCGCTGGGTTTGACCGTCGGGCCATGGGTGACGGGCGTGAGCTTCACCGATGCCCTGATCGGCGCGGCGGCGGGCTATGGCGCACTGCTCACCGTGGCGCTGGGCTATCGCGCATTGCGCGGGCGCGAGGGGCTGGGGCTGGGCGATGCAAAGCTGCTGGGCGCGCTGGGCGGATGGTTCGGGTGGCAGGCATTGCCGCTCATCCTGCTCGGCGCTTCGTTGCTGGGCCTTGGCTGGGCACTGGCGGTTGCGCTGGCGAGCCGCGGCAGGCTGGTCGGGCAGGCGCGCCTGCCGCTTGGCACGTTCCTTTGCATCGCGGCGGTGCCTGCCGCCTTCGCTGCGCGGCAATTGCTGGTGGGGTGATAGGTCAGGCCGGTGCGGCGGCCTTTGACTGCTCGATGAGATCATTGTCGATCTTTTTCGCGCGGATATAGGCAGGCCGTTGGGTATGCCCTTGGGTATAGGCGGTGAAGGCTGGGCGGGTTTCGATCATGCCGAAGTTCATCATGAAGTCGATCATCGACCCCACATAAACATCGGCTGCGGAGAAGCGGTCTCCGGCGATAAAGCTCTTGTCCGAAACCGCCATCTCCAGCGTGTCGACTGTCGCTTCGAAACTGCCATAGCCCATCATCATCTGCTTGTCGGCGGGAGGCACGAGTCCTGCCCCCTTGTTGCTGAACGCCGCTTCGACCGGCCCTGCCGCAAAGAACAGCCAGCGATAATAGTCCGCGCGATCGGAAAGCGCGGGGGCGAGTCCGGCTTCGGGAAAGGCATCTGCCAGATAGACGCAGATTGCGGCGGATTCGGTGACGATTCGGCCCTCGTGAGAAATGGCAGGCACCTTGCCCATCGGGTTGATGGCGAGATAGTCCTCGCCCTTCATCGTCGTGCCATAGTTGAGCACGTGCTGCTCATAGGGTGCGCCCACCTCTTCGAGCATCCAGCGGACGATCTGCCCGCGCGACATGGGGTTGGTATAAAAGATCAGATCGCTCATGGATGGTCTCCCGGTCAGGCTTTTGCCCCCGGTTATACCCTGTGGAACAGCTCCCTCCAACGCCGCCTATCGCAAAAAATGCCCGTGCCTGAGAAAATGCTCCGCCTGCCGCTGCGCTTCGCCGTGATAGGGGAGCAAAGCGTGGGTGATCGGCAGGGTGATATGGTCCGCTTCGCCTTCGATATGCGTCGCGGCGACACTGACCTTTCCGTCATGCGGGCGCGGCAGCATGCTCGCCCAGGGGCCATCGATCATGGCGCGGTTCCCGGCGATGATACCGGCGGGATAATCCACCTCGCCGAGCAGGGCCAAAAGCTCGGCGTCCCTGCGCGTTACGAGAGCCGGAGCGGCATTGCCCAGAACAACGCGCAGACGGCTTTGCGCAAACATATCGGCGATTTCGCTGCCTCCATTAGGGGTGCCGAGCATTACGACCTTGCCGAGATTGGCCGGACGATGACGGCGGATGAGCGCCCGGATAATGAGGCCTCCCATCGAATGGCCGACGAGATGAACCGGGCCATCGACCGAGTCAGCAAATTCAGAAAGAGCGGCTTGCAGGCGCGCCGCGACAGGCCCCAGCCCCATGCGCCATGACGGGTAGAAGGGCGTCGTGGTCTTGTATCCTGAACGGGACAATCTCTGTGCCAGAGGCCACATGGTTCCGGGCACCGACCCGAAACCATGGAGCAGCATAACGCCTTCGCGGCGGCGTTCCGAAGCGCTCACGCCTTGGGCGCGGCCTTGCCTTTTGGCGCGGCGGCCTTGCGGGGAGCCGCGGCCTTTGTTTTGGCACTCCCCTTGCGTGGCACCGCGTCATTTTTCGGCTTGGCGCCCTTGGGCGGCGCGGGCGTGATCTCGAAGGTGAGGGCATCGTCCTTGAGACCGACGACCACCTCGCCGCCATTCACCAGCTTTCCGAAGAGCAGCTCCTCGGCAAGCGGCTGCTTGATCTTCTCCTGCATCAGGCGGCCCATCGGGCGGGCGCCGTAGAGCTTGTCATAGCCCTTGTCGGTGAGCCATTTGCGCGCCTCGTCAGAGAGGTTGATGTGCACATCGCGGTCGGCCAATTGCAGTTCGAGTTGCAGGATGAACTTGTCGACCACGCGGGCGACTACTTCGGGCGGCAGATAGCCGAACGGCACGATGGCATCGAGACGGTTGCGGAATTCCGGCGTGAAGAGCTTCTTCACCGCCTCTTCGCCCGCATCTTCCTTGCTGATGACATTACCGAAGCCGATGCCTTCCTTCGCCATGTCGGATGCGCCGGCATTGGTCGTCATGATGAGGATAACGTTGCGGAAATCGACCGTCTTGCCATGATGATCGGTCAGGCGACCATTGTCCATCACCTGCAAGAGGATGTTGAACAGGTCCGGGTGCGCCTTCTCGATCTCGTCAAGCAACAGCACACAATGGGGGTTCTGGTCGATCGCGTCGGTGAGCAGGCCGCCCTGATCGTAACCGACATAGCCCGGAGGCGCGCCGATGAGGCGGCTGACCGAATGACGCTCCATATATTCCGACATGTCAAAGCGTTGCAACGGTATACCGAGAAGTGATGCGAGCTGGCGCGCCACCTCGGTCTTGCCGACACCGGTGGGGCCGGAGAACAGATAGTTGCCGATCGGCTTGTCCGGGTCGCGCAAACCCGCGCGCGAAAGCTTGATCGCGCTCGACAGCACCTCGATGGCCTTGTCCTGCCCGAACACGACGCGCTTCAGGTCCGCCTCGATGGTCTGGAGCACGGTCTTGTCGTCGCTCGAAACGGTCTTGGGCGGTATGCGCGCCATGGTTGAGATGACCTGCTCGATTTCCCTGGGCGTGATGGTTTTCTTGCGGCGGCTGGGCGGCACGAGCATTTGCATCGCGCCGACCTCGTCGATCACGTCGAGCGCCTTGTCCGGCAGCTTGCGGTCGTTGATATAGCGCGACGAAAGCTCGACCGCCGCCTTGATCGCGTCCGGCGTGTAGCGGACATTGTGATGCTTTTCGAAGCTGGGACGCAGGCCGGCGAGAATCTTTATCGTGTCCTCGATGCTCGGCTCGTTGACGTCGATCTTCTGGAACCGGCGCAGCAGCGCGCGGTCCTTTTCGAAGT
>CAYOZY010000014.1:0-25555 GCA_964408525.1 uncultured Sphingobium sp. | reverse complement strand
CATAGAGCCCGTCGCGGCAGGCGCGGAAGGCGCCGACGCCGGGCAGCACGATGCGGTCCGCTTGTCGCACGGCCTCGCCATCGGCGGCGAGCACCACATCCTTCGCCCCCGCCTTTACCAGCGCATTGTGAACCGAATGAAGATTGCCCGCGCCATAATCAATCAGCGCGATGGTCATCCCCCCAAAGTCCCCTTGGTCGAGGGAATCGCGTTGCCCTTGCGCGGGTCGATCTCGACCGCCTGTCGCAACGCGCGCGCCAGCCCCTTGAACAGGCTCTCAACCACATGATGATTGTTGCTGCCGTAAAGATTTTCGACATGCAGCGTGATGCCCGCCGCGCCCGCGAAGCTGTGGAACCAGTGTTCGATCAGCTCGGTGTCCCATTCGCCCAGCCGCGGCGTACCGAAATCCGCCTTGAACACCAGAAAAGGCCGCCCCGAAATATCGAGCGCCACCCGGCTCAGCGTCTCGTCCATCGGCGAATAGGCGCTGCCATAGCGGGCTATGCCGCGCTTGTCGCCAAGCGCTTTCGCCAGCGCCTCACCAATGGCGATGCCGGTGTCCTCGGTGGTGTGATGCTGGTCGATATGCAGGTCGCCCTTCGCCTCGACGGCGAGGTCGATCAGCGAGTGGCGCGAAAGCTGCTCCAGCATATGGTCGAGAAAGCCGATGCCGGTCGACACCTCATAAACCCCGGTCCCATCGAGATCGAGGGTGACGGAGATCGAGGTTTCCCCGGTGATCCGCTTGATTTCGGCCTTGCGCATGCCGCCCCTATAGCGCGGAATCAGATGGGCGCAATGTTTTGCGATCATGGTTTCGGCAAGGGTTGACCGAGCCTCGCCCGACGCTAGGGTGGCGCCCATGAACGACAGCCTGCCCGATAGCCTGATTCCCTATGACGAGATTGTGCAGGAAGCATTGCGCGCGGTCGTGGGCCGGGTGCTGGGCCAGGTTGAGGGCGCCGGCGGCACGCTGCCCGGCGAGCATCATTTCTATATCACCTTCAAGACGCAGGCGGCGGGCGTCGACATCCCCCGCCATCTGATAGAGCGCTTCCCGGACGAGATGACCATCGTGCTGCAGAACAAGTTCTGGGATCTGAAGGTGGAGGAAAGCCTGTTCCGTGTCAGCCTCACCTTCAATCAGGTGGCAGCGCAACTCGTCATCCCCTTTGGTGCGATTACCGCTTTCGTCGATCCGGCGGTCAATTTCGCGCTGCAATTTCAGGCGCAGGACAGCGAACTGGACCCCGAACCGCACGAAGAGGCCGAAAATGATGCGGCTTCGGCATCGGAGAGGGTTGCCGATGACGGGTCGAACGTCGTCACGGTCGATTTCGGCAAGCGCAAATAACCGGGCGCTCCCGCGCCGCGCGGAACCAGACCATCTCACGGAGGTTGATATGGCAACACCACCCAAAAGGAGCCATGTCAGAATGTTAGGAAAACTCATAGGCGGCGTCATGGGCGCCCGGATCGCGGAAAATGCTGGAAAATCAGGCGCGCTGGGCGGCGTGGCGGGCTATGTCGCCAGCCGCGTCATCAGGCGCTCGCCCATCGGCGCGCTGGTGGTCGGAGGCGCATGGCTGGGTCACAAGCTGTACAAGCGCAATCAGGAACGCAAGGAAGAAGAAGTGGCGCGCAAAGCGAAACCCGCAAAGGTCGTTAAGCCGGAAGCCGCCCCTATATCTGACCCTGCCAAGCCTTGATCGCATCGACCGGGAAGGTCAGCATCAGGACGTTCAATGTCAGATTGTCGCGGATCGCCCAGAGCGTGATGAGCTCGAAGGCGACGGCAACCGCCAGTGTCACCCTCCATGGCATCTTCGCCGCGAACAGGAAGCCCGCTGTCATCATACCGATGTCGCTCAGGCTGTTGAACACCGAATCGCCGGTATAACCGAGGGCAATGGTCGCCGTGCGGTATCGGTCGATGATGATCGGCGAGTTTTCCAGAAGCTCCCACCCTGCCTCGATCAGCACGGCGAGCGCGAGACGCGTGTCTACCCTCAGCCATCGGCGCAGCAGCCACCATGTGCCGCCATAGAAGAGAAAACCGTGAATGATATGGCTGAAGCTGTACCAGTCCGAAAAATGCTGACTGTTGCCGGACGAGTTGACCGCGCCTTCCCACAGCTTGATCGTCCAGCAAGTGCAGATCGGTGGACGGCCCATGGCGAGCAGCGTCGCGGCAGCGGCGGCAATCAGCAGCGCAATCGCTGCCAGTGTCCTGCCTCTCATTCGCAAGCTATTCGCCATGTCATTCCCCCGGTTGATTTTTCCCGCACATGGCGGCACTAGCAGCTATGGCCGAAACCAACCAGACCGATCCTCATGGCTTCAAGCGGCGCGGCTTGCTGTTCGTTCTCTCCTCGCCGTCCGGCGCGGGCAAATCAACGATTTCCCGCATGCTGCTGGAGGCGGAAGGCGGCCTACAAATGTCCGTATCGGCCACGACGCGCCCGATCCGTCCCGGCGAAAGCGACGGCAAAGATTATCATTTCGTCTCGGTCGACTGTTTCAAGCAGATGGTGGCCGACAACCAGTTCCTCGAATGGGCGCATGTATTCGGCAACCGCTATGGCACGCCGAAGGCGCCGGTCGATGCAATGCTGGAGAGCGGGCGCGACGTGCTGTTCGATATCGACTGGCAGGGCGCGCAGCAGCTTCACCAGATTGCGGGCGGCGATGTCGTCCGGGTGTTCATCCTGCCACCCTCGATCGAGGAGCTGGAGCGCCGTTTGCGCGCGCGCGGCACGGATAGCGATGAGGTGATCCGTGGCCGCATGGACCGCGCCGCGAACGAGATAGCGCACTGGGACGGTTATGATTATGTGCTGGTCAATGACGACGCGCAGGCCTGCTTCGAGAAAGTGCGCACCATCCTTGCCGCCGAGCGCATGAAACGCAGCCGTCAGACCGGGCTGATCGGCTTTATCCGCGGGCTGGGAAAGAGCGCCGGTTAGGCTAGAGCGTTTTTCGATCTGATTAGATCAGATCGACCGCTCGATATCATTGCTTTACCGCGATTTCTGAATCGTCAAATGTGCCCTTTGACTGGAAATCGCTCTAACACCCTATTTCGCGGCATTATAGGCCTGTTCGAGCAGATCGCCCGCGCGCACGACAAACTCTCCCACCACTTCGGGCGCGAACGGGTTCATCGTCTGGATCGCGGTGAACAGCTCGAAGCTGTCGTTGCCGATCAGCCCCGTCATATCGAGCAGATGCTGATAGGTTTGCGTCTTGAGTTCCTCGTCGGGAATGTTCATTGACGAGAGGCTGCGGCCGATCAGGTGGGTGAGCGCCTGGACATAAGCCATCTCCCGGTCATGCTCCTCGGCCGTGGCGATACGCACGCGCAGGCCCAGTTCCTGGCCCAGCGCCGCAACCTTCAGATGCCGGTCACCCCTTATAGGGCAGATGACAAGCTGCCGCCCCGCAACGCCCCCCATCGCGGCGCTCTGCGGGCCGAAGAGCGGATGGGTCGCGACGATATGCACCGTCTCCGGCATATAATGCTCCAGCCATTGGCTCGGCAGCATCTTCACCGAAGCGACATCGATCACCGTAGCGCCAGGGCGCACCAGTGGAGCCATCTCCGCGATCACCTGCTCCATCACCTGCACCGGCACGGCGACGATCACCACATCACTGCCGGCCGCCTGCTCAAACGAGAGCGGTGCAAATCCCGCTGCTGCGATTTCATCGCCCGCCACCCCGGCATCGTGCACCCCGATGTCGAAGCGCCCCCCGAGTTGGCTCGCCGCCAGACGACCGAACTGGCCGAACCCTATGATAGCAAGGCTTTTCATCGCTGACCGACTATCATCTCGGCGGCGCTTGTCCATCCCCAGAATGGGAATCGGATGCCGAAGGGGCAACGCTACCTGGCTCCACCGCGCCCTCCGACCATCCGCCCCCCAGCGCCTTCACCAGCGCCGCATGCGCCGCAAGCACGGCGGCTTCGGCAGCGACGGCAGCCCGAACCGCTGCCTCATGGCGCGCGCTGGCATCGAGCAGCATGATGAGGTCGTCCTCACCCGCACGATAGCGCTTCTCGGCAAGTGACCGCGCCGTCGCGGAGGCCGCGCGCGCCTGCTTCAGATCCCGCGCCGTGGCGACAGCGGCGGCATAGCGATTGATCGCTGTCTCGCTATCCGCCAACGCGCCAAGCACCGCCTGCTCATAGGCCGCCGCCGCACCATCCATCCGGGCGTTGGCGGCGCGGATGCGCGCACGCACGCTCCCCCCGGAGAAGATCGGCCAATGCAGCGCGGGACCAATCTGAAACCTCGTGCTGCCACCAGATACCAGATCGTCCGTGCCGCGCGCCTGCTGGCCGACCGAGCCGATGAGCGAGAAGCGCGGGAAGAGGTTGGCCTTTTCTACGCCCGCATCGGCGGTTGCCGCCCTCAGCCGCGCCTCGGCGGCGGCGATATCCGGGCGACGGCGCAGCATGTCGGAGCGCAACCCCGCCGCCACCATTTCCGGCGGATGCGGAACGGGTGCCGGTGTCAACAGCCTGTCAAGCAAGGCTTCGGGCGGCCGGGCGGCGAGCAACGCCAGCGCGTGTGCGGCGGCGTCGATGCGCGAACGAACACCCGGCATGGCGGCTTCTGCTGCATGCGCCTTTGCCTGCGAGTGCGCATCGTCGAACCTGGCGGCCTCGCCCGCCTCGTAGCGTCGGCGCACCAGAGCGGCGATGCGCCTCTGGGCATCCGCTTCGGCGCCCAGGGCCACCGCTTCGGCCTGCGCGCCGCGCAACTCCGCATAGGTGCGCACGACCTCGGCAATGACGCGCACCCGCATCTCGCGCTGTTCGGCTTCGGCCACCGCCGCGCGATGCCCAGCGGCCTCGGTCGCACGGCGATTGGCGCCCCACAGGTCTACCTCCCACGATGCATCGAAGCCCGCATCGAACAGCGAGAATTTCCGGTCGATGCCGGGCAGCTTGCCGATAGGAAGCTGGCCGTTTTCCGAAAGCTGCTGTTCGGTCGCGCTGGCCTGCGCCGCAAGCTGCGGCAATGCCCTGCCCGCCACCGCATCTCGCGCTGCCCTCGCCTCGCGCAGCCGCGCCTGCGCCTGAACGAGGTCGAGATTGGCGCTGGCGGCGCGCGTCACCAGTTCGGCAAGCAGCGGATCGTTCATCACGCGCCACGGTTCGAGATCGACCGCGGCTTCATTCGCCGCTTCCACGGAACCCGACCATGAGGCTCCCGCGCCAGCAACCTGTGGGCGTTTCATGTCGGGGCCGACCGTGCAGGCGCCGAGCAGAACAAGAAGCGACAGAGCGGGAGGAGGAACACGCATAATCTACTCCATTCGCGAACGAAAAAGGGCTGCGGCTGCGGTCAGGGTAACGATGGCAATGAGCGCGATCGGCCATGTGAACGACAGCACCTCGCCCACGGGCATCGCTTTCAGGAATGTGCCTTCCGAAACCTCCAGAAACCAGCGTGTCGGATCAACCCATGCCACGGCGCGGAGCCATGCGGGCATATTATCGACCGGGCTGGCATAGCCGGAAAGAATGATGATGGGTATGGTGACAGCGAACATGCCGAGAAACGCCTGTTGCTGGGTCGCGGAGACAACGGAGATCAGCATGCCTATCCCGGTCAGCGCAAGCAGATAGAAAAACAGGGCGAAATAGAAGGGCAGCAGGGAGCCAGTAAGCGGGACGCCGAAAACGGTCGGCACCAGCGCAACGAACAGGAAAACATTAGCCAGCCCGACGAGAATAGGCGCTATCATCTTGCCCGCAAGTATCTCATGCGTGCGCAATGGAGACACCATGAGCTGATCAAACGTGCCAAGCTCTCGTTCGCGCGCCACCGACTGCGTCACCACGGCAAGCGCCGACACCGCCGCGATCAGCGCGATCAGCGCGGGCATGATGAACCAGAGATTGTCGATATTCGGGTTATACCAGTGTGTGGTGAGCGAAGAGCCGCCGACCCCCTCCATGCGCGGGTCGACCAGCGCGTTCGTTGCCTCCGCGATCCGCTCGACATAGCCATTGACGATCTGCGCGGCGTTCGACCTGCGGCCATCATAGACCGCGCCGATCACTCCGCCCCGGCCCGACGACACATCCGCCGAGAAGCGCGGATCGAAGCGCAGCGCCACGATCACCCGCTGTTGATTGATCGCCCGGCGCAGATCGGCATCGGAGGCAAGCGGAACCACCTCCCGGACATTGGGGCTGGCGTCGATCCGCTCGATGATTTCGCGGCTCCAGCGCCCCCCGTCCATATCGAGCACGCCGACCCGAATATTGTTGACTTCCATCGTCGAGGCGAACCCGAAAATCAGCAACTGGATCAATGGCGGAGCAATCAGGATGATCCGCGCGCGCGGGTCGCGGAGCGTCGACCATATTTCCTTGACGATGATCGCCCTCAGGCGCGCGCCGATCATGCGATCCTCCTGCGCGTAGACCGCACGCCCAGCGCCAGAAACGCAAGGCCGAACAGCAGCAGCACCGCCATGTTGGGCAAAAACAGGCTCCAGTCGTCACCAGCCAAAAACACCGTCTGAAGCTGGGGGATAAGATAGCGCGCGGGCACAGCGTAGGTCAGCGCCTGAATCGGCTTGGGCATGGAGGAAATCTCATAGACGAAGCCGGACAGCATCATCGTCGGTAGGAACGCCGTCATGAGCGCGACCTGGCTCGCGACGAACTGGTTCTTGAACACCGAGGAAATCAGCAACCCCTGGCCGAGAGCGGGAACAAGATAGACCGACGCGATGACGAACAGCGCGACTAGAGATCCGCGAAAGGGCACGGCGAACACCGTCATCGCAAGTATGACGCATAATGCGGTCGAGGCCAGCCCAAGCAGGAAATAGGGGACAAGTTTTGTGAACAGGAACTCGCCCATGCCCACGGGCGTCGCCATCAGCGCCTCCATGGTTCCCCGCTCCCATTCGCGGGCGACCACCAGCGCCGTCAACAGGGAACCGATCATGGTAATCACAATCGCGATGACGCCGGGCACAAGGAAATTGCGGCTCTTCAGCTCCGGGTTGAACCAGAAACGCGCGGATATGGCGATGGGCCGGACCATGCGAACGCCTCGGTCCCGCATGCGCGCCATCGCCCATGTCGCGCGCACGCCTTCGGCATAGGCCGCAACAAAGGCGGCGCTATTGGGAAGCGAACCATCGGTGACGATTTGTATCGTACCGCGATAATTGGCCGTGTCTCTGCCGAACTGCTGGGGGATGACGACAATCCCGCGAATCTCTCCGGCAATAAGCAAGGGTCGCAGCTCCGCCATCGCGCCGCTCGCTTGCACATCGAAGAATCGAGACTGCTGATAGGCGGCGGCAAGCGAACGGGCGGCTTCGCTTTCATCCTGTACCGAAAGGCCGATGCGTGTACGCGAAGAGTCGAGATTGACGCCGAAGCCCATCAGGAACATCAGCATCACCGGCAGCACCAGCGCGATCAGGAAGGTCGAAGGGTCGCGGATTATCTGGCGCGCTTCCTTCCGCATCATCGCGGCAACACGGCGAATGGGCATGGACATCTGCATCAGGCCGCCTCCTGCGCCCGCGCCGCATCCGAAGCCTCGATCAGGGCGATGAAGGCATCCTCCATTGTTGCATCCGCCCGACCGGCCCGCGCTTTCAGGTCATCCGGAGTGCCCGCCGCAATCTGCTCGGCGCGATAAATCAGCGCGATCTGATCGCAATATTCCGCCTCTTCCATAAAATGGGTGGTGACGAGCACGGCAACGCCCTTTTCCACCAGCCCGTTGATATGCGTCCAGAACTCGCGCCGCACTATCGGGTCCACCCCGGAGGTCGGCTCGTCGAGAAACAGCACAGGTGGCTGATGCAGCACCGCGCAGGCGAGCGCCAGCCGCTGTTTATAACCGAGTGGCAAGGTGCCGCTGTTCACGCGCAGATAGCGCTCAAGGTGGAAGGTTTCGATCGCCTGCTCTACGGCTGCCTTCGCCTCTCCGCGCGCAAGGCTATAGGCTCCGGCGAAGAAGTCGAGATTCTGCCGCACCGAAAGATCGCCATAGAGCGAGAATTTCTGCGCCATATATCCTAGAGACTGGCGCGCGTCCGCGCGGGCATGGCGCAGGTCATGCCCCGCCACCGAGCCGGTCCCCTCTGTCGGCGTCAACAACCCGCACAGCATCTTGAATGTGGTAGATTTGCCCGCGCCATTGGGACCGAGCAGACCGAAAACCTGCCCACGACCAACGCTGAAATGAATGTCATGGGCGGCCGTAAAATCGCCGAAACGCTTTGTCAGTCCGGCCGCCGCGATCGCAGGTCGATCGTGCTGCGGAATATCGCGATAGTGCCGCGCCAGGCTCGACGTGCCCTTTGGACCGCCCCCAAGCAGGTCGATAAAGGCGTCCTCAAACCGCGGCGCCGCAGGAATCAGCTTTGCACCCGCGCCGCCCCCCACTTCCCGCGCGGACGGTGCCTTGGTTCCGGCGCGCAGCATCAGCCGGATGGAGTGCCCCTGCACGACACCGTCGACGATGGCCTCATGATCGAGCGCCGCGCGCAAGGCGGGCCGCCGCTGTGTTTCCGCAAGGGGCAGCCGCACTATGCGCCCTTCCACTTTCTGCGTCAGCTCCTTTGGCGGCCCGCCATAGAGCACCCGCCCTTCACTGAGCAGATACACGGTGTCGCATTGTTCGGCTTCGTCGAGATAGGCGGTCGACCACAATACCCCAACGCCATCCCCCGCGAGCGAGCGCACCATCGCCCACAGCTCCCGGCGCGACACCGGATCGACACCCACCCCCGGCTCGTCGAGCAGCAGCAGCGCCGGTTCGCGCACCAACGCACAGGCGAGGCCAAGCTTCTGCTTCATGCCGCCCGAAAGCTTGCCCGCCAGCCGCGCCTGAAAGCGTTTGAGATCGGTAAAATCGAGCAGCATCGCATAGCGCTCGGTGCGTTCCTCAAGCGGCAGCGAGCGCAGATCGGCATAGAGTTCGAGATTTTCGCTAACGGTGAGATCCTCATACAGTCCGAAGCGTTGCGGCATATAGCCGATCATCCCGCGATCCGCTCTGGTCGCCGCCACCGCGCCGACCAGCGCCTCGCCTGCGTCCGGATCGACTATGCCTGCAAGGATGCGGATCAGGGTCGTCTTGCCCGCCCCGTCCGGCCCGACAAGCCCCGTCATCATGCCTTTCCTGACCGCCAGATCGACGCCATCCAGCGCCGGCAGATCATTGCCGGGGAAGCGCTTTGTCACTGCGCGCGCGCTGGCGACAGCTGTTCCCACCTCAGTCGCGCGGGCGGGCATCGGGGATGGAGATCGTCACCGGCTGCCCCTGCCTCAGGCCATCGTCGGGATCCTCAACGAAAATACGGACACGATAGACGAGGTCGGTTCGCAGATCTTCGGTCTGGACCGTCTTGGGGGTGAATTCCGCCGTGGGGGAAATCTGGGCTATGCTGCCCTTATAGGCGCGCGGGTTGCCGTCCGTGCGCACCTCCACCTTCATGCCCGGGGAAATGCGCGACAAATCAAGCGCGGCGACATAGGCGCGCAGGCGCATCGGCCGGTCGATGGTCAGCGTCAGCACGGTTTCCCCCGGCTGGACGATGGCGCCCGGTTCGCGCGCGCGCGTCAGGATCGTGCCGGCATTGGGCGCGCGCAATGTCGCGTCGGACAAGTTTGTGCGTGCGCCATCGCGCTGGGCGCGAGCAGCGTCAGCCTGCGCGCGTGCGGCCTGGCGATCCTCCTTGCGGACGCCGGTGCGGGCCAGCGACAGCTCCTCTTCGGCGGCCTGCACCTGCGCCTGAGCGGCCCTGTATTTTGCCTGCGTCGCGGAAAAGACCTGCTCGCTGATGGCTCCGTCCTTCACCAGCCCGGCCCGGCGGTCATAGTCCGCCTTCGCATTGACCAGCGCGGCGCGCGCCTCCGCCGCCATCGCTTCGGCCTGCCCGATTTCCTGAGGCCTGCTGCCAGCGCGCGCCTTCGCATAGGCGGCATCCGCGACCGCTGCCTGCGCCTCCGCCGCCGCCAGCATGTCCTTGAGCGGGCGGGCATCAAGCTAAGCCAACACCTGTCCTGCCGTCACCCTGGCACCTTCTTCCGGCGCGATCGAAGCGATCCGCCCCGGCACGCGGAAGGCCAGATCGACCTGACGGACATCGACATTGCCATAAAGGGTGAGCGGCGCATCGCCCAACCCCGCCAGTCCGAAACCACGCGTGAACAGGGCAGCAAGCAGCAGAAGGCCGATCGCGCCCCCTATGATCATGGTCTGGCGGTTCATCTCTCATTCTCCTTGATCAAGGCATCCAGCACGGCATGAAGATTGGTGCGCATGGCCGAGAGGATCGGCCCCCGTTCCTGCTCGCCAATGTCTTTCCAGCCCATGGTGCGCATCACTACCGCCCGACTGACCCGAAACTGAACAACCTGTCCGACCAGCATGACGGCCCACAAACGCGCTTCTCGCCCGTTCGTTCGCCCTTCCGTCACAGCGCCGACAAGACCGACAATCTGCGCCAGAAGCGGCCCCATGAAGCCATCATAGATGATCGTGAAGGCTTCGGTGGGATCGGATTGTTCCCTGATGATGAAACGCGCAAAGGCTTCTATATCGTGGCGGGTCAAAATACCGACAGCCGTGGTCAAAAGCCCCTCCAGCATGGCGCGCGCCTCTTGCGGATTCGGCGCATCCTGATCCCGGATGGCATGCATCGCAGGCTCGAACCAGTGCCGGATCTGCATGGAAATATGCCGCGCCGCTTCGAGGAAAAGACCATGCTTCCCGCCGAAATGATAGGTGATAGCGGACATGGGGCGGCCAGCCGCGGTGGCTATGTCGCGCGTGCTCGCACCTTCATAGCCATGCCTTCCGAACTGCTCTATCGCGCAAAGGATGAGCTGCTCTCGCGTGGAATCAATTGTCTCGCCGTTCATCATGCAACGCTGGTAATTCGTTCGAACGAACGAATCAAGACTCACCCGGTTCCAGCTTTTGTCATTAGTGGATCTAGGCCGTGAGTGCGGCGACCAGCGCCTTCACCTTCTTCTGCCGCCATTGCGGTGTGGGGGCGATGAGCCAATAGCCCTTGCCGGTGGAGGCTTTGCCGGTTTCGCGCACGCGGCGCGCCTCTATCGCCACATCCGCCAGCAGGCGCGGCACACAGGCGCGCCCCATGCCGCTCGCCGCTGCCGCCATAGCCAGCCCCGCATCCGCCACACGGATGATCGCGCCCTCGGCAGGACCGCAACCCTGCCAGTCGATCAGCGCATCCGCACCGCCCGTTGGTGCCTCGACGGTCACATAGGCGCCGTCGCCGATCGCTACGCCTTCATGTTCGCCAGGACCATCGGCCAGCACGATCGCGAGATCGAGATTGGCCTCGGTGAAATCGGGCGGAGTGTCGGCCGCGATCAGCGTGAAGTGAATGTCCCGATTCGCGCGGCCATATTCGGCAAGGCGCGGCATCAGCCAGGCAGCGCTGATGTCGCGCGGCGCGGCGATGGTGAGTGCATTGCTGGATTGTCCGGCCTGCATCGCATGCACAGCCTCCTCGAACTTGAGGAAGCCGCCACGCAGCGCCTCCAGCGCGCCCTCGGTCTCCGGCGTCAGTTCCAGCCCCTTGGGGGTGCGACGGAACAGCACGACGCCCAGCATATCCTCCAGCGCGCGGATTTGTTGCCCCACGGCTGCAGGCGTGACGGCGAGTTCGTCCGCCGCGCGGGTGAAGCTGAGGTGCCGCGCAGCCGCATCAAGCACGCGCAGGCCGTTAAGGGGCAGATGGGTGCGCTTCATTGCGCCTCCGCCGGCGCCACCAGCGCAAAGCGCGGGATTGCGACGCGCATCATGCCGCCATCCGCCGCGACCATGGTGTAATGTCCTTCCATTACGCCTGTGGACGTTGTGAGCGGGCAACCCGAAACATAGTCGTAGGATGCGCCGGGATGGATCACCGGCTGTTCGCCGACCACGCCTTCGCCCTCGACATGATGAGTCACGCCATGGCCATCGGTGATCGACCATCGCCGCGACAGAAGCTGCACAGGCGCGTCGCCTTCATTCTCCACCCGCACATGATAGGCCCAGAACCAGCGTCCCCGCTCCGGCTCCGACTGCTCAGGCAGAAAGCTGACCGACACGCGAACGACGATGTCGTCCGTGACCGCGAAAAAGGGGAAAAGCGCCTTCACGGCGTCAAGGTTCGCCTAAAGCCCGACCGCCGTCAATGCCTGATCCAGATCGGCGATCAGGTCATCCGGGTCCTCAAGGCCGACATTGACGCGCAGCATGCCCTCGACCACGCCCATGCCCTCGCGCACTTCCGGGCCGACACCGTGGTGCGTGGTGGAGGCGGGATGCGTCATCAGGCTGCGGCTGTCGCCAATATTGTTCGATATGTCGATCAGCTCCAGAGCGTTCAATAGCGCGTGAGCCTTTTCCCGCCCGCCATCGACGATGAACGAGAAGATCGGCCCGCATGCCTTCATCTGGCTCTTCGCCAGATTGTGCTGCGGATGGCTCGGCAGGCCGGGATGCAGGATCTTCGCCACGCGGCCTTCCATGAAGCTACCGACCTTGAGCGCGTTTTCCGACTGGCGGCGCGCGCGCAGATCGAGCGTCTCCAGCCCCTTGAGCACCACCCATGCGTTGAACGGCGAGAGCGTCGGCCCGGTGTTGCGCTGAAATGGCATAAGCGTCTTTTCGATGAACTCTTCCGAGCCACAGATCGCGCCGGCAAGCACACGCCCCTGCCCGTCCATCAGCTTGGTCGCGCTATAGGCGACGATGTCGGCGCCATAGTCGAGCGGGCGTTGCAGCACCGGCGTGCAGAACGCGTTGTCGACAACCGTGGTGATGCCGCGCGATTTCGCGAGGCCACAGACATGAGCGAGGTCCACCACGTCCATGGTCGGATTGGCGGGCGTTTCGAAGAAGAAGACCTTGGTGTTGGGGCGGATCGCCTTTTCCCATTCTTCGTTGCGAGAGGCGTCGATCGCGGTGGTCTCGATGCCGAATTTAGGCAGCAGATTGTCGGTCAGCCAGCGGCAGGAGCCGAACGCTGCCTTGGCGGCGACGACATGATCACCGGTCTTGAGCTGGCACAGCAATGCCGCGGTCATTGCCGCCATGCCGCTAGCCTGCGCACGGCATGCCTCGGCCCCTTCCATCAGCGCGATGCGTTGCTCCAGCATCTGGACCGTAGGATTTTGCAGCCGGGAATAGGTCATGCCGACCTCTTCCTCAGCGAACCTCGCGGCCACTGTCTGCGCGTCGTCATAGCAATAGCCCGACGTCAGGAAGAGTGCTTCCGACGTCTCTCCATGCTCGCTGCGCCAGGTGCCGCCGCGCACCGCCTGGGTGGCGGGGCGCCATTTGGAGGTAATGGCGCGATTTTGTCCCGTATCTTTCTTCATGCCCCGTCCTTACAGCGCTGCCAGCACCGCGTCACCCATTTCGCGCGTGGAGAGGCCTCCGCCGAGGTCGGCGCTGCGCGCGCCGCTCTCCAGCGCCTTGGCGACTGCCCGCTCGATCCTGTCTGCAGGTTCGGGCATGACGAGCGAATAGCGCAGCATCATTGCGGCCGACAGGATTGTCGCCAGCGGATTGGCTAGCGACTTCCCGGCGATGTCCGGCGCGCTCCCGTGGATCGGTTCGTACAGCCCCTGCCGACTCTCGTTGAGCGTGGCGGACGCCAGCATGCCGATAGACCCCACGCACATGCTCGCCTGATCCGACAATATGTCGCCGAACATGTTGCCGGTCACGATCACGTCGAACTGACCGGGGTTGCGCACAAGCTGCATCGCGGCATTATCGACATACATGTGGGACAGCTCGACATCGGGATAGTCCGCCGAAACCTCGATAACCACGTCGCGCCAGAGTTGGCTGGTTTCGAGCACATTGGCCTTGTCGACCGAACAGAGCTTTTTGCGGCGCGCGCGCGCAGCCTGAAAGCCGCTATGGGCGATGCGGCGAACCTCGGCTTCGGTGTATGACATGATGTCATAGCCCTCGCGCAGGCCATCGGCGGTCTTGCGCATGCCCTTGTCGCCGAAATAGACGTCGCCATTGGTTTCGCGCACGATCAGCAGATCGATGGCGCCGGCCACTTCCGGCTTGAGCGCCGACGCATCGACCAGTTGCGGAAACACCTTTGCCGGGCGCAGGTTCGAGAACAGGCCCAGCTCCTTGCGCAGGCCGAGGATCGCCTGTTCAGGGCGCAGATGCCGCTCCAGCGCGTCGCAGTCCGGGTCGCCGACCGCGCCGAACAGTATCGCATCCGAGCGCCTTGCAAGATCGAGCGTTTCGGGCGGCAGCGGATGGCCCACCGCTTTATAGGCCGCGCCACCGACCAGCCCTTCCTCGAAGCTCAGACCAAGATCGAGCGCATCGAGCACCCGGCGAGCCTGCGCCATGATTTCCGGGCCGATCCCGTCTCCCGCGAATACCGCTACCAGCATCAAAAACCTCCCAATATCCGCGCGTCCATATGGACGCGGGTGGATTCACGCAACCGCTCTTTTCAGCCGGTCGACAAGGCGGTCGCGCGAGGCAAGAACATCGGCGCGCTTTTCGATCAGGATCGAGCGTTCGAGGAAATGCCGGGTGAGCGCGAACCCCGCGAGAATGTCTGCCCATTCCGCCTGCGCCCGTTCGCTCTCGCCGGCCTCACGCAGAAAGGCGGGAAGCGCCAGCAGCCGCGCCTCATAACCCTGTGCGCCCGCCGCACTCACGCCCGCCCCACTGCGCGGCGAGACATAGGCGAGGCTTCCCGCTCCCGCGCCGGTCGCCACGCAGCCCGACAGATCAAGGCCGAAGCCCAGTTCGGCGAGCAGAAGCAGTTCAAAGCGCACCAGTGCCACAGCCCATCCGCGCGCGGCGGGCGCCGCCGCGACCGCATCGAGCACCGCGCCCAGCGCCGTGTGAAGCACGGGATAGGCGTTGTCTTCCGGCAAGGAAACGGCCGTGAGCGCGCACACCCACTCGATGGCGGCGGCGGGCAGCGGCTCGGCGAGGATCGGCGCGAGGCTGTGGTTCAATTCCACCGTCAGCGACGCGAGCTGCTCCGCCGTGCGTGCGCGATATTCGGCCTGCACCCGGTTCCCCGGCATCAACACCGGGCGCATCGCGCGCGAACGCCCGCCGCGCACATAGCCTGCCATCAGACCATGATCGGGCGTCAGCGCGCGCACCACCGCGCCATGCTCGCCATGCGCGCGCACCGAGCAGATTATCGCTGAGGTGGTGAGATGGGGCATGGCGCCTCACCCACCCCCGTGAAAATAGTCATAGACCGTCCGCGCCACCTTGTCCGACACGCCGGGTGCGCGAAGCAGGTCTTCGAGGCGCGCGTCCTTCACCGCTTTCGCCGTACCGAAATGCATGAGCAACGCCTTCTTGCGCGCGGGGCCGATGCCGGGAACCTCGTCGAGCGATGAGACGGTGATTGCCTTGCTGCGCTTGCCCCGATGCGCGCCGATCGCGAAGCGGTGCGCCTCGTCGCGCAGGCGCTGGACATAGAACAGCACGGGATCGTTGACCGGCAGCATGATCTCTCGCCCGTCCGGCAGATGGAACACTTCGCGCCCATCCCGGCCATGATGCGGCCCCTTGGCGACACCGACCAGCGGCACATCCTCCACGCCCAGCTCCTCCAGCACGGCGAGCGCCGCCGATAGCTGACCCTTGCCGCCGTCAATCAGCACGAGGTCCGGCCACTCGCGCTTGTGGTCGTCCTCGCGCTCCCCCGCCCCGCCACTCTCGCCGCTTGCCAGCGCGCCGAAGCGCCGCACGAACATCTCGCGCATCATCGCGAAATCGTCATTGGTCTCGGCCTGCCGCATGTTGAACTTGCGATAGGCGTTTTTGCGAAAGCCCTCCGGCCCGGCAACAACCATCGCGCCCAGCGCATGGGCACCCTGAATATGGCTGTTATCGTAAATCTCGATGCGCTCCGGCAGCTCCGGCAGATCGAACAGCTCCGCCAGCGCGCGCAGCAGCTTGCCTTGCGTTGCGCTTTCCGCCTGCCGCCGCTCCAGCGCCTCGGCGGCATTGCGCGTCGCCTGTTCGATTAGCTTCACCTTCGGTCCGCGCTGCGGCGCCTCTATGCGTACCTTGCGCCCGGCGGTCACGGCCAGCGCCTCGGCCAGCAGACCTTCCTCCTCCAGCCGCCGGTCGAGCAGCAGCACCGGAGGCGGCGGCACATCCTCGTAAAATTGCGCGAGGAAACTGGCCATCACCTCGTCCTCGCTCACTTCGTTGATGTGCACCGGGAAGATCGAATGGCTGCCGCAATTCTGGCCCCCGCGGATGAAGAATGCCTGGATACACACCCCCCCGCCCGTGCTCGCCAGCGCGAACACATCCGCATCCTCCAGCCCCTGCCCGTTGATCGCCTGCGCAGTCTGCACGAAGGTGAGCGCTTTCAGCCTGTCGCGGAATACCGCCGCCAGCTCATAGTCCATAGCCTCGGATGCGGCGTTCATCTGCTCGGCGAGTTTCGCCTGCACGCCGCTGCCCTTGCCGGAGAGGAACGCCTCGGCATCCGCCACCAGTTCGTCATACCCCGCCTCATCGATCCGCCCGACGCAGGGCGCGGAGCAGCGGCGTATCTGGTAGAGCAGGCAAGGCCGCGAGCGATTGGCGAAATAGCTGTCCGTGCAACTGCGCAGCAGGAACAGCTTCTGCATGGCGTTCAGCGTGCGGTTGACCGCGCCGCCGCTGGCATAGGGGCCGAAATAGCGCCCCTTCGCCTTGCGCGCGCCCCGATGTTTCTGGATGCGCGGGAAATCATGGTCATGCCGCACGAGGATGAACGGAAAGCTTTTGTCGTCGCGCAGCAGCACATTATAGGGCGGGCGATAGCGCTTGATGAGCTGCGCTTCGAGCAGCAACGCCTCGGCCTCGGTGGTGGTGGTGACGATGGTCATCGAGCGGGTCTGCGAGACCATGCGCTGGAGCCGCTTGGGCAGGCGCATCACCTGCGTATAATTGGTGACGCGGTTCTTGAGGGCCTTAGCCTTGCCGACATAAAGCACATCGCCGCGCGCATCGAGCATGCGGTAGACACCGGGCTGGAGCGTCAGGGTGCGAACGGTGTTGCGGATCGCCGCGACGCCCGCCTCTATGTCCGGCTGGCCCAACCCGCGCAGGGCATAAGCGGCCTTTTCCTCATTGAAGCGGTCGGGGATGCTGGGCGGCGGGGACGACATCGGGCGAATGTAGAAAGCCCCGCGCGGATGGCAAGACGGTCAGCCCGTTCCGACAGCAATGACTATATGCGAAATGCGCTCACCTGCCCACAGGAACAGGTTTTGGATCAGGATGTGACGGCAATACCCGCAGCGACAACCAGAAATAGCGGCAGAAAGGTTTCAAACATCAAGGGATTTCTCCGAAATGCGGGTGTGGCCGTTGTCTTCCAACTGCCAGAGGCCCCCAAGGTTCCGGGCGGGATACGAAAAAGGCGCCGCAACCGCGACGCCTTTTATCACACTTGCCTCGGATCGGACCGGATCAGTTGACGCTGCCCAGCCCCTTGATCGTGCTGTCGACCATCGCCTTGTCTGCCTTGGCGTCATGGCCGGAGGCGATAAGGCCCGCGGCGGCGCTGGTCGCGGCAGAAACAGCCTTGGAGCGGATTTCCGCCACGGCGGCGCGCTCTGCGGCGGCGATCTTGTCCTCCGCCATTTTCTGCCGGCGCTTCACCAACGCAGCGGTGTTCGCCTTGGCCTCCGCAACGAGGTTCGCGGCTTCTTCCTCGGCGCGCGCGCGCAATGCGGCAGCGTCTTTTTCAGCACCGGCCAGTTTGGCCTGATATTCCGCCTTCAGCGCCTCGGCCTCCGCGCGCAGCTTGGCGGCTTCGTCGAGCTGGCTGCGGATACCCGCAATCTGTCCGTCGAGCGCCTTGCCGATGGCGGCGGGCACCTTCTTCCAGAGCAGAACGGCGATGAACACCGCCATCGCGAGGCTGACCCATACGGTCGCGTCCATGCCGAAAACCGAGGGAGCAACTTCATGCTCGCTCGGGCCGCCATGGGCTTCCGTCGCGGCATGAACATCGCCGTGGATGTCCTGCACCTTGTCGGCGTTTTCCAGATTCTGGGCAACGGCCATGCTGTTCTCGCTCACATTATCAACCATTGAGCGCCACCTTCACCGCTTTGGTCGCGGCCGCAGCCGTAACCTTGCCGCCGGAAATCTTGGCCACCATCTCCTGAGCGGCCTCGGCAGCCACGCCTTCGACCTCAGCCAGAGCCTTGGCTGAAGCAGCACGAACGGCCTCTTCGGCTTCAGCAATCTTTGCGGCGATCTTCTTGTCCTCGGTCGCGATCTTCTTCTCCGAGTCCTTCGCGGCCTTGGCCTTAGCCTCTGCAACGACGGCCTGAGCCGCAGCGCGCGCCTCATTTTCGCGGACGCGATGCTCTTCCTCCACCTCGTCCGCGCGGGCGAACGCGGCCTTCGCGCGTGCCAGATCCTCGGCGATTTTGGCGTCACGCGCCTCAACCGTCGATTGCACCTTGGGCACCATGCCCAGGCCGATGACGAAGAACACGAAGCCGAACGTCAGCAGCAGCCAGAATATCTGGGAGCTGTAAGTCGCGGCCAATTGGGCTATCTGAGGCATTGCACCCGTCCCGTTATGTCAAAACGTGGTGCGGACGGGGCGAAACCCGTCCCGCACAATTCATTCTTGTCGATCAGGCGACGAAGATCAGGATCATCGAAACGACGAACGCCAGCAGGCCGAGAAGCTCGGCGGCGGCGAAGCCGATGAACAGGCGACCCTGCTGGCCGTCAGCGGCCGAAGGGTTGCGCAGCGCGCTCTCAAGGAACGAGCCGAAAACATTGCCCACGCCCAGCGCGGCCATGCCGGCACCGATAGCGGCCAGACCGGCACCGATCAGCTTTGCGGCTTCTGCGTCCATGATAATAACTCCTTTTCTAAAAACTCTAATGTGTGTGGATGGAAAAAATCAGTGAAGATGTTCGGCGTCGTTGATGTAAAGCGACGTCAGAAGCGCGAAAACATAGGCCTGGATAACGGCAACCAGCATTTCGAGCGCGCTGATACCGATCATCAATGCAAAGCTTGGGACACCCACCAGCGCGCCATATCCCGCGCCAGCATTGGTCGAATTGATAACGAAGCCCGCAAGCACCTTGAGCAGCACGTGCCCCGCCGTCATCGCGACGAACAGTCGCAGGCCAAGCGAGAAGGGGCGCACCATGAAGGACACCAGCTCGATCGGGAAGATGACCGGGATCATGGGCAACGGAGTGCCATGCGGCACGAACAGCGAGAAAAAATGCAGCCCATGTTTCCAGAAGCCGACGATCAGCACGATCGAAAAGCTGATGACTGCGAGCGCGCCAGTTATCGTGAAATGGCTGGTGAAGGTAAAGGGGTGAACGCCGACGAGCCCGAAGGGCAGCAGGCCCAGAAAGTTGCCAACCAGAATGAACATGAACAGCGAAAAGACATAGGGCACATATTTCTTGCCTGCCTCGCCCGCATTTTCCAGCAACAGCTTGTTGATGAAGCCGGTGAAGAACTCCACCGCGGCCTGCCAGCGGCCGGGAACCAGATCGCGCTTCATGCCGCCCGCTACGAAAACCCAGAGCAGCACGGCCGTGACGACCATCCACAGCGCGCTGTTGGTGAAGGCGATATTATAGCCGCCCAGCGACATGTGATCGGTGCCGAACAGCGGCTCAATCGCGAACTGGTGCATCGGGTCGATTTTGCCGGATTCTGCCACGCTTAACCCCTGAAATCCCATTCTGCCTGCAACGAAAGCGCCCTCATTGCTTCGGGCGCTGCGTCGAAATCCTGATAATGTTCCTGAAGGCCACGATAATCCCCAGAAAGAGGAAAACCAGCAGGAGCCAGGGCTGCGTGCCGATCATCCGGTCGAGAAACCATCCGATAAGCGCGCCACCGGCAAGCCCCCCGATCAGTTCCGCCAATACGCGATTGCCAAGGCGGGTGTTCTCATCCGCTTTCTCATCACGCTGGCCAGTCCTGACCCGCTCGGCGGCTTCCACGCGTTCGATTCGCTTTTCGAGCGATGCGATGCGCGGATCCTCGCCAACAGGGTCCTGCCCAGGTTCGATTTCCGACATTTCAGCCTCCATTCCCCATGTGCAATACAAAGGAAGGCACCGCATGAACCGCGAATATCGCACCCGTCAAGGCGCGGCCCGTTTAGAAAGGGGAAAGGTTCAAGTCAACCGGACTTGTGCGCTAAGGGCGCAGACCATGCTGCGCGCGCGAAAAATAGCGCGATCAGGCGGGTTTACCCCGCCGTTGCGCAATAGCTGGGAAGCGCGATGGGCGCGGTTCCGCGAGTCTGCCATGCGCCAGTGCCAATGCGATAGGCCTGCCCCGGCCTCACGCGCGTGGCCAGCGTCTGGCATCCCGTGGCCGCGGCGGCATCCGCCACGGTCACGCCGCGCTTGGCCGCTAGGTCCGTGTAGGCGGCGCGGCGCTTGATATTGATGGCGTTCACCTCATCGCGCACTTCGGCGCTGACCGAACCGGCAACGCCCAGATAGCCGTCGGACTGTTCGCCAACGGTTCCGGCGGCAAGGGCTGCGGCAACGGCGCCTTGCGCGCTGGCTGGCGCGGAGAGAACGAGGCCGGTCGCGGCAAGGCCAATAACGGCGGCGGCAGCGAGAATGAGTGTCTTGCGTGTCATTGCGGGAACAGCTCCGGGTTGTTTTGGATAAGATCCTGCGCATCCTTCTGAAGGCGCACGATTACTTCCTGTTGCACTTTCACATTGAGGTTGATCTCGATCGGCTTGTCTGGCGCCTTCACGGTGATGCAACCGCCCAGCGTCAATGCCAGGCTGGCGACCACAGCGAAACAAGCCCGCAGTCTCCGATTCGCCTCAGTCTCCTCATGATATTGCGTCATTTTCTTTCCCCTGATGGCATAGTCTCGCTTTCGCTGGGCTGAACGGCAAGCCTGTTTTCCTTCACCGGCGTAAATCCATTGCCCAGTTGCTGACGAATCAGCAGGCTTGGGTCGGTAAAGGAACGCGCGGTGTTCATCAGGCCGCGGAACGGCGCCTCTATTCGGATGTTGAAGATGAAAGGCAGGCCGACAAACTGGCTGGCGATGGGTTTGGGCACGGTGGACAGCTCGCCGCGATTGACGCCGTTGAACGCCACCTGCGTCACCATCTCGTCGTCTATCGCGCCATCCATCAGGATCGTCAGGCATTTATATTGCAGATCCTTGAGCGCATCGAACGCCATCCGCCCCAGCTTGCCCAGATTTTCGTTCGACACCTGCCCGACATAGGCGAGGTGCCCGCCCTGCCGGTTGCGGTCGCAGGGTATGTCCAGCCCCTCGACCCGGTCGATGACCAGCGGCGGCATGCCCGTCTGGCGCGCGGTCAGAATCCCGCCCTCGATGCGCCCGCCCTGCGCATCGAACACCATCGGCAACAGGCCGTCAAAGGTGCCCGTCGCCGAGATATTTTCCAGTTCCAGCGTCTGGATGAACGCGGCCGCATCGAGGCCCAGCACGCGGAAGGCCATATGGCGCGGCTTTTCGGCGCTCATATCCATGACGGTCGGCAAGAGCAGCAGTTCGCCCCCGGCAAAGGGCCAGCGTCCGCCCGCGATGGACACCCGCTGACCCGAAAGCAGCGCGTAGCGGATCACCCCGTCACGCACCTCGACGCCGGGGTTGACGCTGGCGATGCGCATTTCCTGATTCGGCGCCGTGACAAGGCCGAGCAGGTCGGTGAAATGAATATGAGTGGAAAGCCCCTGAACCGGGCCAAAGGCAGCCGCAAGATCCAGCCCCTCGGTCGAGAAATCGCCGGCGCTGGTCACATGGTCAGGCGTCCAGTCGATGCGCCCGCCGCCGTTCACTACGCCCGCCACATTGGCGACAACGCCCAGCGCGATATGCGTCAGCTCGTCGGGCTGGAGCATCCGATCGAATCGAAGATTGTCGAGCGTGAAGTCGGCTCGCCCCACGCCTGAACCCAGCAGATGATGGAGCCTGACTGCGGCGACCTGCCGTTCGCGCTCAGGCAGCTTCAGCGTTCCGTTCGCGTCGATGCGGCCATTGGCGAGCGTCAGGCGAAAATCACGCGACTCGATCGGTTCGAAGCGGTCGGGATTGGCATCGTCGAGCACAAGGATGCGCCCCTTGAGCGCCAGCGCGCCGTCGACAAAGGCCCAGCGCGCATCGCCTTCGCGTACGAGCAGCGGAACCGTGCCGATCTGCGCCTCTATTCCCGCCGCTTTGCCGCCTATCCCGCGCACCAGTGCTCCGCCATCGATCCGCGCCGCCGCCAGCACCACCGGGTCCGCCCCCCTGCCGATCGTCAGTTTCGCATTGCCGAGGCTGAATCCGCCGCTGGCGAGCGAGAAGCGCACCGCCCCGGCTTCAAGCCGCATCGGGCTGTTGCCCAGCCGCCCCGCCAGCCGCACATCGCGCGCCGCGCCTCCACCACTCGTCCGCCCACCGCGAACCGCCAGCAGCGCCCCGCCCTCCGCCGGGCAGAGCGTCAGGCGTTGAGGCCCAAGCACCAGCGACCCGGCACTCAATGACGCAAAAGCCACCGGAGCGCAGGCGCGATTGACGACGAGATCGCCGGAAGGCGAGAGATCAGCGGCGAGCGGCAGGCTCAGGCCGCGCACGGCGCCATCGGCCAGCGGTCCGTCAAGCACCATGCGGGTGGCGATGTGCGTTCCGCCCCGCCCATCCGCCACAAAGCGCACAGGCTCGAGCGTCAGCCGGGCACTACCGGCGGCATAGGGCTGCACGAACATCTGCCCGGAAACGCCGCCGCGCGAGCCGGGGCCGAGCCGAATTGCGGCTTCGGGCAGGCCGCCCCCGCCACTGGTGATCGCGCCATCGAGCGCCCATTGCCCGTTGAGGAGCGAATAGCGCACATGAGCGCCATCGCCGAGTTCGGCATGCGCGCCATTGCCACCGCTGAGCCGCATCGCGGAAAGTTCGAGAGCGCCGCCCGCATGGCGGATGCGCCCCGTCAGCCGGTTGTCGCGCTGAAGCCCGGCCAATGCCCGAGATAGTCGTCGGGCCAGCGGCGCAACCGGTGTGCCTGCTCCGCCGCGCCTCATGCTCGCGAGGGTGGCGGGGGAGAGGAAGCGAAGATCCTGCGCGTCGAGCGCCATATCGGCGCGCAGTCCGGCTGCCTCCGGGCGGGTCTGGCCCGTTTCGGCTGGTTGCCAGCTACACGGCCCCTCCAGGTGCGTCCCGCTAGCGCTCACTTGGCCGCGAGCCAGCGCCGCACCTCCGACGCGTGCCTTTCCGTGCGCGCCATCTGCCCCGCCATCGAAGCGTAGATCGACACGCGGGTCGGCCAACGTCACGCCACCTCCGCGCGCCGCCTGCGCGCCGCCATTGATGCGCCCGCTGACATGATCGAGGGTGCGGGCGAGGCGAATGTCGCCATCAAATGCGAGCTTCGCCGCGCCGGAATCACCGCAGATCAGCGCATCCGCGCGCATCGGCCCGCGCAAACGCGGCGAGCCATTGGCCATGCGCACATCCATATAGGCGCTGACCTGAGGGGCGCGGCACCCTTCCCAAGCTGCGTCGCGCACCAGCGCGGCGACCTTGCCCGCAAAGCCGCTGCGCAGATTACCGGCGCCATTGATGACAAGACCGACCGGCCCGACAGGCGTTTCGAGCCGCGCCCGTCCATCCGCCATAGCAAGGTCGATATCTGGCAGGGCAAGAGGATCAGTCGAGGTCGTATCGCGAAACTTGTCCAGCTCGCCCAGATGCAGCCCCTTGTTATCGAGCGAACCATATATCCGCACACCCCGCGCGCGGATCGCGCCGACCCGAGGGATTATCCCGCCATACGCGATGTCGACCTCGACCGAACGAGCGGTGAGATCGGGGTGCGCCGGATCCCCCAGCACGAGGTTCTCGACCCGCTGGGTGCGCACCGCTACCTGCGCGATGCTATAACTGGCGCGGACACCGCGCGCCGCCAGCTCCCGCTCGACAAAACGCTCGGCAATCGGGGTGCGCTGCGACCATAGAGTCGCCAATGCCAGGCCCAGCACAGCGGCGAGTACCAGCGTGACGCGGCGCCTGATGCGCTGCCAGCGCGGCCTTTTCGGGGCTATATCGTCCTCCGCGTCCGGCGCGCTCATTGCATGGTCCTCACGCGCATCCCTGTGCCACCGATACCATAACCGGCCTCATGGATGAAGGAACGCGCATGACCCATTAAATATCCTTGCGGCGGGATTTCGCAACGCTTAGCCCTTGCGAAATGGGCAATGACACGCGGGATTCGAATGAAATGCTTCGCGAGGCGGGGCTGGCTCCGCGCGATTTCTTCATGGGCGCGCAGGAAACTCCCGGGCCATCCGCACCAAAGGAAGAATGCGCCCAGAAAGAAAAGCCACAGCCCCACCATGGCACCGGCCATCGCGCCCGCCTGCGCGAAAGGCTGGCGACGGGCGGGCCGGAGGCGCTGCTCGATCATGAACTGGTCGAATATCTGCTGGCACTCGCTATCCCCCGCCGCGACACCAAGCCGCTCGCCAAGGCGCTGCTCGCGCATTTCGGCGGCATAGGCGGCGTGCTGACCGCCGACTGGGACGCGCTTTCCCGTTTTCCCGGCATGGGCGACACCAGCACGGCGGCGGTCAAGATTGCGCAGGCGGCGGCGCTGCGCCTGCTGCGCGCGCCGGTGGCGGGGCAGCCCGTCCTTTCAAGCTGGCAGGCGCTGCTCGATTATCTGCGCGCGGACATGGCGCATCTGAAGGTGGAGCGGGTGCGCGTGCTTCATCTCAACGCCCGCAACTTACTGATCCGCGACGATCACATGGCCGACGGTTCGGTCGATCAGGCGGCGATCTACACCCGCGAAGTGATCCGCCGCGCCATCGACCTCGGTTCGTCCTCGCTCATCCTCGTGCACAATCACCCCAGCGGATCGCCCCAGCCCAGCCGTCAGGATATCGAGGTGACGCGGCAGATCATCGAGGCAGGCAGGCAGCTCGGCATATCGGTGCACGATCATATCATCATCGGCGCGGAGGGCCACTCCAGCATGCGGTCCATGGGGCTGTTCTGATCCGCAAGGGTCGGCAAGAGGCATTGCCCCGGTTTTCGCATGCTGCTAGTCGGCGCGCATCATTTCCGCCCAACCAGAGAGTCACCCCATGGTCCCGCGCTATGCCCGCCCGCAAATGTCCGCCATCTGGGAAGCGGAGAACCGCTTCCGCATCTGGTTCGAAATCGAGGCGCACGCGACCGAGGCGCTCGCCGATTTGGGAGTAGTGCCCAAGTCGGCGGCAAAGGCGCTGTGGGACTGGTGGGCGACAAACCCAGCCATCGATGTCGCCGCGATAGACGCGATCGAGGCCGTCACCAAGCATGACGTAATCGCGTTCCTGACATGGGTGGCGGAGCAGGTAGGCGACGAAGCGCGCTTCATGCATCAGGGCATGACCAGCTCCGACGTGCTCGACACCTGCCTCGCGGTGCAGCTGACCCGCGCCGCCGACCTGCTGATCGAGGATCTCGACAAGCTGCTCGACGTCATCAAGCG
>CAYOZY010000013.1:25051-27082 GCA_964408525.1 uncultured Sphingobium sp. | reverse complement strand
CAGTTCCACCCGGAAAGCATCGCCACCGAGCACGGGCATGAGATGCTGGCGAACTTCATGAGGATCGCGGGGCTGGAGGTAAAGCAGCGCGCCTGATTGCGAATCCCGCCCAGCTTCCCTAAGGAGGCCGCGATGACTTTTCCTGACCCCAGCCAGCCGATGACACTCGAAGAAGCGCGCGCTACTTTTGGTGCGATGCTCGATGGCGCGGGAACGGACGAGGAGATCGCCACCTTCCTTGTCGCGCTGGCCGAACGGGACGAAACCGCCGAGGAAATAGCCGGCGCTGCGCAAGCGATGCGCGACAGAATGATCCGCATTACCGCCCCGGAAACCGCGATAGACGTGTGCGGCACAGGCGGCGATGGTCAACACACGCTCAACGTATCGACTGCGGTGGCGCTCGTCGTCGCGGCCTGCGGCGTGGCGGTCGCAAAGCATGGCAACCGCGCGGCGTCATCGAAGGCAGGCGGCGCGGATACGTTGGAAGCGCTGGGGGTGAACCTCGATATTGCGCCAGAGGTGGCGGAAGCGCAACTTGCCGATCTCGGTATCTGCTTTCTGTTCGCGCAGAACCACCACCCCGCGCTGAAGCGCATGGCGCCGATCCGCAAGGCAATCGGGCGACGCACCATTTTCAACCTGCTCGGCCCGCTCGCCAATCCCGCGGGCGTGAAGCGGCAGTTGGTAGGGGTAGCTCAACCCTGGTTTATCGATTTGTACCGAGACGCTATGCTGCATCTTGGATATGACCGAGCGATGATAGTTTCCGGCTGGGATCAAGAAAAACCCGATATGGGCTTTCTGGATGAACTCTCAATATCGAATGGCAATGAAATCGGCGAAATCGGCATCGGTGAGTATGGAGGCATACCCACTGCTTATTCGCATGCAAGTCAATATATTGGCTTAAGCGTTACTACCGAACTCGCTCCCAACCGAGCTGTATTTAATTACGCTCCAATGGATGCGCTCAAGGGTGGAGACCCGGAACACAATGCGTCTGCCGTCCGCAAATTACTACTGGGCGAAGGTGGAGCATACCGCGATTCCGTCCTGCTCAACGCTGCTGGGGCTTTAATTGTCGCCGGTGAGGTTTCCGACTGGAAACATGGCATAGAGGAAGCAGCCGAAGCCATCGACAAGGGGCTTGCCAAGACGCTGCTCGACTGCTGGATAGCATGGAAATGAACAAGCTCGTCGAGATCTGCGCGACCAAGCGCACTGAGGTAGCCAGCCGCAAGGCTGCCTCATCGCTTGCCGATCTTCAGGCGCGCGCCGCTGGTAAGTCCCCACCGCGCGGGTTCAAGCGCGCACTAGATGCGGCCTCGAAAAGCGGCTTCGGGCTTATCTCAGAAATCAAGAAAGCTTCCCCTTCCAAAGGACTGATAAGAGAAGATTTCGATCCACCTTCTCACGCGGTTGCTTATGCTGCTGGCGGCGCCACCTGTCTTTCTGTTTTGACGGACGCGCCCTATTTTCAGGGACATGAGGACTTCCTCATAGCTGCCCGCGCGGCCTGCTCCCTGCCCGTGCTGCGCAAGGATTTCATGGTCGACCCTTGGCAGGTACTCGAAAGCCGCTCCATCGGCGCCGACGCGATCCTGATCATCGTCGCGGCGCTGGAAGACACTCAAATGACGGAAATAGAAGATGCCGCGCTGGGGCTAGGCATGGATGTGCTGGTCGAGGTGCATGACCGCGCCGAGATGGAACGCGCAAGCCGCCTTAAATCGCGCCTGATCGGCGTCAATAACCGCGACCTGCGCGATTTCACCGTCGATTTCGCGCGCACCTATGAGCTGATCGGCGACGCGCCGGAAGGCTGCACATTCGTCGCGGAAAGCGGCCTTTCCTCACATGCCGATTTGCTCGCAATGGCGCAGCATGACCTGCGTTGCTTCCTTGTTGGCGAGGCGCTGATGCGGCAGGCGGATGTCGAGTCAGCGACGCGCGCGCTGCTCACCGGAAAGGCGCAGGCGGCTTGAGCGGCCTGACTCATATCGACGCCAAGGGCGCGGCTCATATGGT
>CAYOZY010000013.1:6265-25041 GCA_964408525.1 uncultured Sphingobium sp. | reverse complement strand
GTGTCCGGCAAGGCGGACACCACGCGGCAGGCCATCGCCACAGGGCGGATCGACATGAGCGAAGAGGCTGCGAAAGCCGTAGCGGAGGGCAGCGCAAAAAAAGGCGATGTACTGGCCGTCGCGCGCGTAGCCGGCATCATGGCCGCGAAAAGGACTTCGGACCTCATTCCGCTGTGTCATCCATTGAATATCAACAAGGTATCGATCGATCTTGAGACAGACGATAAGGGCGTTTCTGCCTTCGCAACTGTGCGCACCACTGGTCAAACCGGGGTGGAGATGGAGGCGCTGACCGCCGTTTCTGTCGCGTTGCTCACCGTTTACGACATGGCCAAAGCGCTCGACAAGGGCATGATAATCCGTGACATCCGCCTGCTCGAAAAGACAGGCGGCAAGTCCGGCGACTGGCGCGCGAAAGTCCCATGAGCCTGCTCCCCGTCGCGGAGGCGCAGGCGCGGCTGCTGGCTATGGCGGCACCACTTCCCGATGAGGCAGTACCGGTGGCGCAGGCGGCAGGGCGCTGGACCACACGGGGCATCGCCTCCCATCGCTCTCAGCCCGCAATCGATCTCTCCGCCATGGATGGCTATGCGATCCGCCATGCCGACATGCCGGGGCCATGGCGCATCATCGGCGAAAGCGCGGCGGGCGCGGCATTTGCGGGCAAGCTCAGCCCCGGCGAGGCCGTGCGCATATACACCGGTGCGGGCATGCCCGGAGGCGCCGACACCGTCATCCTGCAGGAGGATGTATCGCGCGAAGGCGAAGTGCTGCGCCTCACCGGCGACGGACCGGGCGCCCGAGGGAGGCATGTTCGCCATACAGGCTCGGACTTCTCCGCCGATCAACGCATCATATCGGCTGGAACACGGCTTTCCCCGGCTCATGTCGCGCTCGCGGCGCTTGCCGAGCATGGCGAGCTGCCCCTGCCCCGCCTCCCTCGCATCGCGCTGGTTTCCACGGGCTCTGAGCTGGTGCCGCCGGGCGAACCGACCCGCGCCGACCAGATCCCTTCATCCAACAGCGTGATGCTGCGCGCAATGCTCGGTAGCCTACCCTGTGATGTAACCGACATTGGCATAGTGCCCGACAGCCTGGACGCGCTGACCGGATGTTTCGCGGGGCTGCGCGATCATGACATTGTGGTGAGCACGGGCGGCGCTTCGGTTGGCGATCATGATCTGGTGAAACCCGCGCTGGAGGGTGCTCGCGGCGCGATCGACTTCTGGAAGATCGCCATGCGCCCCGGCAAACCGCTGATTTCAGGCAAGCTCGGCAATGCGGTCTTTCTCGGCCTGCCGGGCAATCCCGTATCCGCCTTCGTCACCGCGCATCTCTTCCTGCTACCGCTGGTGCGCAAGATGGAGGGATGTCCCTCGCCCCTGCCTGACACCGCGCAGGCGGTGCTCGGTTGCGCCATGCCGTCTGTCGGCGGGCGTGACGACTATGTGCGCGGGCGGATAAGCGAAGGCGAGGTCACGCCGCTGGTGCAGCAGGACAGCGCGGCGATGCTGGGCCTTTCGAGCGCGAATTGCCTGATCCGCCGCCCCGCGCACAGCGCCATGGCGCAGACGGGAGAGATGGTCGAAGTCCTGCCGATATGAGCGCAGCGAAGCGCGCTTGACTCACGCTATTATGTTTCCTATACGTTCCTTGTTCGTTCCCGATATGAGGTCCCGGCCATGCTTACGGCAAAGCAACAGGAACTGCTGATATTCATCCAGAACAGGTTGGAGGAGGGCGGCGTCTCTCCTTCTTTCGACGAAATGAAGGACGCGCTGGACCTCAAGTCCAAGTCCGGCATCCACCGGCTGATCAGCGCACTGGAGGAACGCGGTTTCATCCGGCGATTGCCCAACCGCGCCCGCGCGCTCGAAGTGCTGAAGTTGCCTGATGGCATGCAGAAGGCCGCGCCATTCACACTTGCCGTTCCGCCCGCGCCTGCCCCCAGGCAAATCCCCATCGCCGCCAATGATGTGATCGACATCCCTCTGCATGGCCGCATCGCCGCCGGTGTTCCGATAGAGGCGCTGGAGAGCGACACCATGCTCTCTGTGCCCGCCGCGCTGCTCGGTTCTGGCGATCATTATGCGCTGGAGGTTTCGGGCGATTCGATGATCGAGGCCGGGATTCTTGATGGCGACTATGCACTCATCCAGCGCACCGATGTTGCGCGCGAAGGGCAGATCGTCGTCGCGCTGATCGAGGATAGCGAGGCAACGCTCAAATATTTCCGGCGCGACGGCGCGAGAGTGCGGCTGGACCCGGCCAATCCCGCCTATGAGCCGCAGGTCTATGACCCGCGGCAGGTGCGCATTCAGGGCAAGCTGGCAGGGCTGTTGCGCCGCTATAACTAGAGTATCGCGCCGAAGAGCGGGGACCGGTTTTTGCAAAAGCGATGCGTTCACAGAAGCATAGGATACTCTGGCTGACTCAGCTGAACGGATCGAGGAGCTGATACCAAGCTGCATTGAAGCTGACTCACGCGGGGGCTTTTCAAACTGTCGAAAGTCTGAATCTATGGTGTCCTGGATTGGAGGTCGTGACATGGGATCAGCAATTGGCTTGCGGGCGGATTTTGACGGTGCGGGGTTGCGGCGCCTGGCGCGGAGGTCAAAGAGCGCGAACCAGGCGCGTCGGCTTTTGGCACTCGCCGAGATTTACGATGGCGGCAGCCGGACTGCGGCAGCGCGGATCGGTGGTGTGGGCTTGCAGATTGTGCGCGACTGGGTGGTGCGGTTCAACGCTCAAGGCCCCGATGGTTTACTGGACGGCAAGGCGCCTGGCCCTGTGTCCCGGCTCGATGATGACCAGCGCCGAGCGCTTGTCGAGACCGTCGAGCGTGGCCCAATCCCGGCGATCCATGGTGTTGTGCGTTGGCGGCTAATCGACCTGTGCCGGTGGCTTCACGATGAGTTTGCGGTATCGCTCGATGAAACGACGGTGGGCCGCGAGTTGAAGAAGCTGGGCTATGTCAAACTCACGGCGCGGCCCCGCCACCATGCCCAGAACGAACTTGTGATGGAGGACTTTAAAAAAGGGGGCTTTGCCGCCGAGTTGGCAAAAATCAGAGGCACCCTTCCGAATGGAACGCCCATAGAGATATGGTTCCAGGACGAGGCGCGCATTGGTCAGAAGAACAAGATCACGCGGCGCTGGGCCAGACGGGGAAACCTGCCATCGGCGCCAAAGGATCAGCGCACGAAGTCTGCCTATATCTTTGGCGCGATATGCCCGGAACACGGCAAGGGCGCAGGACTGGTCCTGCCCTTCTGCAATACCCAAACCATGTCCCTGCATCTGATCGACATTGCGCGCGCCGTTGCCCCCGGCGCTCATGTGGTCGTCCTGA
The DNA here is from genome assembly GCA_964408525.1 of uncultured Sphingobium sp. GTDB lineage: Bacteria > Pseudomonadota > Alphaproteobacteria > Sphingomonadales > Sphingomonadaceae > Sphingobium. The sequence goes on along the minus strand of CAYOZY010000013.1, from coordinate 21,689 downwards.
TGGATCAGGCCGGTTGGCAGATGACCGGCAAGCTGGACGTGCCTGCCAATATCAGCATCATCGCGCTGCCAGCCAAATGCTCTGAACTCAATCCGGTCGAGAACATCTGGCAGTTCATGCGCGACAACTGGCTCTCCAGCCGCGTCTTCACGTCCTACGACAACATCATCGACCATTGCTGCGAGGCCTGGAACAAGCTCGTCGATCACCCTTGGCGTATCATGACCCTCGGTCGCCGAAAATGGACACATGGGTCATGATCAATGCAGGTTGGTATTAGTTTCAGCACTGGTAGGCTGATGATACGGGCATTGCCGGTGGTTTGCTGCGGTGATTTGGTTCTGATCCTGGGCTTCATTGCCAGCGTCCGGACACGCTGGATCGCGTGTTCAGGCGGCATTGACGCGTTTGAGGTGTAGGAATCGCCAGATATTGTAGACGAGGTTTGTGCGGCCGATTTCCATTTCCTGCCGTCTGATGCCAACGGTGCGGACAAACAGGCCCATGCGGGATCTCTGGGCGGAGAACACATGCTCACACCTTGAACGGATGACGGACTTCCCGGCGTTGGCGCGCTTCGTGTGCGCCGGTATGTCGCGATGCGGAACTTCTTGTGATGAATTTTCATGTAAAGGTCGCTCAGTCGTGCAAGCCGCTCATCGACCTTGAAGATCCCGGCTGCGCCATGTTCTGCCCCTTACAAATCATGGGAAACCGGAATCACACACCCACCCCTGACACCAGAGGTTTCCCAAACCGTCCACTTGGGCCAACGCCATTTTAAGATCATGCTTGCGACAGGCCCATGGTCGCAAGCATGATGATGCCGCCCGCCGCAATCGCCACGCCATAAGGGATGCGGCGATCCTTCATCTGGGCGACCGCCCTCCCGCTGATCAACGCCAGACGGACGCCGACGATATAGAAAAGCAGCTCGAAGAAACCGGCAAAGGCTACCGCCACGAGCAACTGAGGCGCTGCGGAAATCGGGAACCAGAGCGCGAGCGCCGCATAAAGCTTGGCGTCGCCGCCGCCGAACCATTTCATGGCGAACAACCCCATGCCCACCACAAGCGCCACGGCGAAATGCAGCACGTGCCAGCCGACGCCCCAGCCGATGTCCCCGAACCACGCATAGGGCAGGAAAAGAACTATTATCGCCAGCACCCAGCGGTTCGAGATCGTGTATCGGAGCGCATCCTGCGCCGCCGCGCCAACCAGCAGCAGGCCCAGCAACACCGCGAAAATCATGGGCACAGAGAGCGTCATCGGGCCGATGCCTGAGCGAACAACACGGGATCGTACACCGGAGCCGCCATCAGCGCGCGCGCCGAAAGCGCTTTCGCCCGCTCGCCATCGCCGCCGCGCCGCGCGCCAAGCGCGGCATTGCCCAGCCTTTGCGCCCAGCGGCTGTCGCCGTCGCCTTGCTGGCGCACCGGCTCCTCGCCCGTAACGCCGGATAGTATATCGAGATCGTCGCGAGCCTGACGGTTGTCGGGGTCACGCATCAGGGCCGCGGTCAACGCTTTGCGCGCTTCGTCATATTGGCCGAGGCCGAGCATGGCGTGGCCAAATGCGGCAGGAACCCCGGCCCGATTTCCCGGAGCATTGAGCGCGCGGCGAAAGGCATAGACGCTCGCCGCCACATCCTTGCGTTCCGCCAGCATTGCCCCAAGCGCCTGCCAGCTCGCTGCGTCCAGCGTGCAGTCGTTCGCGGCGGAACCGAGGTCGGCAATCGCTTCGTCGGCCGCCATGGCGGCGGCGCTGATGAGGCCACGGGAAATGCGCGACCGGCAATTGCCTGCATTTTCCCTCCCGGCATCGCGCATGATTTCCCGCGCTTTCGGCAAATCGCCCGCCGCAAGAGCCAGTCGCGCTGCGAGCGGCGCCAGCTCCGATAGCGGTGCGTCATCGCGCTTCGACAGCCCATCGAGCAGGATTTGCGCTTCCACCAGCCTGTCCCCTGACAGGGCGGCTTCGAGACGATCCATCAGCCCGGAGGCACCTGCGTCACTCGCCGGAATCTCCGTTTCAATCCCGGCATCCCCGGCGGCGTACGCACCAACCGGATTTAGGCACAGGCAAAGAAGGGTAGCAAGCGCTGCCTTCACGATTTGCACTGAGCCTTGCCCTCCGCCGGGGCGTCGCACGGTGCGGTGCGGTCGATGATCGGAACCTTGAGCGCAATTCTCATGCGCGCGCCTGAGACGGCGCGGGCAAGATCGACCGAGCTGGCGGTGCGGATCGGGGTTTCAGCCGCAACCGCCGGAGATTGGGCTGCCGCCCCGCCAAGAGTGGGTTTGTTGCCGCCTGTCGCCAGACGGACCTCAGCGGGCGCGGCGAAACGCCGGGGATCGATCGCGGTGTCCGGCTCGGTTTGCAGTTGCACTTCGGCCAGACTGACGCGCAGCAGTTTCTGACCCTGAGCAGGAGCGGTGGCGGTATTTGCCTGCCGTATAGGCCATGTAGCGGCCGAGGCCTGCGCCAGACGCGCAGTATTGGCCTCTTCGGTTCTCATCACGAACAGGCGGTAATTGTCGCGGTATCGCGCATTATCCGGGTCCAGCCCCATGGATTGTTCGAAATAGCGGCGCGCAAGATCCGGGCGGCCGATCGCGTCATAGGCGATGGCAAGGCCGTTGGAGGCGGTGGCCGAAGCGGGGTCCAGACGCAGCGCCGTGCGAAAGGCCGTGATCGCCGACCCGTAATTGCCGCTCGCCAGCATGCGCTTGCCGGCGGCGAGCGGATCGGCCTGAGCGAGCATCTGCTCCCCGGTTTGCGCCAGCGGCCTTACGCCCTCCAGCCTGCCTGCGTGGCGTGACCATGAAGCGCATGCGCTGAGCAGCAAGGGGGCCGTTACAATGAGCGGGAGCATCATATTTCGCACAGGCTTTTCCTTCATTGTTCAGTTGCTCATCAGCGGCAGAACGCCATAAACGAAGCGCAGCATGGCGGGCAGCATGATGACGCCGATCATCGTCGGCAACATGCACACCACCAGCGGTATGGATATCAGCACCGGCAGGCGATGCGCCTTTTCCTCGGCGCGCATGCGGCGCTTTTCGCGCATTTCGGATGCATAGACGCGCAGCGTCGTGCCGATGCTCGCGCCCAGCCTGTCCGACTGGATGAGCAGGGTGGCGAAGGAGCGGATTTCCTCTATCTGGCTCCGCTCGGCCATGGCGCGCAGCGCGTCTTCGCGGTTGGCGCCGGCGCGCAGCTCGAACGTGACGACCGAGAGCATCTCGGCGAGCAGCGGATGGGAGCGCAGCATTTCCCGGCCAACCCGGTCAAATGCAGCTTCCAGCCCCAGCCCCGCCTCGACGCACACCAGCATCAGGTCGAGGCAATCGGGGAAGCCGTTGATGACCTTGGTGCGCCGCCGGTCGGAACGGCCCGCGATCCATACATAGGGCAGATACAGGCCTACCAGGCCGCAGAATACGCCGCCGATATAGAGCGCGACGATCGACGGCGCAGGGGATTTCGCAAGCATCAGCGCCACGAAGATTGCCGGAAGCAGCAGCAGCAGGATGAGGCGCGCCAGCGTATAGATGCGGGGGGCGGAGGGGTTGCGATATCCGGCCAGCAGCAACATTTTCCGTACATGATCGGCCCGAGTATCGGTCAAGGATATGCCGGCCTTTTCGACGGCATTGGCGAGTTGGACCCATTTGCTGTTGCCGTCGCGATCGCGCAGCTCGCCGCCGGATTTGGCAGGGCGAAGCGACTGGCCCCCCGTTGTCGCCAGCCCGGCAACCCTATCGCGTATACGGCTCCGCTGGAGAAAAATATTGGAGAGGACGAATACGCTCGCGGAAACGAGCAGAAACAGCGCCAGCAGCGCGGCAATGCGCAGCGGCGCCGAGGCGGCAAGGGCGTCCAGCATCTCAGACATGAAGGTCCACCAGTTTCCTGATCCAGAGCGCCCCCAGCAGATAGAGACCGATCAACAGTGTAAACCCGACGATGAAGGGGGCTGTCTGCGCATATTCGAGATAGAAGCCGGGGTTCACCAAAAACATCGAGACGAAGGTGATGATCGGTAGCGCGGTTAGCATCTTCGCCGACATCCGGCCTTCGGAACTCAGCGCCCTGACCTTGAGCAGCATGGATGCGCGATCGCGAATGACCTTGGAAAGATTGTCCAGCACCTCGGCGAGATTGCCTCCGGTTTCGTTCTGCACCGAGAGCGACACCACGAACATGTGAATATCTTCGAGATCCCAGCGATCGGCAAATTCCAGCAGGGCGGACTGAAGATCGGCGCCATAGCTTATCTCGTCGACGATCAGGCCGAATTCGCTGCCAAGCGGATCGTCCATTTCCTCTGCCAGCAAGCTGAGAGCCGATGCGATCGGATGTCCCGAACGCAAGCCGCGGACGAAAATGTCGAGCGCGGCGGGGAACTGCTCCTGCACGCGCTGGCGCAATTTCTGCGCCCTGCGCGAAAGGAGCATCGCGGGCAGGAAGATGCCCACGCAGATGCTCAGGGCGGCGCCCAGCTCAATGATCCCCAGGCTGATTCCGAACCCGGCATAGGCAGCGCCGAGCAGGATCACGGAGAAAAGCAGGCCGGTGGCGCCGAGCATCAGCAGCAGCACCTGCCGCGCGGGCAAGGTGATGCGGGCGGCCTGAACCAGCCGCTCGATCTTGCGCACGGGCGCCTTCAGCATATTGGGAAGAAATTCGAAATCGCTGCCGCTCTGCTTGCGCAGCCGATGCATGATCTGCTCCCGGTCGCGGCCGTCCTCGATCATCTTGAGGCGCAGGTTGATCGCCTTGGCAGAATAGTGCCGCAGCCGGGCACTGCCCAGAGCATATTCGACCAGCAGGAAAACCGACCCGAAAACAAGGATCAGCGTGAACATCTGGATGACGGCAGGACTCATGTCATCCTACCTTCAGTTCGGGGCGGAAAAGATCCGCCGAGAGGTCTATGCCATGTTCCTGCACATGGCTCAGGAAGCGTGGACGGATGCCGGTGGCTTCGAAATGCCCTATGATGCGGCCATGCTCGTCCCGCCCGGTGACGCGATAGCGGAAGATCTCCTGCATCGTGATGACGTCGCTTTCCATGCCAGAGATTTCCGACAGGCTCGTCAGGCGGCGCGTGCCATCCGCGAGGCGGGTTATCTGGATCACGACATTGATGGCCGAACCGATCTGCGCGCGCGCCGATCGGGCAGGCATGTCGATGCCGCTCATGCCGATCATCTGTTCGATGCGGGCCAACGCGTCGCGCGGGGTGTTGGCGTGAACGGTCGTCATCGAGCCGTCATGGCCGGTGTTCATCGCCTGAAGCATGTCGAAGGCCTCGCCAGCGCGCACCTCGCCGACAATGATCCGGTCCGGGCGCATGCGCAGCGCGTTCTTCACCAGATCGCGCTGGCTTATTTCCCCACGGCCCTCGATATTGGGCGGGCGCGTTTCCATTCGCGCGACATGCACCTGCTGCAATTGCAGCTCCGCCGAGTCCTCGATGGTCACGATGCGTTCGGATTCGTCGATATAGGCCGACATTGCATTGAGCAGCGTCGTCTTGCCCGCGCCTGTGCCGCCCGAAATCAGCACATTGCGCCGTGCGCCGACGATGGCGGCAAGAACCTCCGCGACCGCGGGGGGGATGCTGCCGATCTCGACCAGCTTGTTCATGCTGATGGGGATCTTGGCGAATTTGCGGATCGACAAGAGCGGGCCATCGACGGCAAGCGGCGGGATGACGGCGTTCACGCGCGAACCATCGGCCAGACGCGCATCGACAAAGGGTGAGGATTCGTCGATCCTGCGCCCCACCGCGCTCACGATCTTCTGGATGATCCGCAGCAGGTGGCGGTCGTCGCTGAAGCGCGTCTCGATGCGTTCGAGCTTCCCTGAGCGCTCGACGAACACGACATCATGACCGTTGACCAGAATATCGTTGATGGTCGGATCCTGAAGCAGCGGCTCCAGCGGGCCGAGGCCAAGCAGTTCGTCCAATATGTCGGAAACGAGCTTGCGGCGCTCCTGCTGGTTGAGCGCGTGGCGTTGCAGCGCGAGCTGCTCGTGCACGATCTCGCCGACTTCCGCCTCGATCTGCGCACGGCTCATATTTTCAAGCGCGGCAAGATTGATGATGTCGAGCAGGCGGCGGTGCAGCTCCAGCTTGAGGCCAAGATATTCCGACGATTTTTCCTTGTCGCGCAGGCCGATCTTCTCGACATTTGTCGGGCGTGCACCACCGGCATCTACCCCCAGATCGCTGCTCTTGCGTATCTGCCACATGGTCAATTCACCTTCGCCGCGACCAGAGCCGCGATCTCCGCGCCAGCCTGTTCGAAATCGCGTGCGGTCCGGGCCTTCGGATTGACCTGATGCACCAGCATGCCGCGATCATTGGCGCCGTTGACGAGCGGATAGTCGTTCTGGATGCTGAAGGAGACCGGCACGCCCAGCGCGCGGGCGGCGTCGTCCAGGCTGATGGACCGGAACAGCTTCTTTTCGACGCGGTTCGCCACGACCCGGATGCGATCCGGCCCGATGCCCTGACTGGCAAGCAGTTCGAGCTGCCGGCGGCCCTGCCGCAGGCTGCCGATGGAAAGATTGACCACCAGCACGATCAGGTCCGACTGGGCCACCACGGACAGCGTCCAGTTGGACCAGTTGGAAGGCATATCGACCACGAGCGCGCCATATTCGCGGCGCGCACATTCGAGCACGGACAGAAGCTGGTCGGCGTCGATCGCTTCGAGCGGGCCGATCTGGTCCGGCGCGGGAACGACGGCAAGGCCATCGTCCATGGTCGACACGACCGAGCGGAAAAAGTCTCCGTCCATGCGGACACCCGCGCCGAGCAGTTCGGTCAACGAAGGTTCCGAGGGAAGGCCGAGATAAGTGACGACATTGCCGAACTGGACATCGAGATCGAACAGGCATGCGCCGCGATCCAGCCCCGGCGCGCGGGCCAACGCGCTGCCGATCTGATTGGCGACATTGGTGGCGCCGACGCCGCCAATGCTCTTGATGACGGAAATCAGCGCGCCGCGATTGCCTTTGGGTGCCGAAGATGCGCCGGGCACGAGAACGATGTCGCGGATGCTGGCGGCCAGAGTGGGCACGAAGAGCGGCAATTCCACCACATCGTTGATGCCGAGCTTCATCAGCGCGCGGACCGAATGAAGGTCTGCCCCCTCCACGGCGGCGATCACGGGCAGCGCGGGGTGGCGCGCGCGCAGATCGGCAAGCCGGGTGAGCGCGGGAGCATCGCGCGTATCGACCTCGACGGTGAGAATATCGACGCCGCGCACCAGCGCATCCGCGATCAGATGATCGGGCAGCGCCTGATCGGTCAGCAAGGTGCAGCCGGGAATCTGTGGCTGCTCCGCGACGAGCGCCGCCAGCCGGTCAGGCCGCAGCAGCACCCTTACCGCGCGGCCGCCATCGGGAAGCATCTGATCCGGAAATGTCATATACGTGTCTATAATTCCCATGTCTGGCTCGTCAGTTCGAAGAAGACCCGGCTCCATCCTCCATGCTCAGCGTCGTTCGGAAGGACGGAAGCGGAAGATTGCCTCCGAACAGGCTGAGCATATAGGGCCGGAAAGTAAGCGATTGCAGTTTCACCGTGACCATCGGCGCGACATCCGGTCCGTTCGGATCGCCGGCATAGCCAAGGCCTGAATAGTCGTATTCGACCACCACATTGGCGGCCGCGACATCGGGCTTGAACGCCTGAACGCGGTTGACGATGCGTTGAAACGCGCCATTGGTCTGCGACAGCGCAAAGGGGCAGGATCCCGCCACCTGACTCTTGCAGGTGCACGATGCGCTGGTGCAGGTGACGCCGCCGAAGGAGGAGGACGGCACAGCCGTTCCCTGTTGAATCCCGCCGCTGATCGCATAGCTGTAGGTCGTCATGCCTGAAGGGATGACATCCGTGACGACGGCAAGCCGCGCGCCCATCTGCGTTGCCTTTTCGGCCTGGTTCCAGGTGAGCATCAGGCGGCCGACATCGATCGTGCCGAAGATGAGCAGGATAAGGAACGGCAGGACGAGGGCGAATTCCGCCGCCGATCCGCCGCCCTGTTCATGACGGAGGCGATGGAGAAACCCGCTCATACGCCCATCACCGCGGCTTGCGCGCTGGCGTTGACGTTCAGATTCGGGAAAAGCCCGCGCCCGAACAGCGAGGCATAGGGGAAGCTCGCCGTCACGGTGATGACCGGCGCGCCGCCCGCCTGCGCCCCATAAATGCCGCCAGTCGTCGATCCCGAACAGCTCACCGCCAGCGACACCTGGCTGTTGGTCCAGCCCGAAATGCGCGCCGCGCCGCCGCTCGGCTGGCCTGTCCGGGTCACTTCCTTGATGGCGGTGGCGACCGCGCTGTCCGTCACGGCGGCGCAACTGAAGGCGGCAAAGGGCTGTCGCCCCGCGAAACGCGCGCCATCGCGCACGGATTTGGTGACGACATGCTCCTGCCAGAAGAGATTGCCCATTTCGGCAAAGCCGAACATCATCGCCAGCGCGATGGGCGTGACCAGCGCCATTTCGACGGCGGAGGAGCCGGACCGATCCCGCAGCATCCGGGCGAGCAGGTGCGCCATCGTCATTCGACCAGATACGGCGCATCGCGCCGCACCACCTGCCCGGCGGTGGCTCCGCCCGCCGCGCCGGTCGCGCCGATCACCTCGACATAGACATCGGCCTGCGAGGTGCGGTCGCGCGCCAAGGACGGCTCGACGAGGAACACATCAACCCACTTCTGGATCTGCACATTGGTCGTGCGGCCCGAAACGCCGCCGGCGCTGCAGTTTACGACGGCCACGGAGATAACGCGCCGGTCGACGATGGCGCCAACCCCGGTCGTCGGCGTTACGCCCGGCGTCACGCAGATGGGTGTGCCGTGCGCATTGAGGCCGCCGCCAGCCGAAGCCGACTGAAGCCGCGATGCGGCATTGTTCATCTCATATTTATAGACATCATAACGCTTGGGCGTCGTGGTTCCGAAGGTGCTGGTCAGGAAGGTGTTCATCGTCGCGGTGGAGGTGATCGTCGTGTAGTTGGGATTGGAATTGGAGTAGAAATAGGCATAACGGTCCCACAGCCCGTCGCCTATGCGGCCGCCTCCACAACTGCCATTGGAGCTGACCGCGTGGCACATGTCGCGCGGATAGCCCATGGGCGCCAGCGCATTTACCTCAGCCTGTGTCAGCGCGGTGTTCGGGGATGTCGGGAGGTATCGGGCGGCGGTTGCCGGCAATTGCCAGCCCTGCGCGCCATTCCCGGTCGAATAGGCGCAATTGGGCGCATTGCCGTTGCCGTTTCCATTGCCGTTGCCGTTGCCGTTGCCATTGCCGTTGCCGTTGCCATTTCCGCCGCTCGAATAAGGGTTCAACACATCCTTGCGGCTGTTGGCGGAAGGAGGGCAGGAAGCGCCATTGGCTCCGCAGGTCTGGGTGAGGCCGTTGGCATAGATGTCGAAACGGGTGTTGAGGGCGTCCATCACCGATACCATCGCGCCCGGCTCGGTGGTGACGCCGGTGGACTGGACGCAATCGCCGGGAACGGCCTGAAGCCCCAGCTCCTGAGCCAGCGAGGATGCGCCACTACCCGCGCCGACATCGAGAAAGCCGAAATTGCCGGGCGCGTATGTGCCGCTACCGCCGTTCGCCACGAGGCGGATTCCCTTGCCGACATAGCTCGCCGTGGTGAAGGCGGGGTCGTTCGCTTCGTCGGGGTTGCACATCATCACCGGCGGCACTTTGCAGATCGCCGAGCCGAGGCCCGCCAGCGCATTGGCGCTGATCGGGCCGGAGCTGCGCAGCGCGCTCACCACCGGCGTCAGCGCATAAAAGGCGCGGCGCGTGCCGACCGTCACCTGCACGAAGCGGGCGAGCTGATCGTCGGTCGAGGTCGTGTCGTCGCGGGTGACGATCTGCGTCTTGGCCTTGTCCTGATAGAAGGTGACGGTGGCTACCGTGATCCGGTTGTTCGAACCGGGCTCGTTGGCCATTCGGGTCAGGTTGCTGACCAGCCCGCTCGCCGCATTGGCGGCGCGCTGGGTCGCGTTGGGGTTTCCGTCTAGCTGGCTGGCGGCGGCGAGGGCCGCCTGGTCCGCCGCGTCCTGAAGCTCGGTGTCGAGGCTCACCAGCCGCGCATAGTCGAAAGCGATGCTGCCCATGGCGGCGAGACCGAAAAGCGACAACGCCACAAGGGGCGCCACCGCGCCATCCCTGTTTGCGATAAACTGTTCGAGCTTGCGTTCCGCTTTCATCCCTGCCTGCGCCCTATATCCAGCCCCCGCTCAGTTCCCCGCCGAACCGCCGCCAGTGACGCCGCTCGTCGTGCGGATACTCCGCGGTTCCTTTACCTGATCGGTGCGATAGCGCTCCACCGCCGCCGCCATCTTGTCGCCGGACGCCGTGGCGTGCGGTTCGGCATAGGCGGGATCGGGGTCGATCGTCTGCACCGCGATGTTGGTGCGCACCGAATTGCCCATGCCCGCATCGACCGGCGCGCAGGCGGCAAGGCCAAGCAACGGGGCGGCGAGCAACAGCGAGAGGCGATCAATATTCATAGCCATTGGCTCCCTTGGTTGCGCCGGATGAGGCAGGAGACGGGCTGGCGGGTTGCGCCGCTTCGCCCTGTATCACTGGAACCGCCTTGTCGGTGCGCCCCAGCAGGAACAGCTCGCTCTCGCTTGGATTGCCGACCCGGTCGGTCGGCAGCGAGATGTTATCGGGCTTTGTGGGCTTTACGAGGTGGGGAACCACAACGATGACCAGCTCGGTTTCGCCCTTCTGGAATCCCGTGGAACGGAAAAGCGTTCCGATGACCGGGATCGAACCCAATATCGGCAACTGCCTGATCGTCGTCGAATAGTCGTTCTGGATCAGGCCCGCCATGGCGAAGGCCTCGCCATCGCGCAGCTCCAGCACGGTGTTGGCGCGACGCGTCCTCAGGCCCGGTATGGTCAGGCCGTTGATCTGCACCGAGGCGGAAGGGTCGAGCGAGCTGACTTCCGGCTCCACCGCAAGGTTGATGACGCCATCGGCCAGCACGGTCGGCGTGAAGCCGAGGCTGACGCCGAAGGGCTTGAATTCGACCGTGATGCGCGTGCTGCTGTCGCTGCCTCCGCCGTCCTGAGCCACCGGAATGGGAAACTCGCCGCCCGCAAGGAAGGATGCCGTCTGGCCCGAAAGCGCGATGAGCGTCGGCTGGGCGAGCGTCTTGATCAGGCCCTTGCTTTCGAGAGCATCGAGCGTCGAAAAGACATTGAGGCTGCCGATGCTGAACGCGCGGCCAAGGACACCGAATTTGTCCTGGATGCTTGTCACCGCAACCGTCGGATACCCGTTATCTTGCGTCAGCAATACGGATTGGGGCGCTGCGGACCCTACGCTGCCGATCGTCTTGTTGTTGAGGAAGCTGTGGTTGAAGCCAAGATCCTTCGCCGCCTGTCGGCTCACCTCGGCGAAGCGCACTTCCAGCATCACCTGCTGGCTGGTGCCGACCGAAATCATGTTGACGACCTTGTCGCCCGCATAGGTCTTGGCGAGCTGCACCGCGCGATCGACCACCGGCGCGCTCGAAGCGATACCGCGCAGCACGATGGCGTCGTTCGAGATGGAGGCGCCCAGATTTTCGCCGGGCATCAGCTCCGCCATCTGGCGGCGCAGCGACACGACGTCGGGCCCCACGGCGACATCGACCACCGAAATGAGGCGGTTCGCCTTGTCGAATATGCTGAGGCTGGTGGTGCCCAGCTTGCGGCCGAGCACATAGATGCTGCGGCTGGAAACCGGCATAATGTCCGCGATTTCCTCGTTGCCGACCATCACGCGCGCAAAAGCGAGGTCCAGCGTCAACATCTGGCTCTTATTCAGCGGCACGTCGAGCTGGCCCGCGTGCAGGCTGTCGGCGCTGCGCACGTCCGCATCGGCGGCGGGCGCACCGGCCCATGCAGGGCAGGCGGCAGTCATCGCCAGCAATGAAGCCAGCGCAGTCGCGGCGGACCGGCGGATAAACATCGTCTTGCGCCTCATCTCACCACCTCTACGCTTGAAACCTTGAGACCCTTGCCGACCTTGATGCTGATCGTATCCACATTCTGCTGAACGGAGCGAGCCACCCTGACGCGCGGCCCGGCCCGGCGCACATAGCTCGCCATTACGGGCGGAGCATAGCCCACGGCGCTCCTGCCGGAAGGATAGGCATCGGCGCGGAGATCGCCCACGCCCACGGTGGCGACCTCCGCATCCGTCCGGTCGGCAGCGTTGCGCAAGGTCAGCGAGAGACTGCCGACCTGCCCCCCCAACGCGAGCTTCTGGGCCTGAACCGGATCGACCTGCAAGGTGATGGTGCGTCCCACCATCGGGTCCTTGGCGTTGTCGTTGGAATTCTGATCGACCGCGATGACCGGCACATTCTGCACCAGCATGTCGGTAATCTGTTCGCCGCCGCCGCCGGGGCCGATCGCGGCCTGCCGGGTCAGCAGCACATCGACGCTGTCGCCGGGCATCACAAAGCCCGCGACGCCCGATACATCGCTGATGCGTAGCGCGACGGCGCGCTTGTCGGCAGGCAGCAGGGCGGAAATCGTGGCCCGTCCATCCGGGCCGGAAAGCTTGGAAGCAAGGATCGGCTCGCCCACGGAAATGGGGCGCAACGCCACGCGCTTCGTCGCGCCGGAAAAGGCGCGGATGTCGCTGAAGGCGCCTTCGGGCATCGAGCTGGCGGGCCATTGCACGACGCGCAGCTTCTCGGCGGTCACTTCATCGCCATAGGCGAGAGGGACGCGCGCCACCAGGGCGAGCTTCAGGCTGAGGTCCTCGGCGATCTTGGCATTGCGCTGTTCGACGCCGGAAAAATAGCCATTGGCCAGAAACACAGCAGCCGCCCCCATGATGAGAGCGATCACCAATATGATCAGATTGCGTTGCCCCGTCACCGCCAACCCCTTTTATTAGCCGACCCCATTTATGTTTTAACCGGACGCCTTCGCCCGGTGAAACAAGGATGCCGCCGCCGCGCCGGAGCGCGACGGCGATAACCAATAATCAGCAGCCGCCGCCGCCGGGGCTGGTCGTGCAGGTCGTGACCTTGTTCGCGGTGTTGTTCATCGCGTTGCTGATCGACGTGCCGAGGAAATAGGCCGCACCGGCGATGCCGGCGCCGACGATGGCGAGGATGAGGGCATATTCCGCCGCGGCAGCGCCGCTCTGGTCAGCAATAAAGGCTTTCACAAAGTTCTTCATGTTTCGTTTCCCGATCTAGAGACAATAACCATAAATATTAATTGATGGCATGATCACCACTGAACTCGGAAACTGTTACACCTGGCTGCGACCCATTATATTTTGGCTTCACAGCCAATATGCAGCACTTCCGCGATCGATTTCATTAAGAGTGGATTAATCTTTGCAAGTCAAACTAAAATATTATTGTGTTATTTCAATGAGATACATTGTATCATCGTTAACCATAAATGTAAAACGAAAGATGATAATCCATTTAAAGTAATATTAATTAATGATTAATTTCATATTATTATGGATATATATCGTTAGTTATATTCATGCGGTATGCCGGAAAATATTGATTTATAATCAGCATTTTACAGGTTCGACCCTTCTCCCTCCGCCGCTTGACCCAAAGGGCGAATCACGATGCCTCGACAGCCGGAAGCGCGGGCGGATTTATCCTTTCGTTTAACCATAATTTAATATTCCGGAATAATCTGTTTCATCTTGAAACATTTACCTGTTTTCATAGCTTGTTAAGAGGAATGATTTACTTTTTAGATCGTCTTTTCACAGAGAGTTACGCCCACGATGATCCAGAGGGAACTAGGCCGGTTTTTCGGGAAAATGGCGACGATATGGGCGCAGCGCATGTCCGCGCTGGTCGCCGGAACCGAATCTCGCATGTTCACCATCGCCGCGCTGTGGGCGCTTGGATTCGGGCTATGCGCGTCAGTTCGCTTCGCGATCGCGCATTATCAAGCGCATTACGAGCCCGATATCGGCTCCGTTCTTCTATACGCGGGGCTTGCATTTGCGCCTCTGGCCGCCCTGCGTCTCGGCGATCTTGCCTATCCTCGTGGTGAAACAGCGAAAATCCGTTCTTCCCGCCGCTCTGCGAGGGCATTTGCCCTGTATCCCTTCTCCGCACGCTGGCGCCGTCTGGAAGATGCGGCGGCGCGTCGGCACCCCGCCTTTGGCACGACGGGCCTGCTGGCGGCGCTGGCGCTGGGTCTGCTTGGGAATATCGGATTCCGCTGCGGCGAGTTTCTCATGGCGATGCCACCTGAAGCGGTGAACGGCCCCGGATGGGCGCGCATCTTGTTCGCGGCGATGATGTTCGATGCCTTGCTGTTCAGCATCCTTTATGCTTTCGCTTTCGTGATGGCTGTTCGCCATGCTCCTGGTTTTCCCCGCATGCTGATACTGATCTGGCTGTGTGATCTGGTGGCCCAGCTCCTGATCGCGCAGGCTGTCGCGACAAGCGCCATTCCCGCCGATGTCGGGCCTGCGCTGGCCACGCTGCTCCTCGGCAACTTCCGCAAGACGCTCATCAGCGTTACCATATGGCTGCCTTATTTGCTGCTCTCGACGCGCGTCAATGTCACTTTCCGTTACCGCGAGCCGTTGCGCGCCAAGGCCTGATGCTTCGGCATCAAAAGAAATTGCAAAATATCGTCGGTCGCATCACTATGATTAGCGCGTAGAATTATTATCGTTCGCACATAATAGCGGGTGAGATGCGACATATCGTTACCCCTCATATAGCGCTGGCGGGCATAAGGATCATTGCGTTGATCCTGCTCGGATCGGGCGCGGCCGAGGGCGGGCATTTTGACAAAATCGAGCAGATGACGCTGGCGATTGCCGCCGCATGGACCATCGTCACGGCGGCGGCCGTTGTCGTTGGCCAGCCTCGATCCCTGCCCTGGGTCCAGGTCATATTCGTGGGTGATCTGCTGTTCGCTTTTGGCATAGCGCTTGGCGGCTACATCCTTTGCACGCTGGCATTGACCGGGGCGGCCGTGGTCGCGTCGCTCTCCTTTGGCGGACCGAGATTTACCGCGCTGCTCCTTGCGAGCGCTCCCGCGACGGCAGCAATGCTGATGTTTGTCGCGAGCCAGATGGGAATGGTCCGGACCGAGCGATCCTGGCCGGAGATGCTGTTGGTTGTGGCGTCCTGTGTCCTCGCGGCCTTGTCGGTCGCTTCCTATTTCCTTCACCGAAAACAGGTGCAGCGCCTGTCCCGCAGGTTCGATCTGACCAGCCTCATGAGCATGGAAACGCCTTTTGCCTTTCATCTCGACGCATGGCTGGCGCTGGTGGCGCCGCTGTTCGGCGGACAGGAGGAGAGCCTTTGCGCGATAGTGCTCACCAATGCAGAGGGGCTGGGGCAGATCCACTCCAGCCGCCCGGCAGGAGCA
>CAYOZY010000013.1:0-6255 GCA_964408525.1 uncultured Sphingobium sp. | reverse complement strand
CGTTTCGGGCCGACATTGGCGCCTGTCAACCGTCTCGCGGAGGGAAATGACGTCGCCGCCGTTCATGCGGTGCAGCTGTTCGCGCGGCAGATGCACGCCAAAGGCGATGCGGAGGGTCTGCTCGCTCGAACCATCCATACCGGGCGCATCAGGGGTCTGTTCGTCATATCCCATTCCCTGCCATCCAACGATGCGCTGAACCTGACTTTGGGCCACATCGATCGGGCGCTTGATGTGTTGCTCGATCAATTGTGGGACACGCTTGAAACCCGCCGGCGCTTCCTCGCCGAAGCGCGCGAAATTGCCCGTCGCGATTTGCATGACGGCGTGTTGCAGACCCTGGCGGCGTTGCGGATGCGGCTCTCCACCATGGCGCAGGGAATAACGGACCAGAACGAAGAGCTAGGGCAGGATTTGCGGCGAACCTCGGAAATCGTCTCGCTGGAACAGGCGCGGTTGCGATCCCTGCTTGAAACCGGGTTCGACGATAGCGATCCTGTCAATCTCATCGACAGCCTGAAGATATGCCTGCGCACCATCAGCCTGCAATGGGATATTCAGGCGGAGATGATCACGGATGAAATAGCTATCCCTACCGACAGGGAAACAGCGGCCAATATCGAGCATCTGGTGCGAGAGATCGTGGCCAATGCATCGCGTCATTCTTCCTCCCGAAAGATTGCACTTGGTGTAGCCATGCGGTCAAATGCACTGATACTGACTTTACGGGATTATCGAAATAGTGAAGAATTGGGTTTACCTTTGTCCAACCCCATGGATTCCCGGTCGCTGAAGCAAAGGCTGGCGCTGGTGCAGGGGGAGGCTTATTGGGATGATGTGGCGAAAGGCACGCTTTTGGCGATCAACATTCCCATGATCGAGGATAGTGACGCATAATGAAAAAGGCCAATATCCTCATAGTTGATGACCACCCGTTCTTCATTCACGGTCTGCGCCAGTTTCTTGAGCGGACCGGGAAATACAGCATCGACTCCGCACATTCCATCACCGAGGCCATGCAATGCTTCAAGGCAAACCGGCCCGATCTCGTGGTCATGGATGTATCCATGGCCGAGGGTGGCGGCATGGAAATGCTGAAAATGCTCAAGGATACCGAGGATGTGCGCCTGATGTTCCTTACGGTGCAGATCGACCCTGAGGATACGATGGAAGCGATGCGCATGGGCATCCACGGCATCGCTCTCAAGGATCGTGATCCGGAAGATATTCTGGCAACCATTGAAACGGTGCTGGCGGGCGGCACCCGATTCGACAGCCATGTTACCGAAGGCGCCCTGCGCTATTCCGTGAACAACCCGACTCCACGCACCAAGCAGGACGCGCTTTTGACCGCGCGCGAGACGATGATCGTCGACTATGTGCTACAGGGGCTGCGCAACCGCGAAATCGCGAACGAGATGACTCTCAGCGAAGGAACCGTGAAGGTTCATATGCACAATATCTTTCGTAAGCTCGGGGTGACATCGCGCACGGAGCTTATCGTCAAGCGCGGCAATGTCGGTCGCGCTGCCGGCGGCTGACCAAATAACCTCCGTGTTCCTGCTGTGGCCCAAGTGGACCGTTTGGGAAACCTATGGTGTCAGGGGTGGGTGTGTGATTCCGGTTTCCCATGATTTGCAAGGGGCAGAGCATGGCACTGCCGGGATTTTCCAGGTGGATGAGCGGCTTGCGCGACTGAGCGACCTTTACATGAAAATTCATCACAAAAAGCTCCGCATCGCGACATACCGGCGCACACGAAGCGTGCCAACGCCGGGAAGTCCGTCATCCGTTCAAGGGGTGGGCAAGTGTTCTCCGCCCAGAGATCCCGCATGGGCCTGTTTGTCCGCACCGTTGGCATCAGACGGGAGGAAATGAAAATCGGCCGCACAAACCTCGTGTACAATATCTGGCGATTCCCATACCTCAAACGCGTCAATGCCCGTATCATTCGCCTACCACCGAAAAATCCGGTTTTTCGATCCATTCAGTGTTGCGCAGCTATAACTGATCACTTCGCAAAGTCGGCTAGCGCGGAACAGAATGTGGCGTAGCGCGCGGTATCCAAGGGTGGCGATCCTCCGGCTCATGGACGCCGCGCCACATATGCGCGTCGAGATAGACGGCAACGCCGCCGGTCGCGCGCAGGTGAGCGCGATCGAGCTTCAACCAACGCGGCGCGCAACCGGTCGGAAGCCGCCGGTCGCTCACGACGATGTCCGCCCGCGCGCAGGCATCGGCAAGAGCACGCCACGGCACAACGACATTGCTGCGCGTAGCGAGAAGGAGCCAGTCCCGCTCCGGCCGCCGCATCAGCACCGTGCACATGTCCCGGCTGCACCTTGCATTAGAGGCATTGGCTGCATCGTCAAGCGCTGACATCGCATCCGCCGTATCGGGGAAGGCGCCACCGCCCACCGAGTCCGCGAAAACTTCCCGTACATAGTCGCCCGCTCGGCCACGCAAAAGCGCGAGCCTGCCGTCGTCCTGACGCACGGCCATATGCATACCGTCGCCCGTCACCAGCAGATCGGGCGCAGGCGCGGTGGCCATGACGAAGCCCCCCACCACCAGCGGCACAAGCCCTGCGATTCGCCACCGCGTACGCCAGAGCAGCAGCCATAGCCCGCCGGCAACGACAAGCGCGAAGGCATAGGGCGGAAATATCGGCAATGCCCACACTGCCAGCGAATGACCGGCGACAACATGGGCCAGTGCCAGCAACCATCGCAGCGCATGGCCCGCAATCCACCAGAACGGCGCGCCAAGTCCAACGGCATCCAGCGCCAGCGCGAGCGCTTCGGCGGGCATCACCACGAAGGTCGTCAGCGGAATGGCGATGAGATTGGCAAGCGCGCCCAAAATTCCCGCCTGATGAAAATGAAACATCGCGATCGGCATCAGGGCTATTTCAACCGCTAGCCCGGTAAGGAACAACGCGACAAGCCCCCGCCCCAATCTGAATGGCAACGCCTCGTCGCGCCTGTGGGTGAGCGCCCGAAACCACTGCGTCTCCGCCAGCGCGATGATGACCGTCACGGCTGCGAAACTCATCTGAAAGCTGGGGCCATTGAGCGCTTCGGGCCAGATCAGCAGCACGACCAGCGCGCCGAACGCCACAAGCCGCAAGCTGATCGCCTCCCGCCCCAGTACCAGCCCGCCCAGCACCAGCAGGGCCGCGATGCAGGAGCGCACCGTCGGCACCTCTGCACCGGTCAGGATCGTATATCCAATGCCCGCCAGTGCCCCCGCACCCGCGGCAAGCGGCATCAACGGCAGGGACAGGGCCAGACGCGGCCACAGCGCCAAAAGGCGATAGGTGATGAGGATCACGGCCCCGATCAGCGCCGAAACATGAAGCCCGCTGATGGAAAGCAGATGCGCAAGGCCGCTGCGCCGCATCGCTTCCTCGTCGCTTTCGGAAATCGCGCCGCGATCCCCGGTGGCGAGCGTCAGCGCGATCGCACCCTCCGGCCCAGGCAGGCGCGCGCGGACATGATCGCCGATGCTCTGGCGCAAGCCGTCGCCGCCAAGAGACGCGGGCCGGATCACCCGGATTGGCGGTAGCGCCCGCCCTGTCGCGCCAATGCCCGCAAAATAGGCGCGCTGTGCAAAATCATAAGCGCCCGGAACGGCAGGCGGCATCGGCGGCATCAACCGGCTGCGAAAGGTAATTACGGAGCCGGGGCCAGCGGAGGCCGGCATGTCCTTCTCTTCGAGATTGACGCGGATGCGCGAGGGAATCGCGCCGGTTTCATCCTCCGCCGCTATCAGAAGGCGAAAGCGATGCTTCGCGGGCTGCCGCTCGACAGCCATCACTTCCCCCTTCACCTCTGCAAAAGCCGCCCGGTTCAGCGGTGGCTCGCCCACCAGCAATGCCTTGCTCCACATCAGCGCGCTGCCGAAAGCCGCGAACATCGCGCCCCCCGTTATAACCATCGACAGTCGTCCGCCGCCGCCGATCCGCGCACCGGCCAGGGCCATCCCACAACACAGCGCGATCCAACCGGCCCACATCCGCGCATCGAGCAAGGCGAACCACGCCGCGATCCCGGCGCCCAGCGCCACCGGCGCCCAGAGGCCGATCCGCTCCCGCTCCTGCTCAAGCCAGCGTTCGACCGCGTCCCGAAACGCGACGATTCGGAAATATCGACGCGCTGCAACATCGGTTTGTGATAAAGAAAAAGCCATGCTAGGGCCGATCGGACATAGTTTTCGCTGCCGTGCACAGCTAGCGGGACGGCAAGGATAGTTGAGGAATATGGGATTGAAAGCAACTGGTGAAAAAGGCGCGGTTGTAACGCGGTTCGCGCCTTCTCCAACCGGATTTCTGCATATCGGCGGCGCGCGCACTGCGCTGTTCAACTGGCTGTTCGCCCGCCATCATGGCGGCACCTATTTGCTGCGCATCGAGGATACCGACAAGGCGCGCTCGACCGAAGCGGCCATCGACGCAATTCTGGACGGGCTGGAATGGCTAGGCCTGTCCAGCGATGCAGCGCCCGTCTATCAGTCGCAGCGGGCGGAACGCCACGCCGCCGTCGCGCATCAGATGCTGGCGGAGGGCCATGCCTATCGCTGCTATGCGACGCCCGAAGAGCTTGCCGAACTGCGCGAGGCGCAGCGCGCGGCCAAGCAGCCTATGCGCTACGACGGACGCTGGCGCGATCGCGATCCTGCCGATGCGCCCGAAGGCACGCCCTATGTTATCCGCCTCAAGGCTCCCCGGACAGGCGAGACAATAATCGAGGATGCCGTGCAGGGCCGCGTCACCGTGCAGAACGCAGAGCTGGACGACATGATCCTGCTCCGTTCGGACGGCACGCCGACCTATATGCTCGCGGTGGTAGTAGACGATCATGACATGGGCGTTACCCATGTGATCCGCGGCGACGACCATCTCAACAACGCCTTCCGCCAGCTCGGCATCATCCGCGCGATGAACTGGCCGGAGCCGACTTATGCGCATATCCCGCTGATCCATGGCGCGGATGGCGCCAAGCTCTCCAAGCGCCACGGCGCTATGGGTGTAGACGCCTATCGCGATGAGCTGGGCATGCTCCCCGAAGCCGTGTGCAACTATCTGCTGCGGCTCGGCTGGGGCCATGGCGACGAGGAGATCATCAGCCGCGAACGCGCGGTGGAACTGTTCGATCTGGCGGGCGTGGGGCGTTCCCCGTCGCGTTTCGACCTCAAGAAGCTGGAAAATCTCAACGGCCACTATATCCGCGAGGCGGACGACGCGCGACTGGCGGAGCTGATCGCGCCCCGTGTTTCAAGACTCATCGGGCGCGAAGTGACAGGCGGTGAACAGGAAACCCTTGTCAGCGCCATGGCATCGCTCAAACCGCGCGCCAAAACGCTCGATGAAATCGCGGACGGCGCGCTGTTCCTCTTCGCAAAGCGGCCCTTGAGCTATGACGAAAAGGCCGCCGAACTGTTGAACGAGGAGGGGCGGCGGCTGATCGAGGCCTGCGTGGAGGCGCTTTCCGATTTGGGGGAATGGTCGCCATCAGCTATAGAGAGTATCATTCGCGGGGTTGCGGAAACCGGGGGACTTGGACTAGGGAAAATCGCCCAACCGCTGCGTGCTGCCCTCACCGGACGCACGACCTCCCCCGGCATATTCGACGTCCTTTCCCTCATTGGAAAAGACGAGGCATTGGGCAGATTATCCGACGCCGCTGCACAGGGCGTCCACAGTTAAGACAGGGAGAATAAAATGGCGGATATCTCGGCAAAAATAGGAGTCGGCGGGTCGGAACACGACTATGCAGTGCTCAACGGCAGCGTCGGCAAATTCTAGGCCGACACCGGCATGTTCACCTATGATCCCGGCTTCACATCGACCGCGAGCTGCGAATCGGGCCTCACCTATATCGACGGCGATCAGGGCATATTGCTCCATCGCGGATATCCGATCGACCAGCTCGCCGAACAGTCGAACTTCATGGAGGTGTCCTATCTGTTGCTGAACGGCGAACTGCCGAGCAAGGAGGAACTGGACAATTTCACATACACGATCAGCCGCCACACCATGGTGCATGAACAGCTTTCGACCTTCTATCGCGGGTTCCGCCGCGATGCGCACCCGATGGCGATCATGTGCGGCGTGGTCGGGGCGCTCTCGTCATTCTATCACGACTCGACAGACATCAACGACCCGGTCCAGCGGCGAATCGCCAGCCACCGCCTGATCGCGAAGATGCCGACGATCGCGGCGATGGCCTATAAATATTCGGTAGGTCAGCCGTT
>CAYOZY010000012.1:0-27372 GCA_964408525.1 uncultured Sphingobium sp. | reverse complement strand
CTCGTCAGAAAGCACCACTATTTTCCTCGTTCGCTCCGCGTTCTGCGCCTTTCCGGATCAAACCGCGGCCATGTGATCAATGAGTCCTGACCCTAGCGGCCACCTCGTGCTTGGCAACCGCGATTCCCGTAAAAAGGCAGCGCGGGGTGCCATGAGTTATGGCGCGAGCTCGAACAACACCGTGACGCTGGCATTCATCTGCAGCTCGCCGGGTTGAACAGGTGCCGGAGGAGGCGGTGGCGGCGGCGGCGGAGCGCCACCGAAGGAGCTGCCGGTGACAAGGACATTGACCGGGGTGGGACCAAAATAGCCTCCGCCTTCGCTGATCGACAGGATGCGGACGATTTTCAGACCCGCCGCCCTGGCATAGAGCTCTGCGCGCTCCCTTGCCTTCTGCACCGCCTGAACACGGGCTTCGTCCAGCGCGGGTTCGGGATCGATCATCGTGAAGGAGGGTCCGTTCACCTGGTTGGCGCCAGCCGCCACCAATGTGTCGATCACCCGCCCGAAATTCTTCAAATCCCGCTGGCGCACCGAAACCGAGTTACTCGCGCGATAGCCGATGATCTTCGGCATGGCGGCCTCCTGGTCCGGGGCCACATAGGGCTGTCCGCTATACCGCGCGGCCATCGCCGCCTCTCGATTGGGATCGGAATAGACCGGCTCGACATTCAGGTTGCTGGTCTGAATATCGCGCCCGGCGATACCCGCTGCGCGGAGCTGGGCGATCACGCGATCCATCGCCACCGAGTTTGCCGATAGCGCTTCCCCTGCGGATTTGCCTTGCGTGGTGACGCCCGCCGTGAAGAGGGCGATATCGGGCGTCCTGAGCGACTTGCCTTCGCCCGAAACGGTAAGAACCGTATTCCCCTGCCCGATTGTCGGGGCCGGTGACATCTGTTGCCCCAGAACAGGATGCGGTAGCAGCGCGATCGCTGCAAACACCAACGGACTCAGCTTTTTCATCCACATCTCTCCATGCTTTTTTTCTGTTGTGCGTGAAGCCGGGTGAATGCAGCATTTATGCGCGCGCCGCACATCGGCATCGGCGGAATCCCCGAAAAGGCCACTGTTTTGCTGCTGGCGCCACAATAGCTGCTTTAGCACAGCGAAGCGTTCCGGTTCGCTGTAACAGACGGTCTTCGATCCTACCCCGCCGCGATGCGGGAACTGGGCATTCTCGAGCGTCGCGAAGCTGGTCGCTGGCTCAATAATTGGGTCGAGAATTCACATCTTCCGTTCCGACGAAGAGAGCGGGCAATACAGCGTTTCCGGCGTATGAAATCACTCCAGAAATTTGCCTCGGTTCCTAAATCCTTTTACAATCTGTTCAACTGCCAACGCCATCTGGTCAACCGTCAAGTATACAAGGATATGCGCTCGGAAGCCCTCGCCGAGTGGCAGAACCTTGCTGCCTGAAGAGCCGCAATTCCTGCCCGAATTACACAAAGTGGAGACCGGTTCGCATTGGACTGCCACCACCCTTTTGTCCAATACGCTTTACGGTCGCCAAGGTCCTCCTTACCCTTGGGACCCCGCCTCAACCGCCCAAATTCACGCGCAGACGTTCGGGCGCGCGAAAAATGAAGGTATGGAAATGCGTCATCTCCGGATCATCCTTCAGCCGCATGCCGGGGAAATGCTCTGTCAACGCCTCAAGCGCCACCTGCATTTCCAGGCGCGTAAGCGGAGCGCCGAGACAAAAATGAATGCCGCCGCCCAGCGTCAAGTGGCGATGTGCGTTCTTTCTGCGGACATCATAGGTATCGGGATCGGGAAAGACAGCTTCATCCCGGTTTGCCGCAGCGAAGGACAGCAATATCTCTGATCCCGCCGGAATGGCCTGACCGCTTATCTCCATGTCCACCAGGGCCACGCGCCGCCATGCCGTAACCGCGCCGCACAAGCGCAACCCCTCCTCCACGGCATTGGGAATGAGGGCCGGTTCCGCGCAGATCGCCTCCCAGGCCTTGCCCGACAACAGCATTTCCCGGACGCTGTTGGTCAATTGGTTGGTCGTCGTTTCATGTCCCGCGAAGATCAGACCATAGGTGATCGTCGTCATTTCATTGACGCTCAGAACCGTATCGTCACCGTTGCGATACCGGACGAGACCGCTGGTGAAATCATCCTTGGGATTGGCAAGCCGATCCTGCACCAGCGCCGAGGTATATTGCCACAGCCCCACCAGATTGTGCGCCGCTTCGATTTGCTGCTCACGCGTGGATGGACTGAAATCCACTTGAATGCGGCCTGTGGCCAGCCGCTTGATCAAGGGGACATCCGCTTCGGGGATTCCCAAAAGCTGAAAAATGACCCGCGCGGGCAATTCATAGGTGAAGTCGGCCAGCAAATCGATCTCGTGCCGCCCGCGCAGTTTTTCAATTTCTTCCGCGACGATGCGGCGGATCGCCGGTTCCATTGCCTCGACAATGCGCCGGTTAAGATACGGATTGGCGGCAAGCCGAATACGGGTGTGGCGTGGCGGATCGAGGCTGGAAAAGGTTTTGTCCGACGTAAAACCGCCTTCACGCAGTATCGCGGCGGCATCCGCATGCATGGGGTTGAGCGGAACAGTCGTATTCTGTGCCGAAAATCGCTTATGATCGAGCAGAACCGCTCTCACGTCCTCATAGCGCGTCACAACCCAATATCCGAACTCCTCGTCGAAAAAGACCGGCTGCGCACGCCGCCTTTCCGCCAGACCGGCATACAGGCCGTCATGATAGATCAGCCGGAGATCGCGGCCCGCCATATGCGGACATGCGGTTCCAGATATTGTCGTCGTCATTGCTCACTCCACATCAAGCCGGCACCAGGCGGATCGGTAAATAATCCAGAGTGCGGATCTGGTTTATGGGCCTGTGGCGCGGGACACCTGTCAATTCGATGCGTTTGACCTTGCGCGCGAGCGCAGCCAGGATTGCTTCGGCTTCCAGGCGGGCGATCGTTTGCCCGATGCACATGTGGATGCCGTATCCAAAGGCGATACCGCGCGGGGGCCGCGCCAGATCGAAACGGTCCGGCGCCTCCCATTGCACTGGATCGCGATTGGCAGCTCCCAGGAATACGCCAATTTTGGTGTCGGACGGCAATCGGTAACCGGCCAACTCCGTCTCGCCCGTCGTTGTGCGATAGGTCACCTGAAACGGCGAATCGAACCGAATCCCTTCCTCGAAAGCGGCGCGGGCGCGGCCTGGATCGCCACGCAAAAGCGTCCATTGTTCTGGCGCCGCCGCCAGACAGGCCAACGTCGTGCCGAGTCCGCTGATCGTCGAATCCGTTCCGCCGCCGACAAAGGACCGCACGAGGTTGCTGGCCACGCCGCTACCGAGCCTACCTTGCGCCTCCGCATCGAACAGCTGGTCGGCGATGCTCCCCTTAACGACCGCTTCGCGTTGCACACTGGCTTCGAACCAGTCCAGATAAGGCTGAGCAGCGGCCATCGCGGCATGATAGAGGGCATTGGGCGGCCCGCTTTGGTTGAACCGCATTTCACCGATCGCGAGCGTCGCCTTTCGGGGCAAGCTAACACCTACGGTTTCTGGAAACGCCCGAAAAATAAACGCCTCACTGATGTCGACGACACCATCCACATCCCTCTTGTCGATCAGTTCGTCGACAAGAACGCGCGCGACGGCGTGGAAAGTGTCTCGCCAGTTCTTCAGGCGTTCGGGCGTCATGAGTTTCAGCACCACCCGCTTGACGCTTTCATGATCGGGCGGGTCCACCTCCAGTATCCGGCTGGGAATACGGAAGGCACCTGGTCGGCGAATGTCCTGCAGCCCGACACCACCCGCATTTGTAAAACGCCGCCAGTCCGACAGGACTTCGCCGGCTTCGCGATAACGCCCTACCGCCAGAACATCGTAACGATCGAGACGAAGCACCGCGCCCGCATCTCGCAGAGCGGTCTGAAACGCATAAGGGGATCGCAGCACGTCGAGCGCATAGGGATCCAGATCGCTACCAGGGGGGAGACACGGCGTATCAACAGATGATGCCATAGCCCCCATAAGCACCTTCTCCCAAAAACGCGCTCGCCCGGTCAGCGCCCAGCGTACAACTGTTAGCATCGCCTCAAGCCGCGCAGTAGCCCCCTTTCCGGGGGACTGTTGACGAAGCGCACAGCCCCCGGCTTATCCGCTTGTGCTCAGCCGGTGCTGCCTATTCGGGCTTGTCGAAGCCCGGGCGCGGCACCGTTGCAAGCAAATTGGAACTCCATCCCCCGTCCACGACAATTTCCTGCCCCGACAAATAGGCCGCTCGGTCGCTTGCCAGAAAAAGGACCGCATTCGTCAAATCTTCGGTTGTGCCTATGCGTTGCAACGGAACGGCGGCAGAACGGCGCGCCAGAATGGCAGGATCCTGATAAAAGGCTTCGGTCAGGGGCGTAATCATCATCGCGGGCGAAACAACGTTGCTGCGAACACCAAAGGGACCCCATTCGGTTGCGAGGCCCTTGGACAACATCTGCAATCCTGCCTTGCTGACGCTATATGCGCCGCTGTAAGGCTGCGGAAAGACGCCCGATATGGATGACACATTGACAATAGCGCCGCCGCCAGCCGACCGCATTGATCGCCCGAAACGCTGGGCGCAGAGAAAATATCCCGTCAGGTTGATTTGTAACAGCGCGTTCCAGTCGGCCAACGCAAGATCGGCCAGCGAACCGGGGCGGAGGATACCCGCGTTGTTCACCAGTATATCAATTTTACCGAACGCCCGTTCGGTTTCGGCAGCGCCCGCCTCCACGCTCTCCGCATCGGAAACGTCACATCGCTGGGCAATGACGTCTACCCCGGTGCTGCGCCAATCGCTCGCGCGCTGTTCGAGCGCTTCCAGATCGACGTCAAAAAGCGCAAGGCGGCAGCCCTGGGCCGCCAAGGCCGTGGCAATCGATCCACCCAGACCCCGCGCCGCGCCGGTCACGACGCAGACTTTTCCGCCTAGGTTCAGCCAGTTTCCGTCCAACGCCCCTGCCATTGTCCCACCATCACATCTGGTATTTCACGGCAGGCACTACCAGCAATTTCCACCGTTGATATTGTCCCCCTTGGGGTGACGCTGCAGCGCCGCCTGTCATGATAGCCGCAATCCGAGGGTAGCGGATCGGGAGAGCTTGGCAATGTATTATGAACTAAGGATATATCGATCGGTGCCGGGGCGGCTCGACGTGTCGCTGAACCGTTTCGAACAGCATCTGCCCCGCATCTTCGCACGGCACGGCATTCGCAATCCGGGTCGCTGGACGGCCACCGCGGGACCCGACATGCCCGCCTTCGTCTATCTTTTGACTTATGACTCGCTGGACGAACGAGAACGGCAATGGGATGCGTTCTACCGCGACCCTGACTGGCACCAAGTGCGCGCGGAAACACAGGGCAGTGAAGAGGCGCTGGATGGCTTCGAACTGTATTTCCTGAAACGCAGCCCGGTCTGGGTGCCCGCCCCACAGTCAGACAACCGTGCGCGCGGCATGGCAGATCTGATATTCTGGCGGATCGCCGTAGGTCAGGTTGCCGCCGCCAACGATTATCTGATCAAAACGCTGCTGCCGTTAGTCAACGAAGTGGGTGGGAACATCATGTGGCTGGCGGATTTCATGACCGGTCCGCAGTTGCCCCGCTTGGCCCTGATGATCGATTGGCAAAGCGCGCAAGCCCGCGAACGGGGCTGGCAGACCATCAACGCGGATCCCGGACTGCACGAAGCAATCGCCTCGCAACGCAAAGCGCTGGGTCGACCGTTGCTCAGCCGGTCGGACAATTACGTGGTCGATCCGACGCCGTTCGATCTACCCTATTCCGAGATGCTCAACCGAAGCTGAGGGGGCCGATCCCGCCGACCCTGGACGATGCGGAAAATCAGTGCAAACGCCATCGTGCCGCGCGTGCCCCGCCCGGTAGGGCGCGGCACGCAAACTGGCGTCAGGCGGCAACCTTGTCGAGTTGCACCGCGTTTGCTTGTCCAACGGCGGCTTCCAGAGCGGCGCTTCGGGCCGTTTCGCCCAGTGCCAGCCCCTCGGCAATAATGAACTGCGGGTTGGTCACGCCAATAAACGCCAATATGCCCCTCAGCAGCGTTTCGGCATGTTCAAATGCCGCGGCGGGCGCGCCATCGCTGTAAATGCCGCCGCGGGCTAGAGCCACGATGACCTGCTTGTCACCCGCCAGACCTTCTGGCCCAGCTTCAGTGTAGCGAAAGGTCCGACCGGCAACCATAATCCTGTCAATCCACGCCTTGAGCTGGCTGGAGATGGTAAAGTTGTAAAGCGCGGCCCCAATGACCACCACATCAGCCGCCAGAAACTCGTTCATCACACTCTGGGCCTGCTCGCCGGCAAAAGCGTCCAGCGTCAGATGGGAAATGGGATCCGCCACGAGATCACGATAGCTGATTTCCAACGTCGGGTCCGACGCCTTCAACCGTGCCACCACAGCCTGTGATATAGCTCTGCTCGCTGATGATGAACCCTGGATGCTGGAATCGAGATGAAGCAATTTCATGAGGACACTCCGGTCTACTTCTGGTACCAGAGCCAGATAGAAGACCGATCACCGGTCAACAAGAACGCATAAATTTGGGACCTGGTCACATGGATATGCCTACCTTTGATCCCAGCCATCTGGATTGCCGCAGGGTCAGCGCCATTCTCAGTTCCGTGGGAGACAAATGGACGGTCCTTATCGTTATGGTGCTGCGGGAGCGGCCCCGTCGATTCAATGAAATCAAGCGTACTGTGGGCAGCATTTCGCAACAGATGCTGACGCGCACCCTCAAGGCGCTGGAACGCGACGGCATGGTGCTGCGGACCGTTTATCCCACCGTGCCGCCGCAGGTGGAATATGAGTTGACGCCGCTTGGTCATTCGCTTTCCGAGCCGGTTATCCACCTGGGCCGATGGGCAGTGGAGCATCAGGACGATATCGAAGCCAATCGGCAACGCTATGACGCGAAACAAATCGACCGGGCCTGACAGAGGCAGGCCCGCGATGGCGCCGGACCGCAGCGAGAAACCGCACGAAAGCGTGCTGAATGCGGTCACAAGAAGCTGACCAGGTCAGAAAAACATGCCTTCTTGGTTCCGGACGCCGGCCGCGCGATATTCCAGCTACTGATCAACAATCGGATTACAGATGGCCGCTCGCACGCTTGCACATCGCCATACCTCCCTCCCGCACGATCTGGGCGCCCTGATTACGCGGTCGCCGATGCCTGTTCAGGCTGTGGGACACCTCGATCCCTTTTTGCTGCTGGCGCACCACGGTCCGCAGCAATTTGGCCCGAATAATGCCGGTTTTCCGTTCGGCGCGCATCCGCATCGCGGCTTCGAAACAATCACTTTCATCCTGTCAGGGCCGCTGGCGCATTATGACAGCGCCGGTCATTCGAGTGTCATTGAGGGCGGCGGCGTGCAATGGATGACCGCAGGGTCGGGCGTGATCCACGCGGAGGTCTCGCCCGCTGCCTTCATGCGGGAAGGCGGACACACGGAAGTCTTGCAGCTTTGGCTCAACCTCCCCGCGCGCCTGAAAATGACACCCCCGCAGTACCACGGCTTGCAGGCCAGCGACATTCCGGTCCTGTTACTGAACGACGATGGTGATATGAAGGGCGAGCGTGGGGGCGAGAACGGGGAAATCGCCGCTCTGAAACTGATCGCTGGACAGTTTCGGGGGGTTTCGGGCCCTGTACGATCGCTGACAAACGTGTTCATGGCTACGGTGCATATCCCGGCAACCGGCTGGGCAATCCTTCCCGCTCCGTCCGGACGAACGATATTTTGTTACGTCGTTGCGGGTTCCGGGCGCACCGGCCCCGAAACCGGAACCGGCGACTACACGCGCTGGGAACTGCTAGAGTTCACGGATGACGGCGATGAAATCCGCATCCGAGCCGATACGGACACCGTCCTGCTGTTCGGTCATGCCGACCCGATCGGCGAGCCGGTGGTCATGCAGGGTCCGTTCGTCATGAACACGGCCGCCGAAATCCAGCAGGCATTCGTCGACTATCGTACGGGGATGTTCGGCGATGCGCATGCCTTGCAGGCGCTGGTGGACAACCGCTCCTGATTGCCAGCCCGCCGCCCCAGTCCAGTCTCTGCTTCAAGAAAACGGATCGCCCTGCGCGGTCATCCGACACTTCCCGTTTCAAATCATGATGGCCAGCGATCATTGTCCGCTGACTGGAAGGGTGACGTGCCGGATCCTGCGCCAAGAAGCGACATCTCCCCGACCGTGTTGCGGCGATGCCGCCCGCGCCATTGCCCCGGCGTCAGACCCGTGGCGGATTTGAAAGCGCGGCTGAACGCAATATCGGATCCATAGCCCGTAAGACCCGCAACCTCCGTGATGGCCCTACCACCCGCCAGCAGCATCTTGGCACGGTAGATTCGCCACCCGGCGACATATGTAAGGGGCGGCAGTCCAACCACCGATTTAAAGAGCTCGGCAAAGGTCGACCGCGACATCGCGGCTTTGCGCGCCAGAATGTCCACCGTCCATGGGTAGGCAAGATTATCGTGTACCAGGTTAAGCACCGGGGCCAGACGCCGATGACGCATCCCCGCCAACCAGCCGGGAGGGATATCCTCCTGAAAGGTAGACCAGGCCCGGATAACCTGGATGAACAACACATCGATCAGCCGGGCGATAACAAAATCCGCGCCCATTCCGCGATCTGCCTCCTCCGATCCGATCTGTCCAAGCGTTGCAAAGACACGGGTCGACTCGGCATCATTCAGCGTAACGCACGCCACATCGGGCAGCAGTGCCAGGAGCGGCTCGCCCGCGACATCTTCGAACGACAGCCGCGCAGAGATAAACTCACACGCCGCGCCTTCACCGCCGAATAGAACAGCCTCGCCCGTGACACGGTCGGTCACGCGCGAGCAGGGTGTTAAATCCCGGCCGGACTGATCGGCGATCGCACATCGCACGCCCTGCTTGATGACCAGGCAGTCACCGGCCGCCAGGATGACCGGCGCCTGATCACTCGCTGTAAACACACAAGCGCCGGACTCCACGATCAACAGCCGCGCCTGGTAACCGCTGTCGAACGCGATGCCCCACGGCGCGCGCGCGCGCAGCCGCACATAGAGCGAACTTTCCACACGCATGGCATTTAGAATGGAGTCAAATGGGTGCATAAATTCTGGACGATTGATTAGCTTTTACAGCTAGTCGATCATGGATCGTCCGGCAAGCAGCGTTTAGGCAGCGTGGAACGATACACTGGCTGTTGGCGAAAGGCACTGCGATGAAAACGTACAGAATGCAAAAGATCGGATCCATCGAAGGGCTGCAGCTATCAGAGGACATGGTTCCTGTTCCAGGCGCCGGTGAAGTGCTGGTGCGCATCCGGGCCAACTCGCTCAACTTTCGCGACCTCGCGATCTTGCAGGGATGGATGCCGTTTGGTGTCGAGGAAGGCCGCATTCCCCTGTCCGATGCTGCCGGTACCATCGAAGCAGTGGGAACGGGCGTAACCCGTTTCCAGACGGGAGACCGCGTGATCAATTCCATCATGCCGAACTGGTTCGGCGGCAAGGTGCGGGAATTACCCGTGCAATATGGTCTGCACATCGATGGATGGCTGGCCGAATATCGCGTCGTCAGCGAACAGGAATTGGTGCGCCTGCCGGACTTTTTGAGCTTTGCCCAAGGCGCGACCCTGCCCTGCGCCGCACTGACCGCATGGTCCGCATTAGCCAATGCCGGTCCGGGTGACACCGTGCTGACCCAGGGCGCCGGTGGCGTTTCCCTGTTTGCCGTTCAGCTTGCCAAGGCCTCAGGTGCAAAGATCATTGCCACAACATCTTCTGAGGAGAAGGCGGAGCGTCTGCGCGCTCTGGGCGCAGATCATGTGATCAACTATCGCGAGAACGCCGACTGGGGCGAGCGGGCTCGGACACTGACCGGCGGTCGCGGGGTAGACCGTGTGGTCGAGGTCGGTGGCCCCGGCACGCTCGGCCAATCGATGAAAGCGGTCACCGTCGGCGGCCAGATCTCTCTTGTCGGCGTATTGGCGGCCGGCGACATGCCCGGCTTCATGGATATGTTCATGAGTCAGGCGACATTTCAGCCAATCGCGACCGGCAGTCGGCGCGATCTGGAAGACATGCTGCGCGTGATCGAACAGCATGAAATCCACCCTGTCATCGACGCAAGCTTCACATTTGCGGATACGCTGCCGGCTTGGGAGCGTTTTGCGCAGCGCGATCTGTTTGGCAAGATTGTCATCACGCAGGACGGATAGCCGGGTTCCCCTCCGAAACCGAACAGGGATAAAGTATCGCGGCGGAGGGGCTTTTGGTTTCGGCAACCAGATGCGTGCGGCGGCGAACCCGGATAACGTGGATCGCCGCCGCAGCGCCGAGCCCATGGATCCTCCGGCGGCAACGACCGACGATAGCGCGGCTCCGTTCCCGTAATACGCCCTGTTCTGTGTGACGGGTCCGCGACTGTCGACGACCTCACACTTGGGCCGCTCCATTCCTGCCGGTCTGTCATCGCGGGCGTTTCGTTCCCGCAAAACCCGCTTCTACGCCTGAATCATGCCGCGGGGCATGCCCCCCTTCGTAGGGACAGTCTGGCGCGCCAGTTGCATCGATAAATGAACGGTCAAATTCGAACATAATGTCATGCGACGGATGGGAGGACCACGCAGGCCATCACGCAAATCATCGTCATTAAGCGCAACTGCCATCAGAGCAGTGCGTAAGCACCGTCGCCTCGCCGCGCGAAGATGCATTACCACATCGGACACGCGCCGGGCAGAGGCTGCAGACAATAGAGGGAGGAAGGCAATGAAAGTGAATAGAAAGATTTTGCTCGTCGCAAGCGTCGCCATGTACGGCGTTACGCAGCCCGCTCTGGCTCAGGTCAGCGCGGAAACAGCAGACAACGGCAACCTAATCGAAGACATCATTGTCACGGCGCAAAAGCGCGCGCAGTCGATCAATGATGTCGGCATGTCGATCACCGCCGCCAGCGGTGACGCGCTGATCAATCGCGGCGTCACTAGCACGGCCGATCTCGTCAAGGTAACCCCTGGTTTCAACTATACGCCGTCACCCTATCAGCAGCCGGTTTATGTGTTGCGCGGCGTCGGCCTGTATGAATCGGGTCTTGCATCATTCCCGGCCGTCACCGTCTATCAGGACCAAATTCCTTTCGCCACGCCGCTGATGACCGAAGTGTCGCCGATCGATCTCGAACGCGTCGAAGTACTTTACGGGCCGCAGGGGACCTTGTTTGGTCAAAATTCCACCGGCGGCGCGGTCAACTATGTCACTGCCAAGCCTACATCGACCCTCCAGGCAGGCGTGAATGCCAGTTACGAGCGTTATGGCAAGATCGACGTCAACGGCTTTGTCAGCGGCCCGCTGTCAAGCCAGCTCAATGCCCGCTTGGCCCTGGGCGCGATTCAAGGTGGAGCATGGCAGAAAAGCGCCACGCGCCCCAATGACCGGCTGGGTGATACCCGGTCGTATCAGGCACGGCTGACGCTCGACTGGAAGCCCACCGAAAGAATGACGATCGAACTCGGCGCAAGCGGCTTCCGCAACAAGTCTGATACCGTCGCCCACCAGTTGACGGCGCTGATCCCGGTGGTCGTTGCAAACGTCAACCCCGCCTTTCTGCAACAACAGATCGCGCCTAACAACCCGCGCTACGCCGACTGGCCAACGGGAGTTTCGCTGCGTGCAAACGATCCGTTTTACCAGTTATCCGCACGGATCGATTATGAGCTGACCTCCGACATCACGCTCACGTCGCTGACAAGCTATCAGCATATCAAGCAGGATAAGACCCAAGAACTGGGCGGCGTCAGCGTGGGCGCCAGCATCCTGAGCACGATCAACACCCCCGGAACAGTCAGGGCGCTCGGGCATCTGAGTTCCATAAATCAGGAAGTCCGCCTGCAGGGAAACACCGGCCCGGCCATCTGGACGGCGGGTGTCATGTTCGACAGCGTAAAGACCTATGACTCTTTGCTCTACAGCTAGAACCTGACCACGATCGCACCGCTTGGCGGCGCCCCGCTGCAATATCCGGCCACCAATTCGCGCCAGAATATCAAGGATTATGCGATCTTCGGCAATGTCGACCTGAAGGCGACGGACAATGTTACGCTTCATCTGGGTTTGCGCGGCACTCAGTCCAACCGGCGGGCGCTGGGCTGTACCTACGATTGGAACCCGGCGGATAACAACGCGCTGGAACAACTCTTCGGCGGATTGCAGCAGTTGTTTGTCAACTTCGGAGTGAAGAACACACCGGTCGTCAACATCCCGCCGGGCGGTTGCATTTCGTTGACCCCGCCGCCGGAGATGAATCCTTCTTCCGTCCGCAATTCCCTGCGCGAAAAGAACCTCTCATGGCGCACGGGTCTGGATTACAAGACGGATGGCGGCACTTTGCTTTATGCGAGCATCAGCCGTGGGTACAAGGCAGGCATCATCTCGCTCGTTGCCGCATCGTCAACCAGCCAATATAAGCCGGTGAAGCAGGAACGGATCGACGCGTTCGAAGTCGGTTTCAAGGCGCCGCTGCTCGATCGCCGCGCGCATGTGAACGGTGCCTTCTTCTACTATGATTATCGCAACAAGCAGCTGCGCGCGAAGGTGTTTGACCCCATTTTCGGCCTGCTCGAGCAACTGACCAACATCCCCAAATCAAAAATCTGGGGCATTCAGGCCGACATAGATGCGCAGCCTGTCGATGGTCTGCGGCTGTCGGTGGGCGGCACCTACATCAACTCCGAGGTCAACGGCAGTTTTGCTTCGATCAACGGACAGGGTAACGCAGGCGACTTCCGAGGATCGGACCTGCCAACCACGCCGAAGTGGAGCATTGTTGCCGATGGAGAATATGGCTTCCCGATCAACGATCGTAATAATCTGTTCTTCGGCTCGTCGCTGACATATCGCAGCAAAGCAAATTCGACATTCAATTCCGTTGCTGCTCCGGCGCCAAACATGGTCCTGCCGTCTTATGCGTTGCTTGACCTGCGCGCAGGCATCTCGGCCAGTGATGACAGCTGGCGCCTGTCAGTGTTCGGCAAGAACGTTACCAACAAATTCTATGTGCTCGACGTTTTCCAAAGCATCGACAACCGATATCGTACCGCCGGGATGGGTGCCACCTACGGGGTAAGCCTCAACCTGCGCTGGAAATAGCCGACAGGCGGGCAGGGCTTACCAAGTTCTGCGCGTACCTGCAAAAATCGATAGGGACGGGTGCGAGCTTTCTGCGCCCGTCCCTCTTCGCCCCTGGAATTGCGCTCCGTTTTCCGGAGAGCCGTGGGGCCTCGCCCAATCTCCACGATGCCTCGTTCACCCCAAGGCGGACACCAACCATGACCGAACCCAAAATTACGTTCGACCACTGCGTTATCAATGTTTCGGACCGCGCGATTTCAGATGCCTTTTATGCGAGGGTATTGGGCATCGACGTCATGGCGCCGCTGCCCAATTTTCGATTTTACCGGATGTCGAACGCACAGCTCAACGTTCATGGCCCGGATTTTTCGACGGAGCCGGATTATCTCGCGCGCATCCCGGTTGCGCCCGGCAACAGCGACCTGTGTTTCGAATGGGATGGGCCGATCGCAGAAGCGGTAACACACCTCACATCGGTTGGCGTAACCGTCGAAAGCGGGCCGTTGCCCCGGTCGGGTCTGAAAGGCCAGGGAACGAGTATCTATTTCCGCGACCCTGATGGATCGCTGCTGGAGTTCATCTCCTACGCCTGATCGCAAAAGGGGCTTCGATGCACAACCGCATCTCAGCCCCTTTCTTACCAGCGCATAGGCAGAGGGGGCGATACATCCCGATTCCACCCGTCAGGGTATCAGCAGAATGGATCCCGTGATCGTCGCCGCCTCGACATCGCGGTGCGCACGCTCGGCCTCCGACAGCGGATACCGATTGTGGACAGACGCCCACAGCTTGCCCGCAGCCACCAGATCGAAGAGTTCCTCGGCAACCGTGCGCAGCGAGGCTGCATCACGGATATGCCCGGTCACACCAGCGCGGGCGATAGACAGAGACTTGATCGCCAGCGACTGGATGTTGACGGGCGGAACACTGCCTGACGCGTTGCCATAATTCACCGCCATCCCGAAATAATCGAGACAGTCGAGCGAACGCACAAACGTATCGTTTCCCACGCCGTCGTAGACCGCATTGACGCCTTGCGGCGCGATTTTGGCGACTTCTTTCACAAAATCGTATTCGCGATACAGAATGACTCGGTCGGCGCCGTTTTTCCGTCCGACTTCTGCCTTTTCGGCAGACCCTGCGGTGCCGATCACGGTGGCGCCCAGATGCTTTGCCCATTGGCACAGGATTGACCCAACCCCGGATGCGACCGTGTGAATCAGAATGATGTCACCCGGCTTCGGCGTGTAAAGTCGGTTGATAATGAGGGACGCGGTCGATCCCTTGAGCAAGATGGCTGCGGCCTGCTCATCGGTTACGCCGCTCGGGATAGGGGCAAGCCGCTCGGCAGGCACATTGCGAAGCTCGCAATAGGCGCCCGTATCCTCATAGAACTGCCCCATCATTCCTGCATAGGCGACACGCTGGCCGACCACGAAATCGGTGACGCCAGACCCAACGCTCTCGACAACGCCAGCGGCCTCATTGCCCAGGCCCATCGGAAATACCGGCGTCTGATTTGGGTAGAACCCGCCCCGACGCACGTTGATGTCAGAAAAATTGATGCCGATTGCCTTGTGGCGGACCTGCACTTCGTGTGCGGCGGGCAGGGCAATATCCACCTCTTCCCACTTCATCACTTCAGGCCCGCCGTTGGCGTGGATGCGAATGGCTTTATTCATTGTCCTCGAAAATCCCGATCATTTTATCGCTTGGCCTTTTACCGAAAAAAAGAGCCCGGCCCCGACCTATCGGCGAGAAGCAACACAGGCTGTCCCCCACCGTAGTGACGCTGGGATCCCGCGCTTTCGGACAGGATCACACATAAGGGGGTGGGGAGCGATGCGGGTTCAAGCGATAAGCCGCCGCATATCCGCCCTGCGGGACAACCGTGATCTGTGCGACAGAGCCGTCGCAGAACAGCGCACGACAGGAGGAGGATAAGGGAATGAGCAGGTTTTTTGGCCCGGCACAGCAGGTTGGTTATGTCGTGGAAAATCTCGACGCCGCACTAAAACGCTGGACCGACATCGGGGTCGGCCCCTTTTTCCGTCTAGACCATGTGCCGTTGTCCTATTTTCGCGTGCGGGGTCAGGATATCCATGTGGATCTCAGCATCGCGCTCGCCTATTCGGGCGAGATGCAGATCGAACTGATCGAACAGCATAACCCGGACCCGTCGCCTTATACCGATTTCCTGAAGCAATATGGCCCCGGCATGCAGCATCTGGGCATGTGGTCCTCCAACTACGACACAGACATCGCGGCCCTAAAGGCGGATGGCCACGCCATTGCATTTGAAGGTGAAATCACCAACGCCGGTCGCTTCGCCTATTTCGATGCACCCTTCGAGCCAGGCACCTATATGGAAGTCGGCGACATCAGTGCGGAAACGCGCGCGGCGATGATGCATTTGAAACAGGCCGCGGCGCAATGGGACGGCAGCGACCCCGTGCGGCGCCTGATGCTGGGCTAAGCGCTGGCCGACAGGTGGCGCGCGCGGTTGAGCAAAGTCGGCCATCGGACGCCTATCTGTTTATAGATATTTATAGAATCGCGTCACCTCGCCATGCGAACAGCGCAACGGGACGGCAGCGTCAAGGGCCAGAAAACCGCGGAAAAGCGCGATATTTATAGGTGAATATGCGTCCCACCAAAAGGGGACGCCCGTATTGCCCCGGCACCTCATAAAAAGAAGTTCTACAATGGGTGGGCGCTTGGGGGCCCGAATATAACCTAAGGGGAGATATCATGAACATTTTATTCTCTGCTTCTGGCAGGACTCAGCGCCTCACGCGCTCCTTTTTCCTTGCCGGTGTGGGTGCACTGGGGCTGATCGCTCCTTCAGTGGCGCTGGCTCAGGCGGCCGACGCCGCCAGCGTTTCAACCGATGGCATTCAGGACATCGTCGTTACCGCGCAGAAACGGTCGGAAGCGACCAATCGCGTGCCGATTTCAATTTCGGCCTTCACCGGCGAGACGCTCGAGCGGCTGCGGGTCCGCGACACGAACGATCTGACGGCAGCCGTACCCGGCTTTACCGCGACGGTCTCTCCCAACAACACGCCGATATACACGATCCGCGGCATCGGTTTCAATGCGCAGGCAATGTCTTACACCTCGCCCGTGGGCGTATATGTGGACGAAGTATCATACGCCTATCCGTACATGACCTCCCTCGTTGCGTTCGATCTGCAGCGGGTCGAAGTGCTGAAGGGACCGCAAGGTTCGCTGTATGGACGCAACACCACGGGTGGCGCGGTCAATTTCGTGCCGCAAATGCCAACGCAGAACTTTGACGCGGAATTCACGTTGAACGCGGGCAACTTTGAAAGTTACGGCGTTGAAGGACATATCAGTGGCCCCGTTTCCAGCACAGTGGCCGCGCGCGTCGCCTTCCGCGTCGACCGTTCCGACCAGGGTTGGCAGCACAGCGTTTCGCGTCCTGGCGACACACTAGGCAAAAAGCGCCAATATGCCGCGCGCACGACCCTGCAATGGGAGCCGACCAGCAGCTTCAATGCGGTGCTGAGCGGTACATTCTGGCACAACCGTTCGGACACGCCCGCGCTGCAGGCAATCCGCTACAAGCCGCTTAACCCTGGATTTGAGCCGCCAAACTATCTGGCGAGCATCGTTCCCAATCCCACCCGTGGCAACATTGCGGACTGGGCCGCCCCCGATCATCCAGGCGCGCCGTTCAACGCTACTGCCGGGCGTGGCGAACGGTATAAGGGCAACGCGAAATTCGCTGGCGTCTCGCTCCGCATGACGGGCCAGCTCAACGACAATCTCTCGCTGACATCACTGACAGGGTATAATTACCTCAAATCGCGTGACGTTAACTCGATTGGCGGTGCCGCGCTTACGCTGGCCGACCAGATCTCCTTCGGGCATATCGGTTCGTTCAACCAGGAAGTTCGCCTGGCAGGAACCTCTGACAAGCTGAGCTTCATCGTTGGTGGCTATTATTCCAACGACAAGATCAGCGACACTCACGACACCAAGTCGGCCGATCAGACCAACTTCCGTTTCCTGCGTACCATCGCGCCGGTCTTTGGCGGCAACGCCTACACGCCGGAGGAATACGCACTTGTCGGTGCGATCTATCGCGCCCCGACGAAAACGACGTTCCGCACCGGCGCGATTTTCGGTAACCTGACCTATGAAATCATAGACGGACTGAAGCTGACCGGCGCGGCCCGCTACACGCAGGAACGCGGCCGTTCCACCGCGTGTCTGCAGGACATCGACGGTCTAGACGTTCCGCTGTGGAAGACGGTTATCGCCACACTCGTCGGCCTGGATCCGGGCTTTGTGCCCAATGGCTGCCTCCAGTATAACAACAACAGGACCTCGACCGGCCCGGTCCACAACCGCATTCATGATGATACGGTGTCGTGGCGC
This sequence comes from uncultured Sphingobium sp., assembly GCA_964408525.1. Taxonomy (GTDB): domain Bacteria; phylum Pseudomonadota; class Alphaproteobacteria; order Sphingomonadales; family Sphingomonadaceae; genus Sphingobium. The sequence continues at coordinate 9,794 of CAYOZY010000012.1, read as the reverse complement.
GCGAATATCGACTGGTCGCCCAGCCCCGATACGCTGGTCTATGCCAATATCAGCCGCGGCTATAAATCGGGCGTGTTCCCGGTTGCGCCGGGCGTTTACGATACGACCCTGCGCCCCGTGGGCAAGGAAAAGGTCACGTCCTATGAAGCTGGCTTGAAAGCCAAGCTGCTCGATCGCCGCGTTCAACTGAATCTGGCCGGTTTCTACAACGATTACCGCGACAAGCAGATCAAGGCCTATGTGCCCGATCCCATTTTCGGCGTGGTCGTTTCACTGGGCAACGTTCCCAAGAGCGAAACCTATGGTCTCGACATGCAGCTTGACTGGCAGGTGTCGCCCAATCTGCTCCTGACCAGCGGTCTGCTGTATCTCAAGACCAAGATCACGGAATATCAGGGCTTCGATGCCAGCGCCCAGCCGGTTAACTTCGCTGGCCTGGCGCTGCCCTTCGCACCGAAATGGTCGCTCAACGGCGGCGCAACCTACACCCAGCCGGTCGGCGAAGACCTGAGCATCGAGGCAACCGGCACGGTCAGCTATCGTTCAAAGACCACGGGTCAGCCGTCTAAGGACCCGCTGTTCCGCCTCCGGTCCTATGCTCTGGCGGATGCCATCGTCTCGCTAGTCCGCAAGGATAGCTGGAAGGCGTCGCTTTGGGGCAAGAACCTGTTCAACAAATATTACTGGACCAATGCTGACGATGCGGGTGAAACGATTGTCCGGACGCCCGGCATGGTCCGCACCTACGGCGTATCGCTCACGTTCCAGATCCACTAAGTCAGGCGCGCCGCGCAGGATAAAAGTAAGGACGCCCTGTTTCCCCGGGGCGTCCTTTTCCTTTTGACGCGGGCATACTCGCCTGCTCTCCAGGGCTCCGCTTGCCATTCAACGCGGGCCGGTCCCCCTGATCGGGGACCTTGCAGTCAACCGGACAATGCTAGACTAAAACACGATTAAAACGGCAACTTTATTAAGCCTTAGGAGCGGAGAACAGGATGAAGCTCTGGTTTCAATCCAGCGTGGCGTACGATCAACACCCGACATACGAAAGGGTGTTACACGACTATCTTAATGCAAACGCCTCTTCGGGTACGACCGTTACAGTCCATGGTATGGACAATCGTTTTGGCCATGACCTTTCGATGCCGGACATTATCGGGTCTCCTGCCGCCTATATCAGCACGGTAATTCCGCTCTACATGGATGCTGTGCTGACGGCCGAGCGCGAGGGATATGATTGTTTTATCGTTGGAACCTATGGGGAACCCGCGCTGACCGAGCTTCGATCGCTGGCGAGCATTCCGGTGGTGTCCGCGGCGGAAAGCTCCCTGCTGATCGGTTGCTCGATCGCGCCCAAGATTGGCCTCGTCACCTTGAGCAAGCTGATCGTTCCCTTCCTTGAGGCCTCTCTGGAGCGACACAAGCTGGGCCACCGCGTGAGCGGCATCCATCTGGTCGACGAAGTGATGCTCGAGCGCGATCTCGACAAGCTTTTCGCCAGTCCGCAGGCCTATCTCGACCGCTTTCGCGCTGCGGCACGCGAAGCCATTGCTGCTGGCGCCGACGCCATCATCCCTGCCGAAGCGATGCTAGCGACCATAGTCGCCCGAAACGATGTTCGGGTGATCGACGATGTACCCATCATCGACGGGGTCGGCGTACCCATTTTGTACGCAGAAATGGCAGTCACCATGAAACAGAAATTTGGCATCGAGCAGAGTCGTCGCACTGCCTACACGCGACCCAGTACGGCCGCCATGTCATCCATATTCGGACGTCAGTGACCCACCCCATCTATCCGCTTTTTACCCACAATCGCGCTCGGAGAGAAAGTCGTGACCGATAGCAAAAGTGTCGTTAGGGAATTTTTGGAAGCAGCCGAGCAGGAAGGCCCCGGCGCCCTATCCCGCTTCGGCACCAAAGACGCGGTTTGGACGCTGCCAGGGTTGGGCGTATTGACGCCGGAACGGTTCGCGAAATTGGGCCAGCGGATCGGCGATCTGCTGGCTGGCCCGATGACCTTGACGATCCACGACATCATTGCCGATGGAGAGAAGGTGGCGGCCGAGGTCGAAAGCCATGGACTGTTGAAAGACGGCAAAGTCTATAACAACCTCTATCACTTCAAATTCGTTCTCCGCGACGGCAAGATCGCGGAAGTCAAAGAATATAACGATACTAAGCATGCGCTGGAAACGTGGGGCGATCCTTTCGCGGATTAATGTCTCGCAGGGGCCCAGGTCCACGCATGATGGATACCATCCCCCTTGGCCGCACATTCAGGGCGGCACCACAGGGAACGGTGATACATGTCCCTCGTCGTAGGGACCGCCCGGCGCTGTGGTTAGGCCTTATTTGCCGACGATTGGTACCCCACCCTCTTGGTTCGGACTTTTAATGGCAGACAGGCTCCCTCTATCTGGTCTTCGCGTTCTGGAAATCGGACATTTTGTAGCGGCTCCTTTTTGCACGAGGCTGCTGGGTGATCTGGGGGCCGAGGTGATCAAGGTCGAACCGTTGACTGGCGACCCCGTTCGTCATTGGGGCGATCAGGTGAACGGCCGATCCCTGTGGTGGTCAATACACGGCCGCAACAAGCGCAGCATCGCAATGGATTTGAAGTCGCGCGAGGCAAAAGACATCATTTTGAAGCTCGTGAAAAGCTGCGACGCCCTCGTGGAAAATTTTCGACCCGGCCAGCTGGTAAAGCTGGGTCTGGGGGAAGATTTGCTGCGGCAATCGAACCCCGGCCTGATCATCGCCCAGATTTCGGGCTACGGCCAGACAGGGCCCTATCGTGATCGCGCTGCTTTCGGCGTTATCGGAGAAGCGATTGGCGGCCTGCGCTATCTGACCAATCATGCACCCGGAACATACGACCTTCCCCCGGTACGGGTGGGCGTCAGTATCGGCGATTCCATTGCGGGATTGTATGCCGCCTTTGGCATCATGGCTGCCTTGTGGCAGCGAGACCGGCCTTCGGGCGACGGCCAACCGCGAACCATCGACGTCGCGCTTACCGAGAGCGTTTTCAGCATGATGGAAGCCATGCTCCCGGAATACGGCGCTCTTGGCAAAGTGAAACAGCCCACCGGAGGCGCCATTGCCACGGCCGCGCCCTCCAATGCCTATCCCACAGCAGATGGTAACTGGATGCTGATCGCGGCCAACTCGGAGCCTTTGTTTGCAAAGCTGGCCAACCTTATGGGGCAGCCCGAGTTGTCGAGTGACGCGCGCTTCGTCGGCAATCGCGCGCGGGTTGCGCACGCCCGCGAACTTGATGATATCATCTCCAAATGGTCCCGCAAACATGATGCGGAAACGCTGCAGTCTCTGCTGGAAATTGCCGATATTCCGAGTTCCAAAGCCTATACGGCGGCTGACGCCGCCGCAGACCCCCAATATCGCGCCCGCGCGATGGTCCGCGAGGTGGAGGACCCGCTATTAGGCACCGTTTTGCATAGCGGCATCGTGCCGCACGTCGTTCAGACTCCCGGGACAATACGCTGGACGGGTCCCGACATCGGGCAACACACCGATGAAATATTGTCTGAACTTTGTGGTTTCGACGACGACGCAATCGCCGGGTTACGTCAATCAAAGATCGTAGCCTAAAGCACACGCCTCTATTCCTTGCCTCCGCTCATCAGCCTGTGTCGGCATTGAGTCATTAAATAGAGCACCTTTATTCCGAAATATCGGCAATTGATGCGTGTTCGCGGAACTCCGTCCCACATGGGTGGGACAACCATCTATCCGGCCGTTGGTTAGATAGAATATTGAACAATCTTCAAGGATAAGACGATGTCAATGGCCGAAGCCATCAAGGATGAAGCACCTAAAATTTCGGGCAGCGTCCTGACCCCGCGAATGCTCAACCATCTGGCGTTTGTAACGCACGATGTAGGCGCCACAGCGGATTTCTATATCCGAATCATGGGTATGGAACTGGCCAGCACAGTATTCGATGACAAGGTCCCATCCACCGGCGACGATTTTCCATACTTTCACATATTTTTCCGGATGCAGGACGGATCCACGATCGCCTTTTTTGAAGTGCCGGGTCTACCCGAGCGACCGCCGGTGACTCATGCGGCCTATGGCGTTTTCGATCATATCGCGTTGCAGGCCAACGATACGGCCGAAGTGGATCAATGGAAGGACTGGCTGGTAGAAAATGGCGTGGAAGTGGTTGGCCCTGTCGATCACAAAGGATTGATTTATTCGATTTATTTCCATGACCCGAACGGTTTGCGCCTGGAAATTACAACGCCGCTGGACCCCGAGTGGAACCGCCACACAGAGCAGGGCTATGTCGACCTCCAGATGTGGACGGATGCGAAAGAGCGCGCCAAAAAGGAAGGAACGGAGTTCCGGTCGATGATGATCGACCTGATCAAGCAGCAGCGCGCGCGGTATGACGACAAGTAAGCCTAAGCTGCTCCCACCGCTCCTCTTGCAAGGCTGATTTCCATGGCAGACATGATGATAGCAGGCGTGGCAAGCGAAAACGGGCTTGCAGTGCGGGAAATCGCTAGGCCAACTCCTGGCCCGGAGCAGGTTCTGGTGAAGGTCGAGGCAGCGGGCATGAACCGCGCCGATCTGAACGCAGCAAAGGGCGCCGGTGTGGCCAGCAAAGAGTCCTACGGCAAAGCGATCGGCATGGAATGGGCTGGTACGATCGTTGCGACAGGCAGAGATGTCTCAGGCTTCAAACCCGGCGATGCCGTTATGTGTTCGGGCAGCGGTGGTTATGCCGAATATGCCGTAGCGGATCAGGGGCGCACAATAGCGCTGGACGATTCCGGTTTGACCTGGGAGCTGGCTGCGATTTTGCCATTGGTGCTCATGACCGCCCATGATGCAGTGGTAACCAATGGCAAAACCACCGCGGGCGATGCGGTGCTGGTCCACGGCGCCACTTCGGCGGTCGGCATCGCTTCGATCCAGATTGCCCGGTTGATGGGCGCCAAGCAGATCATCGGCACATCGACCTCTGCGACGCGCGCGGAAAAACTCAAGGGGGTCGGCGCCACCCATGTGGTTAATTCCACCGATGGCGACTGGGCAGACATTGTTCTTGCCCTCACCGAAGGAAAAGGCGCGAATGTCATCATCGATATGGTTTGCGGACCTTCCATCAATCAGACCATGAAGGCTGCTGCTGTACTAGGTCGCCTGGTGAATGTCGGCAGACTGGGCGGAATCATGGCGGAATTCGACTTCGACCTGCACTCGCTCAAACGGATCAGCTATATCGGCACAACGTTCCGATCGCGCTCACTCGCTGAAGTGCGCGAAGTTTCCCGCGCCATGGTCGCCGATCTGTGGACTGCAATCAAGAGTCGGGACATCTCCCTTCCTCTGGACCGCAGCTTTTCACTGGGTGATGCCGTTAAGGCTCATGAGTATATGAAACATAACAATCATTTCGGGAAGATTGCACTCGTCCCCTGAACAGGGGCAGGGGGCAGACAGATGCCGCGTTCACCCAGGCTCACGAACAGAGGGCGGCCTACCCTAGTGCGGCTTCGCGGACCGCTGGCCCCAAAGGCGCAGATACCACATCAGCAGTTCTCTTTGCGTCGCGATGCCCAGGCGCTCGTAAGCGCGCTTGCGGTATGTTTTAACGGTTTCCTCGCCAATGTTGAGGTCAAGGCTGATACCGAGGGATGAAATGCCAAAAAGGATACGAGCGCACACCTCGATTTCCCGTTTGGACAAGCCTTCGGGCGCCTGAAACATGCAATCCGCAATAATCTCGGGGTTGCTCAGGGCGGTGGCTATATCACTTTGTCGGGTGATAAGACCCGCATGTTTGCGGACCACGGCCAGCAATGTTTCCGCCATATGCAACAAGTGGCTGATTTCAGCGCCGGAAAATTTGCCGTGCAGACTCGACCGCACGATGCTGACATTGATAGCCGTGCCATTGGCAGTGCCACACAACAGCAACCGATCGCTGATATGCGCCTGGCGATATACCAGATCTCGAAGGCCCGACGGAGGCAAGCTGTCGGGGTCGAGTCGCAGAAGGCTGGAACAATTGCCGCCGAACATGCGCGCCGCGGCGATCATGGTTGGATCATGTTGCCAATATTGGGCCAAATACAGATCGATTTGGCGACCCGCCAAATCCCCGCCATCATAACTGACCGCCCCGACCTTGACCGGGCGGTCAGCATCAAAAGCAAGAATAGCGCAGTGTTCAGCCCCTATCGTTGCATGCAGATACGTCAGCAGGCTTTCAAAAAAACTATCCTCGCCGATTCGATCGACAACAGAAGCTAACGATGCACCTCCAGACGAAACGACATCGAATGAATCGTATCCGAACTGACGCACGTCTCTCTCCATCCCGCCGACCGATTTATTGAAAGTCTGCTTATATGATTGCCTTTTATATCTACACAGCAGCAACTAGGCAACGGCATTATGGCCTCGGTCTGCTGTGTACTGATTTGCTTGTCCTCTTTTGTAACGCTTCAAGGGGGCAGAGAATATTACGTCGATGACGGTAACGCACGATGAGTTAAGGGAGAGAGTGGACCTCATGGACAACAAGTTGAATCTAGAGGGACAAAGGGTATTAGTGACCGGTTCCGCCGGCGCGATCGGCGGAGCGGCGGCGCGTGCGTGCGCGAGTATGGGAGCGGAACTGATCCTGGTCGACCTGTATAAGCCTGACACACTGGCCGAAGAACTGCGCGCATCAGGCAGCACGGTTTCGGCTTTTTCGCTGGATAATTCGGATGCGGCCGCCGTCAATGCGCTTATCGGTTCCCTACCCCCTCTCGATGCGCTGGCAGATTGCAGCGGCTACTATGTATCGGGTGACTGGCGGGAGGGCGGGGAACCCTGGGAAGCGATTTATCGCCGCAGCATGGACGTCAATGTTCTGGGCCCGATAAACCTCATGCGCGCCGTCTTGCCGGGCATGTGCGAGCGCAAATCCGGCCGGGTGGCGCTGGTCGGATCCATGGCCGGGCGCAGCGGCGGATCGACTCTCGCGATCGAACCAGCCTACGCCGCATCCAAAGGCGCCCTGCACACACTTGTCCGCTATTTCGCGCGGCAGGTCGCCAAGGACGGTGTCGTCGTAAACGCGATCGCGCCTGGCACCATTCTGACGCCGCTTGCGGTAGCCTCCGGTCAACCGTTCGATCCCGCCTCTTATCCGATGAAAAGACTTGGCGAACCCGAGGAAATTGGCTGGCCAGTCGCGTTTCTCTGTAGCAAGGCGACCAGTTTCATGACGGGAGCCGTCGTTGACGTCAACGGCGGCGTGGTCCTGTCCTGACTTCGGGTAGCCTTTCTTGCGCTCCCGCCGCGCCGCAAGCGTCGGGCGCCTGAATATTGAGGCTCACCTGCGTCGGTAATTAGCCGACCCTAGGGGCCAATCGACTATGAAATCTGCGTCCTTTAACACCCGGAGGGTAAACGCAACACCGTTTCAGGCGGTCTCAATGTCCTGGAGATTCAACTCATTCACCATTAAATCGCGCATCACGAATTTCTGAACCTTCCCGGTAACAGTCATCGGAAACGCATCTACAAACCGAACGTACCGCGGAATCTTCTGGTGCGCGATCTGGCCCTCACAAAAATCCCGGACCCCCTTCTCGTCAAGGGCTTCGCCATCCTGAAGCACGATCCATGCACAGAGCTCCTCGCCATAGCGAGGATCGGGAACACCAAATATCTGAACATCCTTGATCGCGGGATGGCGATAAAGATATTCTTCAATCTCGCGGGGATAAAGATTTTCTCCCCCGCGAATGACCATATCCTTCAGGCGACCGACGATATTACAATATCCGTCCTCGTCGATCGTCGCCAGATCGCCGCTGTGCATCCAGCCTTCGCCATCCTTGACCGCCGCGGTCTGTTCGGGCTGCCCCCAATATCCCGTCATAACCGAGTATCCGCGGGTGCACAGTTCGCCCACCTGCCCCCGTGGAACGATCTTTCCTGCGTCGTCGATGATTTTGACTTCAACATGCGGGTGAACCCGGCCCACGGTAGATACGCGCCGATCCAGTGGATCGTCCGTCGAACTCTGAAAACTGACAGGGCTGGTTTCCGTCATGCCATAGCATATGGTGACTTCCGCCATGTGCATGCGTTCTGCCACCCGGCGCATAACCTCGATCGGGCACGGCGACCCCGCCATGATGCCGGTGCGCAGACTAGATAGATCGAAACGCGCGAATTCGGGGTGATCGAGTTCGGCGATGAACATGGTCGGCACACCATAAAGCGCCGTGCATTTCTCCTCAGCCACACATTCAAGGGTAGCCAGAGGATCGAAACCTTCCCCGGGATAAACCATCGCCGCGCCGCACGCGACAGCGGCCAGATTGCCCATCACCATGCCGAAGCAATGATAGAGTGGAACCGGTATGCAGATTTTGTCTTTTTCGGTCAGCTTCATGCCACGCGCAACGAAGTGCCCGTTGTTCAATATGTTGCGATGGGTGAGAGTCACGCCCTTGGGGGCACCGGTCGTACCGCTCGTGAACTGGATATTGACAGGATCGTCAGCCTTCAGGTTGGCGGGTAGCCGCACACCCTGCGCCAGCATTGTCCTGCCGCGTTCCTCAACCTGAGCGAAGGGCAGCATCCCCGCGTCCCCCTCCCCCATGAGTATGACGTGCTGCAAAGCCGGCAGCCGCTCTGAACGGCATAGACCCCGCTCAATATCGGGAACCAGCGCCCTTATCATCGCAGCATATTCGCTGCTTTTGAACCGTTGTGGCAGGATCAACGCCACGCATCCCGATTGTCGCAGAGCATATTCCAGCTCCGCGAGGCGATAAGCGGGATTAATCGTTACCAGAATGACCCCGCATTTCGCCGCCGCAAACTGTGTCAGCGCCCATTCGGTGCGGTTAAGCGACCATATGCCCAGCCGGTCGCCTGGCTGCAATCCCAGATCCATCAGGCCCGCGGCAACCGCGTCCACCCGCATTCGAAACTGCTGCCAGTTCAGCCGGACGCCCTGCCCTCGATCGATCAGCGCAGGTGCGTCCGGCCAGTTAACCGCCGCCCGATCCAGCGCTTGGCCAATCGCGTAATCCAGCAACGGCTCAACCGTCGTTCCAGACACATAGCTCAACATATCAGGCCCCAAAGTTTCATGCGTCGTCGATTTTTTTACGGAAAGCGTGCCTAAATCTGCCCCATGCCTCCATCGGTGCAAAGATCTGACCCGGTGATGAAAGAACTTTCGTCCGACGCGAGAAAAAGGATGGCCGCAGCCTGCTCTTCGGGTCTACCCTGCCGACCTACCGGAATGAGCGTGCCCAGTTGCGCGACGAAGGCGGCGACTTCCTCCTCAGAAATGCCCAGCTCGCCGGCCATCGGCGTCTCGGTCGGGCCGGGGCTGACAACATTGACCCGGATGTGACGGTCTTTCAGTTCCGCTGCCCAATGGCGTGCGAAGGCCCGGACGGCGGCTTTGCTGCCTCCGTAAATATGATAGCCGGGCAGGCCTTTGAAGTGAGCGATGGAGGAGACGAGCACGATAGACGCCCCGTCGCTCAACAACGGCAAAGCTTTCTGAACGCTGAAAAACACGCCTTTGGCATTAATATCGAACTGTTGATCGAACACGGCCTCGTCGGACTCGGCGAGCGGCACAATGGTGCAAACCCCGGCACTGCACACCAGAACATCGACTCTGCCTTCGACTTTCCGCACATGATCATACAACCGGTCGAGATCGCTGAGTTTACTGACGTCGACCTGCAGGCCCGTTGCCTTGTCGCCCAGTGTTCGTCGTCAGAACATTC
>CAYOZY010000011.1:0-28356 GCA_964408525.1 uncultured Sphingobium sp. | reverse complement strand
CGACCTCGACGCGCTCGGCCTGCTCAAGGTCGACGTGCTGGCGCTGGGCATGCTCACCTGCATCCGCAAGAGCTTCGACCTGATGCGACTGCACGATCTGGGCGATCATAGTCTGGAAGTAGATATCGAGTCCGATGATCCCGCCGTTTACGACATGCTCTGCGCTGGCGACAGTGTCGGCGTGTTTCAGGTGGAAAGCCGTGCGCAGATGAACATGCTGCCGCGCCTCAGACCTCGCAACCTGTACGATCTGGTCGTGCAGGTTGCGATCGTCCGCCCCGGCCCGATAGAGGGAGACATGGTTCACCCCTATCTGCGGCGGCGTTGCGGCGAGGAAAAGGTGGACTACCCATCGCCCGCCCCGCCGCATGACCCCGATGAACTGCGCATAGTGCTGGGCAAGACCTATGGCGTTCCGCTGTTTCAGGAACAGGCGATGAAACTCGCCATTACAGCGGCCGCCTTCACCGACGAAGAGGCGAACGGCCTGCGCCGCGCAATGGCGACCTTCCGCAACCTTGGCACCATCGACCATTTTCGTGAAAAGATGATCGGTGGGATGATGCAGCGCGGCTATAAGCAGGACTTTGCCGAGCGCTGCTTCCGCCAGATCGAGGGCTTCGGCAGCTATGGTTTTCCCGAAAGCCATGCGCAGAGCTTCGCTCGCCTCGTCTATGTATCGGCGTGGATCAAATGCCATCAACCGGCGGTGTTCGCCTGTGGCTTGCTCAATTCCCAGCCGATGGGATTTTACGCGCCTGCGCAAATCGTGCGTGACGCGCGCGAGCATGGTGTTGAGGTGAAGCCTGTCGATGTAAACGCAAGCGATTGGGATAGTAGGCTGGAGCGGCTGGCGGATAACGCGCTCGCGCTACGCCTCGGCTTTCGCCAGATCAGCGGTTTCCGCGAGGAATGGGCAGACAAGATCGCGGACGCACGGAAAGAGCGGTCGTTTGCAAGCATAGAGGAACTGGCCCGCCGTGCCGCCCTGCCGTCGCGCGCGCTGCATTTACTCGCCGATGCCGATGCCTGCCGTTCGCTTGGGCTAGACCGGCGCGCAGCGCTGTGGGAAGCGCGGCGTACGCCAGTGGGTGAGCTACCGCTGTTTGCCGCCGCGCGGGCACGGGAATTGGGCAAGGAACCGGAAATTGCCTTACGCCCCATGGGGCTGGGCGAGCATGTCGCCGCCGATTACCAGATAACCCGCCTGTCGTTGAAAGCCCATCCGATGGCGCTGCTGCGCCCGATTTTTGAGCGGGAAAGGGTGACGCCCTGCGCTACGCTTCGTGGTATGAAGAGCGGAGCTAAGGTGCGTGTCGCGGGCGTTGTGCTGGTGCGGCAGCGCCCCGGCAAGGGCAATGCGATCTTCATCACGCTGGAGGATGAAGGCGGCATCGCCAATATCGTTCTGTGGGCGCGCCAGTTCGAGCGTTTCCGCCGCGAAGTGATGGCAAGTCGGCTGATGCTGGTCGAAGGTCAGGTCCAGAAGAGCCGCGAAGGCGTGATTCACGTTATGGCGAGCGGCATCATAGACCGGACCGAGGTGCTCGGCGTACTGTCCGACCTGCATGCTATCGAACCGCCGCTGGCGTCAGCGGACGCCTTCGTCCATCCGCTCTATCCTCGCGACAAACCGGGCCGCCCCACCATGGGTCAGCATCCGCGCAACGTCCGCCTGCTCCCCAGATCGCGAGACTTTCATTGAAATGGAAAGCTTCGTAAACGCCGGGGTTAAAACGTACCACTGACAGGTCTTGTGGAGTTCCCTATCCCACTTCGTCCAACAGAGAGAGGCGTTCTTTGCTCTGGCAGCCACCGCCAGAGTCATTGACCTCGGAATTTGACGCAAAAGCACCGCTTTTATTTTTCGTCAAATCTGTCACTCTTGGCTGACGGCGGGGAGGATCTGGCGGCATGGGCATTGCGGTTTGGGGGGCTGCGCTTGGCGCGCTCCTTGGCTTCATATTCGGAGATTTCTCCGAATTCGGTTTCTTTTTCGGCGGTGTCGTGGGCGGCGGCATGGGCGCGTGGCTGCGCTCCATCATTCGGCGGGAAGTGGCGGAGGCGGTACGGACCGCGCTGGCCGGCGACCTGCCGCCCGCGTCCGACGAGAGGCCATATGCGGCTCCGGCGGCGCTCAGGCAACAAGTGGAAACGGCGCGGGTCGTGAACGCGCCCACGGGAGAAGCACAAGCCCCAGCGGAAGAGGAGCCGGCTCCCGCTGTCGCTCCCGTTCGTGCGCCTGAGGCGGTTCTACAGGCCCGCGCGCCGCTTCCCGCCATCGAACAGCCAGCGGTCCCCGGCCCTATCGAGGTGATTCTGGGCAAGGCGCGAGACTGGCTGCTGGGCGGCAACACTATCGTACGCGCCGGAATTGTCATTCTGTTCCTCGGCCTCGTGTTTCTCTTGCGCTTTGCCGCGATGGCGGGAATATTCCCGATCGAACTGCGGCTGGCGCTGGTTGCGCTTGTCGGGGTTGCGCTGCTGGGGGTGGGCCTCAAGAAACGGACCGAACGTCCATCCTTTGCCCTGTCTTTACAAGGCGCGGGCGTGGCCGTGCTCTACCTCGTCGTCTTCGCCGCGGCCCGCGGATATGGCATAGTGCCTCCCCTCGCGGCCTTTGCGCTGATGATCCTGTTCGTCGCGCTCGGCTGCGCGCTCGCGGTGATGCAGGATTCGCTCGTCATGGCGTTCATAGCCTTTCTGGGCGGCTTCGCTGTGCCGGTGCTGCTGGGCGGCGAAAGTGAGACGCCGCTTGGTCTGTTCGCCTATATGACGACGCTCAATCTGGCGATTTTCGGTATCGCCTGGAAGAAAAGCTGGCGTCCGCTCAACCTTCTCGGTTTCGTCGCGACCTTCGCGCTGGCGTCGGCCTGGGGCTTTGCGGCCTATGAAGCGAAGCATTATGCCTTGTGCCAGGCGTTCCTGATCGTCTCGATGGCCATCTATCTCGCCACGGCCATTCTCTATGCGCACAATACCCCCGGAAAGTTCGGCAATTATGCCGATTCGACACTGCTTTTCGGCACCGCGCTCATCGGGTTCGGGCTGCAGGTCGCGCTTGTGCGGGATCAGCCCTATGGCGCCGCATGGTCGGCGCTGGGCTTTGGCGCGGCCTATATTGCCATCACTGCGGCGACAATGCGCAAGGCGCGTTCCGAAATGCGGCTGTTGAACGAATGTCTGCTTGCCATCGGCATCGGCTTTGTCACGCTCGCGGTGCCGCTGGCGTTGGGGATGAAATGGACATCCTGCGTCTGGGCTGTCGAGGGCGCCGGGGCATTTTGGGTGGGGGCGCGTCAGGCGCGCTGGATGCCGCGCTTTTTCGGTCTTGCGTTGCAGGCAGTGGCGGCATTGCTGGCGCTGATCGCCATGCGGCCCGTCATTTCGGCGATCCCGCTCGCCAATAGCGGCTTTCTCCAGACGATTCTGGTAGCACTGCCGATGATGTTCACAGCGTGGATGATGCGGAACCCGCTCGATCACAGCGATAGCATTTGGGCGAGGGGCTATGCCCATGTCGAATGGGGTCTGCGACAGATCTGGTTCCTGATCGGGTTCGGGCTTTCCGGCATGGCCGTGGCGCTGGAGGCGGGGCGCTCGTCTCCGGCAGCCATAGCGGGCAATCCGCCGATGCCGGTGCTCGCTCCCCACATGCAGAGCTATGTGATCCTGATCGCGGTTCTGGGCGCGATGGCGCTGGCGGACTGGTTCGGCAGACGCAGGGAATGGCCCGTCGCGCGCTGGCCCGGAAGGGTGAGCCTGCCTTTCCTTTCGCTCTGCCTGCTTGTCGCAGTCGCCGGCGGACGGCACATGCTTTATCTGCCCGATCTGCCTTTGTGGGTCGCGGCAATCGGTCTGCACCTCTGGCTGCTGCGCCGTCAGCCGGTTTCCTTCTGGACCCATGCGATGCATGTCGGAGGGGTGCTGCTCGCCACCACAATCGTCGCCGACTGTCTATGGCTGGGCATCGATCGCGGTGAGCTGTGGGATACATCTTGGGCGGGCGTGACCTATCTTGTCAGCGCGACAGCTATGTTGTTCCTGCTGGTGCACTGGGCTGGAAAAGCCGTGCGCACGGCGGATGTGAGCCATTTCCCGTGGCCGCTCGATCCTCATGCCAAGGCCTATTGGTGGCATGGCGCGCTGGTGGTTGCGATTCTGGTCTATGTCGGCGCGCTGACCATCTGCCTCCTTGCCGAGGGAGTGACCAGCCCGCTGCCCTACCTGCCCGTGCTCAATCCGGTAGACCTGTCGGCGCTGCTGGCGCTGGGGGCGCTCGCGCTCTGGCGGCAGATGCTACAAGGTGCCGACGAAAAGGGCGAGGCGGCGACCATGCTTGCCGGACGCGCCGGCCTCGCGGCGATGGCGGTGCTGGCCTTCATCCTCGCCAACACGATCTGGCTGCGCACAGCGCATCATGTGCTCGGCGTCGGCTGGAGCGCAGACGCTCTGGGCGCCAGCCAGATTGTCCAATCGGGTTATTCGATCCTCTGGACGCTGATCGCCATGGGGCTGATGTTCTTTGCCCGCAGCCGGTCAGAGCGCTTGCCATGGCTGGCTGGCGCCGTGTTGCTGGCCGTGGTCGTCGCGAAGCTGGCGTTGCTCGACATGTCGCGGATAGAGGGGCTTTCGCGCATCATCGCGTTCCTCGCGGTTGGCGTGCTGATGCTGCTGATCGGCTATTTCGTGCCTATCCCGCCGCGCAAAGCCGAAGCCAAAGAGGCAGAGGCGTGAGACGCATTTCTTCTGCCGCGCTTCTGTTGGCGCTGCTTGCGACGGCATGCGACAAGCGGGCGGGCGATGGCGACCCGAAAGCGGATGATTTCGCGCTGTCGCTGAAGGTCGAAGCGCCCGCCGCGCAGGTGCTGCGCGTCGATCTCCCCGCCGCCGCGCTGGTGGCGATCAGGAGGGCGGACAAGGGCGATATCCGGGTTGTGGACGCGCATGAACGGCCGCTCTCGATGGCCCTCGTCGAAATCGCCACAGCACTAGAGAACCGGATCCATCTCGATGCCATACCCTTCGGCATCAACAAGGATGGCGAACGCCCATCGCCTGTCTCGGTCCGCGTCGATCAGCCCGGAAGCTCCGTCAGCGTTCAGGCGGAGCATGGCGAGGCGAGGGCTTCCGGCGCCGGCGTCTTGTTCGACACCCGCAAGCTCAGGAACCGGGCGGTCGGCATCGCTCTGGAGGCCGCGCTGCCCAAGCAACAGCCTGTGACAGTGTCGATCACCATGGGCGACGACCTCAAGGCATGGGAACCCGTGGCGGAACAGGTGTTGTTTCGTCCCGGCGACGGAGCGGCGCTGCTGGAAGGGGGCCGGACCATGCTGCCTTCTGTCGATTTACATGGCCGTTATCTGCGCGCGTCATGGCGGGGCGAGCAACTCAAGATCACTGGCGCCACCCTTTTCACCAGCAGCCACCCGCAAAGCCTGCGCGTTTCCGTGCCAGTGACGGGTGTGAAACTGACCGATGCCCATGGTGTTGCGTTCGGCATGCCTCAGGGACTGGCGCCCGCCGCGCTGCGTGTAAGGATGACCGGCAAGGATGGCGTGGTCCCTCTGAGCCTGCTCGGCCGTGACACCATGGAAGCGAGCTGGACGCCGCTCGCCATGACAAGCCTTACACAGGGTGGGCGAGATGCGGCGCTGGCGCTTGGTGGCGGGCCGATGCGCTTTCTCAGGCTGGAGGCCGACCCCCGCAGCGCCGGTTTTTCCCAAACGCCGTCAATCGCGTTCGAATATGCGCCCGTCTCGCTTGCTGTCGCGTTTAACGGCGATGCGCCCTACAGGCTGCTGGTGGGAAATCCTGAGGTCAAGCCTGCCACCTTTGCCCTATCGGACCTCACGAGTCAGACGGACCCCCTTGCTAAGGCCAGCGTCGTCGGGGCGCCCGTTGATGTTGCCGTAGCCGTTGGGAACATCGCGGACGGGTCCGGGCTTTCGCCGCGCGTCATGGCATTATGGGCCGTGTTGCTGGCGGGCGTAGCGCTGTTGGGCTATGCCGCTTTCAGGCTGATGCGCTCGTTATAGGCCAGAGCCAGCGCACGGGCGATTTAATGCAGCTCCACGACCGTGGTGGCGAGCCGCTCGATTTCGGCGCGATCGTGGCTGACATAGAGGATCGGCAGCTTCAGTTCGTCGCGGATGCGCTCGATCACGCGCAATATTTCTTCGCGGCGAGGGCCATCGAGCGAGGACAGCGGTTCGTCCATCAACAGGAAGCGCGCACCGCTCAAGAGCGCCCGCCCGATCGCCACCCGCCTCGCTTCGCCGCCTGACAGGGTGCGCGGCCAGCGATCGAGCAGTGCGCGCAGGCCCAGAAAATCGACCGCTTCATCCAGTGCCATCCAGCGTTGCGCCGGGTCGGCCAGTTTATATCCATAGAGCAGGTTGGCGCGGACACGCCTGTGCGGGAACAGGCGGGCGTCCTGAAACACATAACCAAGGTGGCGCTGTTCGGGGGGCAGGTCAACCCCGGCCTCGCTGTCAAACAGCAGGCGCCTGTCCACCGCTATACGCCCTCTGTCGGGCTTCAGCAGCCCGGCGATCATGTTGAGTACGGAGGTCTTGCCCGCGCCGGAAGGCCCGAAAAGCGCGGTCACTCCGCCTTCGGCAGCAAATTTCAGCGCCAGATTGGTCTCGCCCAGGCGGCCGCTGATGTCTACCTCAAAGGACACGGCCGCCCCTTTCTCCGCCCATGCTCCGCGCCAGCATCTCGGAAAGAAGCAGCGCGCCCAGCGACAGGGCAACGGAGACGAGGGCCAGCCGCGTTACGATCGCATCGCTGCCCGGAACCTGAAGGGCAGAATATATGGCGAGGGGCAGGGTGCGGGTTTCGCCCGGAATGTTCGAGACGAAGGTGATGGTCGCGCCGAACTCGCCGATGGACCGCGCGAAGCCCAGAACCAGGCCGGCCAATATGCCCGGAATACTGAGCGGCAGGGTGATGGTGGCGAAGGTGTGCAGCGGAGATGCGCCCAGCGTTCGTGCCGCGCCCTCCAGCCTGCGATCGACCGCCTCGATAGACAGGCGCATCGCCCGCACCATCAGCGGCAGCGCCATGATGGCCGCGGCGAGCGCCGCGCCCGTCCAGCGGAAAATCAGGCTAATGCCGAAGCTCTCGGAAAGCCATTTGCCGATGAAGCCGGTATTGCCGAAGGCGATCAGAAGCAGCCAGCCGATCACCACCGGCGGCAGGACGAGAGGCAAATGCACCAGCCCGTCAAGCAGGATCATGCCCGGAAAGCGCCCGCGCGCGAGCAGCCATGCCAGCGCAAACGCGATGGGCAGCGTCGCGATCATGGCTACGCCGCTCACCTTGAGCGAGAGCAGGACGATTTCCCATTCCGCAGTTTCCAGCATGCGTCGCCCCCTATCCCGCCGTAAAGCCATAACGGCGGAAGATGGCCCTGCCTGACGCGGAAATCAGGAACCGGCGAAAAGCTTCCGCCTCCGGATTGGCGGAACGGGTGAGCCGCGCCAGCGAGTAGCGGATCGGCGGATGATTCGATAGCGGGAATAGCCCAATCACCCGAACCTTTTTCGATGCCTTTGCATCGGTCGCATATACGATGCCCAGCGGCGCTTCGCCGCGCTCGACCAGCGCGAGCGCGGCGCGCACATTTTCCGCGCGGGCCACCTGAGCGGAAACATCGCTCCACACGCCCAGCTTCACCAGCGCCGCCTTGCCATATATCCCGGCGGGCACGGCATCGGGATCGGCCATGGCGAGACGCCCGCTGCCCAGGGCGCGGCGCAACGCAAAGCGCGGGCCTATGGCGAGGCGCAGCGGGCTGGCGACAGGGGCGACGAGCGCCAGCCGGTTGCCGAGAAAGGAAACCCGCGTTCCGCGCGCGACAAGCCCTTGCCGCGCCACATGGTCCATCCATTGCTCATCGGCGGAGAGGAAGAGATCGGCGGGCGCGCCCGATCCGATCTGGCGCGCCAGCGCGGACGAGGCGGCGAAGGAGAGAACGGGCCGGGGATGGCCTTTCGATGCCCAGATGGCTGCGGCTTCCTCAAGCGATTCCTGAAGGCTGGCGGCGGCGAGGACGAGGGGCGCTTTCGGTTGCGCGGCGAAGGCGGAACCGGACATTGTAACCGACAGGTAAAACAGGCACAGGAACAGGCGTTTGCAACAGGCGCGCATCGCGGGAATCCAACATTGCTATATTTCATCGTATATAGCGATACGGCGCGGACGCGCCAGCCCCTTCACGAGAGGGGACAGGGCCGAGCGGACGCGCCAGCCCCTTCACGAGAGGGGACAGGGCCGAGCGGACGCGGGTCAGGACTCGGATGCGGCTGCGGAAGCAGGACCGGCGTGCGGCAGAGGCACCGCGCGCAACTGCGCCTCCAGCGCTGCCCAGCTCTCGCCGGAAGCCGCCCGCACAGCGCCCGACTGCACCACGCGATAGAGCGCCAGCACCCGCCCGCCCGTCTCCGTCACGCGTGCGCCGCCGCCATGGCTGCCGCCCGCCGCCGTTTCGACCAGCGGCGCTTCCCAGCAGCGGTTCATCGCATCGACCAGCAGCCATGCGCGGCGGTAGCTCATGCCCAGCGCCCGCCCCGCCGCCGAGATAGAGCCTTCGCGCGCGATGGCTTCCAGCAGATCGGCCTTTCCGGGACCCATGGCGATCTCGTCGCCGCAATAGAGCCGGACGCGGATGTCGAGGCGGAGCGTTTCGCGTGTCATGCGCGCGAGTGTAGGGCAAGCGCCCCGCCTTCCGCAATGCGCCGCCATATGCGCCGCTGCATGCCCGCGTGACAAGCGGGCGCGCTGGCGGTAACGGCACCCGCGATGGCATCCGTCCGCGCCCTGATTCGCGATCATCGCACCCTCGTCATGCTGCTGCTGGCGCTGGCGCTTGCCGTGAAGGCATTGGTGCCGCAAGGCTATATGCTTGGCGGCATGGCGGGCATGAGCGGACAGAAGCTGATGACCGTGCAGCTTTGCTATGACGGGATGGAACGCAAGACGGTCCAGATCGCCATTCCGACCGATGGCAGGCCTTCCGCGCCGGGGCAGCAGGACGCGCCCGGCCATGCGGACGCCGACAGCCCCTGCGCATACTCCGCGCTTTCCATGGCATCGACGGCGGGCGCGGATGCACCGTTGCTCGCGCTGGCGCTGCTTTTCATTCTCGCGCTGGGCTTCGCTCCGGTGCGCACCCCGGCTCTCGCGAGCCTGACGCGGCGCTTGCCGCCCGCCTGCGGACCCCCGCTGATCGCCTGACGACCCGCCGCCACGCCGCGCTTCATGCGGCTGACGGCCCATGCGCGCGCTTTTCGCGCGCCTCACCATCCAACAGCGATCCATTTCAGGGGGAACCCCATGTCCATTTCACGCGCGGCGCTTGCCGTCGCCCTTTCGTCCTTGTGCAGCATGCCCGCCTTTGCGGAGGAAGATGCCGGCATCATCGTCGTCGGCCAGAAGGATGCGCCGATCACGGTTGTCCCGCGCGGCCTTTCCGTCAGCCTCGGTCAGGAGGAGTTCGGCGCGATCAACGCGCTCAATGTCGAGGATCTGATGAAATATGCGCCCAATTTCTTCGTGCGCAAACGCTTCGCCGGAGACGATAATGCGGTAGTCGCGCTGCGGGGCGCCAACACGATCCAGAGCGCGCGCACCATCGTGATGGTCGACGGCTTCGTCGTCTCGAACTTCCTCGGCAATCGCTGGGACTATCCGCCCAAATGGAATGTCGTCGGCCCCGCCGAAGTGCGGCAGTTCGACATCGTCTATGGACCCTATTCGGCGCGCTATGGCGGCAATTCGATGGGCGGGGTCATTTCCGTGACGACACAGGAGCCGAAAAGCAACGCCGTTTATGCCACCGCGCAGACGATGGTGATGCCGTTCCGCGAATATGGCTTCGACGAGAGCTTCAGGGGATATAGCATCGAGGGCGGCGCGGCATGGCGGCAGAAGGACGGGCCGTGGAGCGTGCGCGCCAGCTTCCGCCATTTCCAAAATGTCGGCCAGTCGATGACCTATAATCTGCTGACGCCCGCGACCGGCACAGGCACGGCGGTTATAGGCGCCTATGACGACCCCCGGCTCGCCAGCCCGGTGTTCGGCGCGGCATCGCCGGTGCATGTCCTCCAAGATCAGGCGCGGCTGCGCATCGGCTATGAAACCGGCGGCGGCTGGACAATAGGTGCGCTCGCGATGATCTGGAAAAGCAGGCAGGCGCTCACCGATCCCCGGAGCTGGCTCACCGATGCAGCGACCGGCGCGCCCGTCTATCAGGGCAAGGTGCGCTATGGCGGCCAGACATGGAACGCCGCTGGCCTCAGCATGTCCGAAACGCGCCGCACCGAATATCTCGCCGGGGTGAAGCTCGCCGGGCCGGTGGGCGGGTGGACGGTTTCGGCCAATCTCTCCCGCTTCTGGATCGGCAGGCAGGACGCGCGCAGCTCGAAGGACTATCTCACCGGCGCGGCGAACGGCGCGGGCACGCAGACGCTTCAGAAGAACCCCGGCTGGGTTACGGGCGATCTGACGATCGAGCGGAGGCTGGGCGCGCATGCGATCGCGCTGGGCGCCAGTGCCAATCGCTATGAAATTGCGACCGACACCTATGGCACCGCGAACTGGCGGACGGGCGCGGGCGCGAGTTTTTCCAGCGCGACTTATGGCAAGACCTCGCTCTGGGGTCTGTGGATCGAGGACGCCTATGATCTGGGCGGAGATTTCACCCTGACGGGTGGCATCCGCTATGATCGCTGGCGCGCGTTCGGCGGCGGCAGCGCCAAGGATTATGGCGGCACCCGCGTCGATGACCTTTATCCCCGCCGCACGGACAGCTCGGTCAGCCCCAAGCTCAGCCTGCAGGGCAGGCTGCCCGGCGCGCTCGACTTCCAGCTCAGCTTCGGCACCGCCAGGCGGTTCCCGACCGTGGGCGAGCTGTTTCAGGGCCGGATCGACGACATTACCCGCCAGATCGACCCGCAAAGCTTCGATCCCGATCTGCGCGCCGAAAAGTCGAAGGACGCGAACCTCATTTTGCGCCGCAGCTTCGGCAGGGTGCGCGCGACCGGCAGCCTGTTCTTCCAGTCGATCGACGATGCGATCTTCAGTTTCAGCGGGCTGAACCAGTTCGGCAATGTCGTTTCGGGCTACAAGAATGTGGACAGGGTGCGGCAATATGGGCTGGAGCTGATATTGGAGGCGAAGGATGTGGGGATCGACGGGCTGGACATCGACGCCAACGCCGCATGGACCAGCGCCAGAACCATCCGCAATGCCGCCGATCCGCGCGCGCAGGGTGTGCAGTTCCCGCGCATCCCCAAATGGCGCTCGAACGGCAACATCCGCTATCGGCTGGCGGAGCCGTTGCGGCTGTCGCTGGGCTGGCGCTTTGCCACCCGCCCCAATTCGGACCTGCTGGGGCAGGTGCGCGGCGACGCCTATGGCTTTCAGAGCGAATATTTCACGCTGGATACGCGCGCCTCGTGGGACATTTCCAAAAGCCTGCAACTGAGCGCGGGGATCGACAATCTGCTCAACGACAAAGCCTATGTCGCCCACCCGCTGCCCCAGCGCACCTTCTCGCTCGACCTGAAAGCGAGGTGGTGAGGTGAGCATGCCGCCGCCGCCCGCCGCCCGCCTCTATCGCGCCATATGGCGCTGGCATTTCTATGCCGGGCTGTTCGTGGTGCCGATGGTGCTCATCCTGTCGCTCACCGGCGCGCTCTACCTGTTCAAGCCGCAGGTGGAGCGTTGGGAGGAGCGCGCCTATCAGGGGTTGCCGACGACGGGCGCCGTTTCGCCCAACCGCCAGCTCGACGCCGCGCTGGCCGCCTTTCCGGGCAGCCGTTTTCACAGCTATCGCCTGCCCGAACGCGCGGGCGACGCGGCGATGATCCACCTCGCGCTGGCCGATGGCATGCATATGCGCGATGTCTTCGTCTCGCCGCAGGGCGGGGTGCTCGGTTCGCTCGACCCCGAAACGCGCATCATGGCGATCGACGAGGCGATCCACGGCCAGCTCATGCTGGGGCCGCGCGGAAGCTGGCTCGTCGAGCTGGCGGCGAGCTGGGCCATCGTCATGATCCTTTCGGGGCTTTACCTGTGGTGGCCGCGCGGGCGAGCGCCGATGGCGGGCGGTGTAATGTGGCCGCGCCTCCTGCAGGGCAGCCGGATATTCTGGCGGGATCTGCACGCCGTCACCGGCTTCTGGGTGGCGGGGCTGGCGCTGGTGCTTCTGCTCACCGGCCTGCCCTGGGCCGATGTGTGGGGCAGCGCGTTCAAGGCGGTGCGCGCCGAAATGGGCTGGACGAAGAACCGGCAGGAATGGACGATCGGCGGGCGCGCCCCCGATGGCGGCGACCATGCGGATCATGCCGACCACGCCCCGCATATCGAGCATGACCACGCCGCGATGATGCGCATGCAGGCGGCGGGCATCCCCATGACCTCGCTCGCCGATATGGTGGCCAGGGCGCGGGCGCAGCATCTCGAATTTCCGGTGATCGTTGCGCCCCCCGGTGCGCCCCGGCCCTTTGGCGGCGAGCCGGACATGAGCTGGACGGTGCGCTCCGACACGCAGAACCGGCCACGGCGTATCACCATCCGCTATGACATGGCGAGCGGCGGCGAACTCGCGCGCGAAACATTTGCCGACAAGCATCCGATCGACCGGGTGGTGGGCTATGGCATCGCCTGGCATGAAGGCGCGCTGTTCGGCCCGGTCAACCAGCTCATCGGGCTGATGACGGCGCTGGCGCTGGTCATGCTCTCGGTCAGTGGCTTCGTGATGTGGCGCAGGCGCAAGCCGGAAGGAGCGCTGGGCGCGCCGCCTGCCGCGAAACATGGGGCGCGATTGCGCGGAGTGGCTGCGCTGGTGCTGGTACTGGCGGTTTTCCTGCCGATGCTGGCGATCTCGCTGGCCGCGCTTATACTTTTCGATCGGCTCGCCCTGCCGCGCCTGCCCGCGCTGGCGCGATGGATGGGCGCGGAGGGGGCGGGCCAGGAATAATACTCGTTTCCCGCCGCCCCGGCTCCATCATTGCTGAAGGGTCTGGCCCGGCGGGGGATCGTCGTCGAACCCGTAATCCTCCTGCCCGGCTGCGGAGATGTCGTCGCTGGTCGGCGATTCAGTGTCATTGGGATACCAGATCAGCAGGATCGTGATCGCGATAAAGGCGATCAGCACCAGCAGCCCGAAAACGCCGCGTAACGCGCCATCGGCGATGGCTGCCCGTTTGGACCGGCGCATATGAGGCGGTTCCATGGCTGTCTCCCTCCCGTTTGATCGCCCTCGACTCGCAGCCGGGAGCGCACACCCACGGCTTAATAGGATACTTAGCATTTTCAGGCTATGGGGGCGAGATGATGTCGCGGCTCCAGTCCCAGGTTGAAACGCCTCAGGCAGAAACGGGGGGAGATGCCTGCCCCCGCTCCGCCGTCAGCCATGGCGTAGGGCTGGCGGGGCTGGCCGGCCTCGCGCTGTGGACAGGGGCGGCGTGGCGCCATGGCATGGACGGCCCGCATGCGGGCATCGCCGCGGTTTTCGCCTGCGGGCTGCCGATGGTGCTGTGGTCGCTGCTGGTGGACAAGGTGCACCGCAACCCCTCGACCGGGCTGGACTGGTCCCGCCCGCTGCGCAGCGGCCGGGAGGCGCTCGACATATCGCTGGTCAAGCTTGCAGGGCTATGGGCGACATGGGGCGCGATCGCGCTGTTTTACGGCACGGCGCGCTGGTATTGGGAGGGCGGCTACAGCTTTGCGATGCAGCTCTTCACATGGTCGGTGGCGCCGCTCGTGGCGCTTTCCATCCCTTATGTGATCTGGCTCGACCGCCACCTCATCGAGCCGCGAGACGCCTGCTATGCCTTCGGCCAGTGGATCATCGGCGGCGCGGCGGGCGAGCCGCCTGCGGGCGAAGTCGCGAACCATCTGCGCGCATGGGCGGTGAAGGCCTTTTTCCTCGCCTTCATGCTCTCGATCACCCCCGCCAATTTCGCCAACGTCATCGGCTGGCGGCTGGCCGACCCGATGGCGGGGCCGGTCGCGTTCGCCAATTTCCTCATCACCCTATTGTTCATGATCGACGTCGCCTTCGCGACCATCGGCTATATGCTCACGGTCAAGCCGCTCGACGCGCATATCCGCACCGCAAACCCGCATATCGCGGCGTGGATCGCGGCGCTGATCTGCTATCCGCCCTTCGTGCTGATGGGCGGGGGCGGCCCGCTCGACTATCATCGCGGCACCGGCGACTGGAGCTTCTGGTTTGCGGGGCAGGAGGCGCTGCTGTGGCTCTGGGGCGCTTTGCTCGTGCTGCTCACCGCTATCTATGCCTGGGCGACGGTGGCCTTCGGCCTGCGCTTTTCGAACCTCACCCATCGCGGCATCATAACCCATGGCCCCTATCGCTGGACGCGCCATCCGGCCTATCTTTCCAAGAACCTGTTCTGGTGGCTGAGCGTGCTGCCCTTCCTCTCGGTCAGCGGGAGCTGGACCGACGCGCTGCGCAACTGCACGCTGCTTGGGCTGACCAGCGCCGTCTATTACTGGCGCGCGCGCACCGAGGAGCAGCATCTTTCCACCGACGCCGACTATCGCGCCTATCATGGCTGGATGGCGCGGCACGGGGCGATCACCCGGCTGCTGGCAAGGCTTATTCCCCCAGGAATCCGTTGATTTCGCGGGCGAGCGAAAGGTCGCGCTCCGAAATGCCGCCCGCGTCATGGGTGGTCAGCCAGATGTCCAGCCGGTTGTAGACATTGCTCCATTCGGGGTGATGATCGGCCTTTTCCGCCACGATGGCGATGCGCGTCATCAGCGCGAAGGTTTCTGCGAAATCGGCGAGGCGGATGTGACGGTAAAGCGCGTTGCGTTCCCTGTCGTGCGTCCATCCGGGGAAGGCGGCGAGTTCCGCCGCCACCGCCGCATCGTCAAGTTTTGTCATCATATGCTGCTATCCCTGCCCGTTGCAGCGCCGTCATGCCCGCCGCGCGGGTTCACGTCGTTGCCATGCCTCGTCTTTGTCGGGCATAATGGCCTGTTGCGTCCAGCCCCTTTTCACGCTAGCAGCGCCGGGCTTCATGCATCCCCGTCGAGGCCCGATGGCGGAGTGGTTACGCAGAGGACTGCAAATCCTTGCACGCCGGTTCGATTCCGGCTCGGGCCTCCATTACACCGTTTGAAGACGTCCGGTAGCGTCCCTCAAACAGCTGTTTTCCGACACTTTTTCTGGTATGATTGCCCACATGAGTTCGGACGGTTCCACCTGCATCCGGGTACAATGATGGTAAAGATGATGGATCGGACCCCGGGCATATATTGGGAGGTCCATCAATGTCGGAAGGTACGAAACGCAAGACGGGACTGACCGCAAACGCTGTGAAGCACGCGAGACCCAGGGATAAGGATTACAAGCTGTCGGATCGCGATGGCTTGTACCTGCTCATCAATACGGCATTCCTTAGCACCCACGATGACGTGTTCTGCTCCATTCAGGCCCGCAGTTCGCAATGGATTATGGACGGTGTGGTGACGAGAAGGCTTGATCTTGGATTGGTGGAACCCGGCCTCAATAATCCTTATCTGACCGTAGAGCCTGTGTTGGAACATCCACAGGTCTGCATCATGCCGATGGATCATCCTCTGGGAAAAAAGCGAGTGATCGAACCCACAGACCTACATCAGATTCCATTTGTTTCCCTCAATCCGGACAGCCATCCCGGACATCAGCTTGCAACTATGTTTGAAAAGTACAGAGTTCAACCACAGATCTCGCTGGTCGCTAACTTGACTACCACCTTATGCGAGTTTGTGGCAGCGGGCCATGGGTTACCCGCGCCATCATTCTCAAATTGATCGATGCTGACGGCATGGTTGGTTGGGGCGAAGCTAATCCGATGCAGCCCTTTACCGCAGAGTCTCCCGGTGACGCGAAGGACGTTTTGCGAGACATATTGTTGCCAGCCGTTTCGCGGGAAAGCTCTCTCGAGCCCGGTGGGATCGACCTTCTGCTCGACATTGTGCAGCCGGGACACCTTTGCGCAGAAGGGGCTGTTAGCATGGCACTGCTCGATCTTCTGGGCAAACGGCTCCGAACGCCCCTCGCAACGCTGTTGGGCGGCGCTGTTCGCTCATCGCTTCCCGTATTATGGCCGTTGGGCACAGGTACCGCCAACGATGACGCTCGTATAATTGACGAAAAGGCTGTCGAAAGTTTCTCCAGCTTTATGCTGAAAATGGGATCGGCTCCAGTCGGCGAAGAAATTCGCAGAGTGGCGGCACTGGAAGCGCGCTACGGCGGACGCTTCAAGTGGATTGCCGAATGCCAATCAAGGTTGGAATCGCGAAGAGGCGCACGAATTCCTCGCGGGGGTGAGCGGCTCGCAACTGGCCTTCGTTGAACAGCCAGTAGCCAAGAGCGACCTTGAAGGCATGGCGATGCTTGCACAGGAAACCGCTTTCCCCATCTCTGCGGATGAATCGCTTATCCCGCTCGTTTGACGCTGTGGCACGGACGCATAGCCCCGCTGGAATGATGCATTTAGATTGCCGCACAAATTACGAGTTACACGATACGAGCGAACCCGGCCGCGCCTCCCATGGGAGTAGATTCGGTGATTTTGTCACTGGTGTCGAATGCGCTGATCAAAATCTGCTGGACGCCTCCCTCTTCGCCTAAGATTGCTTCCATCGTGCGAACGCAAAGCCCGACTTTTTCATCGACCAGA
The DNA here is from genome assembly GCA_964408525.1 of uncultured Sphingobium sp. Lineage (GTDB taxonomy): Bacteria > Pseudomonadota > Alphaproteobacteria > Sphingomonadales > Sphingomonadaceae > Sphingobium. The sequence goes on along the minus strand of CAYOZY010000011.1, from coordinate 11,647 downwards.
TCATACCAGATCTGCTTTGATGCCCTACGCGTTTTCACGAGGTTGTTACGTCGGAGTTCGGCAAGCTGCTGACTGAGTGCCGGTTGGCCGATGCCCGTCGCAGCGTCGATTTCGCTCACGGTGCGTTCCCCACGCAGCAAGCAGGACAGGATCATGAGTCGCTGAGGCTGTGCATAGATTTTGAGTTTGTCCGCAGCTTTGCCGGCTTTCTCCCGGCTTTCATATATAGCGGTCATATTGGCTCAGCCGTTTGACAGAACCAATTGGCAGTATCGCCCATTGTTTCCATGGAAAGAGCGGGAGTTTTGAGCAACGGTTGCCCCGGCTGCCAGCTTTCAGGAGCGACATTCTTGCCGTCCGCAACAACCTGGAGAGCCTGCAGAAGCCTCAGCATCTCGCCGACATTGCGCCCGACATTGTGAGGATAGCTGGTAATGGCCCGCACGATGCCTTGGGGATCGATGAAATAGGTTGATCGCACAGTCGTGCTATCGACTGCCAGTTCGTCGATCATGCCATAGGCACGGCCAACCGCCATGCTGGGATCTTCGACGATTGGAAAATCGATTTTGGTACCGAACTGCTCGTCGATCGCCCTCACCCAGGCCAGATGCGAATAGAGGCTGTCGACTGACAAGCCCAGCAAGGCGCATCCGGCGTTTTTGAAATCTTCCGAGGCCTTCGCAAGCGCTACAAACTCGGTGGTGCACACCGGCGTGAAATCGGCAGGATGAGAGAAGAAGAGCAGCCATCGTCCCCGATAATCGGACAGGCTCTTTTCACCCATGGTCGTTCGCGCGCGGAAATCCGGCGCGATATCACCAATCCGTAAAGAGCGCGATTGCACCGTTTGAAACTCATTCATTGATCGTTCCTGTCTTTCATCGCGCGCTGCCATGAGATTTCAATTGACGCAACATAGATAGTGATTTACACAATTTATGTAAATATGAATTTATTGGAATTTTCCATGACCGACTCAGCCATTGCCAAAGCCAGTTCGCAGATCGCCGCTGCACAAGCTGGCTTGCCCGTCATCAAATCCTTTTTCGACGGACCGACTTTCACGGTGACCTATGTTGTCCATGATCCGGAGACCCGTCACGCCGCTATCATCGACAGTGTTCTGGATTATGATCCCGCATCGGGTCGCACCTCGTTCGCGTCGGCCGACGCGGTCATCGCTTATGTCCAGGAAAAGGCGCTGGCCGTCGATTGGCTGTTGGAAACGCACGCGCATGCCGATCATTTGTCGGCTGCGCCCTATTTGCAGCAGAAGCTAGGCGGCGAGATTGCAATCGGTGAGCATATCGTCACCGTCCAGCAAGTTTTCGGAAAGCTGTTCAACGCTGGCAGTGAATTCGAGCGCGATGGGTCAGACTTTGATCAACTCTGGAAAGATGGAGACCAGTTTAAGATTGGCAATCTTGGAGTCACAGTTCTCCATGTTCCGGGGCATACGCCCGCCTGCATCGCTTATGTCGTCGGCGACGCCGTGTTCGTTGGAGATACAATGTTCATGCCCGATTATGGCACTGCACGCGCCGATTTCCCGGGCGGCGATGCGCGGACACTATACCACTCGGCGCGGAGGATTCTGTCTTTGCCGGCCGAAACGCGGCTGTTCATGTGTCATGACTATCTGCCCGCAGGTCGTACCGAATATGTTTGGGAAACCACAGTCGAAGCCGAACGCGCCGCCAATGTGCATATCCATGACGGTATCGATGAAGAAGCGTTTGTCGCGATGCGAGAAGCGCGCGACGCGACGCTGGATATGCCGCGGCTTATCCTGCCTTCGGTTCAAGTGAACATGCGCGCAGGGCATCTGCCGCCTGCCGATGATAATGGCGTCATCTATCTCAAAATCCCGGTCAACGCGGTATGATCGCCGCGTTCCCCAATGCCATGCCTGTTGAAGGCTTTATCGGTGGCATGCTGATCGGTCTGGCGGCAGCCATCATGCTGCTCGGTCTGGGTCGGATTGCCGGCGTAAGCGGGCTTGCCGCGCGAGCCACCGGCATTGCCGATACTGGCGCGCCAAGAAACATTGCAATCGCGTTTGTCATTGGCCTTCCGCTCGGCGCGCTGCTGATTGCGCGTGCCTTCGGTGAGGTGCAGGTCAGCTTTCCGCCCTCGATCTGGCCACTGGTCATTGGTGGCTTGCTGGTTGGGTATGGCACACGTCTCGGCTCAGGCTGCACCAGCGGTCACGGCGTGTGCGGCCTGTCGCGTCTCTCGCCGCGATCGATGGTGGCAACAGTCATGTTTATGGCCAGCGGATTCGTGACCGTCGGCTTGCTTCGCGCGGGAGGCTGGCTATGAACCGGGCGCTGATCGCACTCGTCTCGGGCATGTTTTTCGGTGCCGGACTTGCCTATTCGGGCATGTCCGATCCTGCGCGGGTTCAGGCCTTTCTTGACCTGTTCGGCACATGGGATCCGACGCTTGCATTCGTCATGGGCGGCGCAATCCTGCCGATGGCATTTGCCTGGATGATTAGATCGCGCCTCTCTTCACCACTTGCCGCGCCTGCGTTCGATCTGCCGGGCACAGCCAAGCTGGATCGTCCGCTGGCCATCGGCGCCATATTGTTTGGCATGGGCTGGGGCATTGCCGGCCTGTGCCCGGGGCCAGCGCTTGCCGATCTCGCAATTGCACCGGTCGCCGTGCTGCCCTTTGTCGCCGCGATGTTGATTGGCATGGCCGCGCACCGTTTTATTCCCGTTTCATCTAAGTGAGAGGACAATAAAATGACAAAAAATATGGGAAATCTCGACCGGGCGTTGCGCCTTATCGTCGTGGTGGCAATCGGCATTGCCTATATGATGGGTGCGTTATCTGGCACACTGGCGACAATCCTCGGAATCGTGGCCGCAGCATTTCTGCTGACAAGCCTCGTCGGGACGTGCCCTGCCTATCTGCCTTTCGGCTTGTCGACGCGCGGCAGAAATTAAGGCCGATACCCCTTGGGGCAAGCAGGAAATCATCATGCCATTCAAACAACTTTCACCGGTATTTTCTGTGTCTGGTCAACTGACGCTTGGCGATGTGCGCGATGCCGCCGCCCAAGGCTTCAAGACGATCATTTGCAACCGTCCCGATGGTGAAGATGTAGCGCAGCTTTCGTCCGGAACCGTTCAGGAGCAGTGCGAGGCGCTTGGTTTGAAATTCGCCTATATTCCGGTTTCCTCCTCCGGCGTGACGCCGAGCGATGGCGCAAAGATGGGCGCCGCGCTCGATAGCCTGCCGCCCCCCGTTCTGGCCTATTGCCGGTCCGGCGCGCGCTCGGGCAAAGTCTTCGACTTGGCGCAACAAACATCTGAAAAATCCTCGTCCTCGAAGACTTATGATGTCGTAATTGTCGGTGGCGGAAGCGCCGGGATTGCGACGGCGGCCAGTTTGCTCAAACGCAACGCTGGCCTCGATATCGCGGTCATCGATCCAGCCGATGTGCATTATTATCAACCGGGCTGGACGATGGTTGGCGCGGGCGTCTTTTCAGCAGAGTTCACCCGGCGCTCCGAAAAATCGGTGATGCCGCGCGACGCCGAATGGATCAAAAAGGCCGTGACCGATTTCGCGCCTGAACAGAATTCGGTGACACTTGATGATGGCACCTCGGTAGCATACCGCGTATTGGTCGCTTGCCCAGGCATCAAGCTCGACTGGGACGCCATTGATGGCCTTGGTGAAACGCTTGGCAAAAATGGCGTAACATCAAACTATAGGTACGATCTTGCACCTTACACCAATCGCCTCGTCAAAGACCTGAAGCGCGGCCGTGCGCTGTTCACCCAGCCGCCAATGCCGATCAAATGCGCCGGCGCCCCGCAAAAGTCGATGTATCTGTCGTGCAGCAATTGGGAACGTGCCGGGGTGCTTGGTGACATTGATGTGCAATTTCACAACAGCGGTGCGGTACTGTTCGGTGTCGCAGATTATGTGCCCGCATTGATGGAATATGTCGAACGCTACAATGCGCATCTGAATTTTGAGTCGAAGCTTGTGGCGATTGACGGTCCTGCCAAAATTGCGACATTCGAACAGAAGCGCGGCGATACTGTCACGCGGGTCGAGGAAAAGTTCGACATGATCCATGTCGTTCCACCGCAAGTCGCGCCAGATTTCGTGCGCAGCAGCCCGCTTGCCGCCGCCAGCGGCTTTATCGAGGTCAACGAAGCCACGTTGCAGCATATGCGTTATCCCAATATCTTTGCGCTGGGTGACGCCTGCTCCGCATCAAATGCGAAAACCATGGCAGCTGCGCGCAAACAGGCCCCAGTTGTCGCGGTCAACGTACTGGCCGCGCTTGACGGCAAACCACCGGCTGCGGATTATGACGGCTATGGCAGTTGCCCGTTGACCGTCGAGCGCGGCAAGATCGTGCTCGCCGAATTCGGCTATGGCGGCAAATTGCTGCCGAGCTTTCCCAATTGGCTAATCGACGGCACGCGCCCTTCGCGTCTCTCATGGCTGCTGAAAGACACCATCCTTCCGCCGGTTTACTGGCACGGCATGCTAAAAGGGCATGAGTGGATGGCCAAGCCGCACCAAATCGGGGCGGCATAACTCACATGAAACTGGCGCGCTATCTGCCGATATTGGAATGGGGACGCGGCTACGGCGGCGTGACGCTGACCAATGACCTGATCGCCGCCGCCATCGTGACGATCATGCTAATCCCGCAAAGTCTGGCTTATGCCATGCTGGCGGGATTGCCGCCCGAGATCGGGCTATATGCTTCCATCCTGCCGATCATTGCCTATGCATTGTTCGGTACCAGCCGCGCGCTAGCGGTCGGGCCGGTTGCGGTGATATCGCTCATGACGCTGACGGCGGCGAGCGCGGTTGCCCCGCCGGGAACCCCTGACTTTATCGCCGCCGCTCTCATTCTGGCATTGCTGTCAGGGCTGATCCTGATTGTGATGGGCGTGTTGCGGCTCGGCTTTCTTGCCAATCTGTTGTCGCATCCGGTCGTTTCGGGGTTCATCACCGCGAGCGGCATTATCATCGCGACCAGCCAGCTGAAATCGGTGATGGGCATCAGGGCGTCGGGTGAAGCAATGCCCGAACTGGTCACCACGCTGATAGAAAATGCCAAGGACACCAACCCCCACACCCTTGCCATCGGGCTCGTGGCGACCGGTTTTTTATTCTGGGTCAGGAAGGGCTTGAAACCCTTGCTCGTTCGTTTCGGGCTTGCCGTTCGGGCTGCTGATTTGGTCGCAAAGGCTGGACCGATTGTCGCAGTCGCGCTCTCTATCCTTGTAGTCATCGCTTTCGATCTGGAAGCAAAGGGCGTAAAGGTAGTCGGCAGCATCCCGCAAAGCGTGCCACCCTTTACTGTACCGTTGTTCGATGCCGAATTGTGGAGGCGGCTGGCGATTCCCGCCTTGTTGCTTAGTATCATCGGCTTTGTGGAATCGGTTTCGGTCGCGCAAACGCTCGCTGCAAAAAAGCGCCAACGCATTGTGCCCGATCAGGAGTTGATCGGGCTTGGCGCGGCCAATGTCGCCGCGGCCTTTTCCGGGGGATATCCGGTAACGGGTGGCTTTGCGCGCTCGGTCGTCAATTTTGATGCAGGGGCCGAAACGCCAGCGGCGGGTGCCTTCACTGCGGTTGGCATATTGCTGGCCGCTTTGTTCCTGACACCGCTGCTTGCCTCGCTTCCCATTGCCACTTTGGCAGGCACGATTATCGTTGCGGTCCTGAGCCTTGTCGATTTCAAAACGCCGTGCGCGATCTGGCGTTATTCCAAGCCAGATTTCGTTGCTATGGCGGGAACAATAGCCGTAACTTTGCTGATTGGCGTTGAACCCGGCGTAATTGCGGGAGTTGGTCTCAGCCTCGCTTTGTTCTTATGGCGCGCATCACGCCCACACGCCGCTATTGTCGGGCGCGTCCCCGAGACCGAGCATTTCCGCAATGTCAAACGGCACAAGGTGTTTACCGACCCGCGCATACTGACGATCCGCATCGATGAAAGCCTAACCTATCTCAACGCCCGCTGGCTGGAAGAGTATGTACTGGAGGAGATTGCCGAGCATACTCAGCTCAAGCATCTCATCCTGATGGCTTCAGCAGTAAATGCCATTGATGCATCGGCCCTGGAAAGCATTGAGGCAATCAATCACCGCATGGCCGATGCCGGGGTGAAATTGCACCTGTCGGAAGTCAAAGGACCGGTGATGGATGCGCTTGAACGGTCACATTTTCTGCACGATCTGACCGGACGCATATGGCTTTCGCAAAACGAGGCCTTTGATGCGGTACTGGCCATCGCCAATCGCGACGATGAAGCGCAAAAGCCGGCCGATCTGTGGATGGCAAGGGGTCTGATATGATGATCGAACAAGAATGGGCTATCGTACGGCTTGAACAATGTCACGGCATTTGAGCAATCTGGTCTCGAAGGCAGGCTTTGGAGATTGCTGGATTCAAAGGGTGGTGTCAGTCCAATGCGAACCTGTCTCCACCTGGCGGAATTCAGGTAGGAAACGCGGCACTTCAGGCCGCAAGATTCTGCCACTCGGCGAGGGCTTCCGAGCGCATTTCCTTGTAGAGTTTTCGGCTGACGAGATGACGTTGGGAGTTGAACAGATTGTAGAAAGACTGGTGGACCGAGGCGAACTTTTGTAGCGACTTCATTCGCCGAAAACGCTGCATGGCTCGCTCTCGTCGTCGAAACGGAAGATGGGAATTTTCAACCCGATTATTTGCCCAGCGACCTATTTCCTGGCGCTCTATATTACCCAGTTCGCGCATTGCGGCAGGATATGATTTCAGACCGTCAGTCACGATTTTCTCGACTTTGCCATGGCGCTTAAGAGCCTTCTTCATGAAGGCCAAAGCAGCGGATTTATCCCGCTTTTTCGTAACGAAGCTTTCCAGAACTTCGCCCTCATGATCAACGGCGCGCCAGAGATAAACCATCTCGCCGTTCAGCTTCACATACATTTCGTCAAGGTGCCATTTCCAGTGCCGGGATCCGCGCATACGGCTCACGCGCTGACGCCGGATCTCAGCAGCAAATAGCGGACCGAACCTGTTCCACCACAGACGCACCGTCTCGTGGCAAATGTCGATCCCGCGCTCAAACAGCAGGTCTTCAACATTCCGCAACGAGAGCGGATACCGCACATACAGCAGCACCGCAGCAAGGATCACTTCAGGCGATGAGTTGAAATACCGGAACGGACTCGGTGGTTTGGCTCTCGATTTTCGCTTCATCGCGACCCGTTAGCAGGCCAACAACTCAGATGCCACGTTGCTTTGACAATGCTGCTCCCGTTCCTGGCACAACAATGGCGGGTGCAACACGGTTTGAAGGCGGCAAACGCCGCAGTTCTGCGCCATTCACCGGCACATCATCCCATCGCGGAGACAGGTAACGGGACTTGGTGGCGGAGAGGGTGGGATTCGAACCCACGTTACGGTTGCCCGTAAACCGCATTTCGAGTGCGGCGCATTCGACCACTCTGCCACCTCTCCGGGCCGGTGCGTGGGGAGCTCATCAGCGCCGCCGACAACCGCCAATAGCAAGTCGAGCGGCGGCACTTAACCGACATGCCGGGTTTTGCCAAGCCGCATCGCCGCATTTTTCTTGTATGCGCGGCGACACGCCCTACATTGGAAAGCATGAGCCAGACCGTTCAGTTTCACGCCATCCCTTCTTCGCTCGCAAAAGCACCCGCCATCGCCCATGCGCATTTCAGCATCGGCGATGTGGTGCGTCACAGGATGTTCGGCTTTCGGGGCGTCGTGTTCGATATCGACCCGGTGTTCGCGAATACCGAGGAATGGTATGATGCGATCCCCGAAGCGATGCGTCCGCCCAGGGAACAGCCCTTCTACCATCTTCTCGCCGAAAATGCGGAAGGTAGCTACATCGCCTATGTCAGCCAACAAAATCTGATAGCCGACGACAGCGATGAGCCGGTGGATCACCCCGCCATCGCAGGTCTGTTCGGCAGCTATAGCGACGGCAAGTACAGCCTGCGGCCGCTTTATCGGCATTAAGGCTGGGCAACACCGGCGCTCAGGGTTTGATCTTCCACCCGCTCTTCAACAGGCGATAGCACAGCAGCCCCAGCACCAGATTGAGGCCGATCAGCACCGCGAGGCCGCGCTCGACTTCGGTGTCCGCGACCCCCAGAAAGCCGTAGCGGAAGCCCGCAATCGCATAGAAGAACGGGTTGGCATGGCTGATCGCCTGAAACAGCGGCGACAGCCTGTCCACCGAATAGAAGGTGCCGGAAAGCAGCGACAGGGGCGCGACCACGAAATTGGTGACAGCTGCGGCATGATCGAATTTTTCGGCCCAGACGGATGTCAGCACACCAAGGAAGCTGACGAACATGGTGCCGAGCGCCCCGAACGCCAGCACCGCCCATGGATGTGCCAGACCGATATGCACGCCGGGCCACAGCGCGATGGCGAGCGCTATCGTGCTGCCAACAGCGGCGGCGCGGGTCATGGCGGCGGCCACCTGCGCGAACAGAAGCTCGGAGGTTGAGATCGGCGGCATCAGATAATCGACGATGGTGCCCTGAATCTTGCCGACCAGCATGCCGAAGCTCGCATTGGCGAAGCTGTTCTGGATCATCCCCATCATGATGAGACCCGGCGCGATGAAATCGGAAAAGGGGACGCCCAATATCCGGCGGCTCTGCCCGCCCAGCGCCACCGAAAAGATGATGAGATAGAGCAACGTCGTGATCGAGGGCGCCCAGATGGTCTGAAGCTGCACCTTCATGAACCGCCGCACCTCCTTGATATAGAGCGCGCGGGTGCCGGGCCAGTTGATGTTGCGGATGCGCGGCACGCCCTGTTCAGGCAGATCGATGGTCGCTTGGGCGGGGGCGGAAGATTTGCTCTGGCCGTTCATGGCTAGATCGATTATCGGCTGCCGGTTGGCGGGGCAAGCGCTAATGCCCGCGTTCTGTCGAAGCCAGCTCCCTGAAGGTTGAACTCATGGCGATTCGCCGCCATATGCGCATGAAGCGAACGGAAATGATTGGAGCGATTCTTGTCCTGGACCGATGAACGGATAGATCAGCTGAAGGGCATGTGGGAAAAAGGCATGACCGCGAGCCAGATCGCCGAGGAGCTGGGCGGGGTCAGCCGCAATGCGGTGATCGGCAAGGCCCATCGCCTTGGCCTCCAGTCGCGCCCTTCGCCCGTGAAGGCGAATGACGCCCCGCGCAAGAAGCCCGCTCCCCGCAAGGCCACACCGGCATCACCTTCAGGCGCTGCGGAGGATCGTGCACCGGGAACGCGCGCGCATGCGCCGATCGCCGCTTCTGCCGCGGAGCCGACAGCGAACGCTCCGGCTTCTGCCGCCCCGCAGCAACCGGCACAGCAGCAGCCCCGCATTGTCTCCATCGGCCCCGGCGGTTTCATGCGGCAAGGGCCAGGCGACCAGCAGGCGCCGATCCCTCCCGCGCCGCCGCGCCGCCTCGTGCCGGCAAAGCCAAGCCCGGAAATCGCCGACAAGACCAGCCTGCTCGACCTCACCGAGAAGATATGCAAATGGCCGATGGGTCACCCCGGCGAGCCGGACTTTCATTTCTGCGGCGAAAAGGTGAACCCCGGCTTTCCCTATTGCGTCGAGCATTGCGGCAGAGCCTACCAGGCGCAGTTGCCGCGCGGCACGCGCCGGCCGCCGCCGCCGCTTCCCTTTGGCGGGCCACGGGTGCGCTGAGCGCCGCGTTTTACGTCAGGACGAGACTATCCACTTATGCCGCCCGCTGCCAGCACGGCGAGCGTCACCAGTTCGCTGGCGGTGGAAGCCATGGTCGCCACCTGCACTGGCTTTTCCATGCCGACCAGCATCGGCCCGATCACGCTGTCCCCGCCCAGTTCGCGCAGTAACTTGGCGGAAAGGTTCGCGGATTGCAGACCCGGCATGATGAGGCAGTTGGCTGGACCGGAAAGACGACAGAACGGATAGTTCTTCATCACCGCCGGATTGAGCGCAACGTCCGGCGCCATCTCGCCCTCATACTCGAAGTCGACACCGCGCTCGTCGAGTATCTGAACCGCGTCGCGGATATTCTCCAGCCAGTTGCCCCATGGATTGCCGAAGGTCGAGTAGGAGAGGAAGGCGACCCTCGGTTCGTGGCCCATGCGCCGCGCGACCGCCACCGTGCCTTCGGCGATGTCCGCCAGTTCGGCGGCGGACGGGCGCTCGTGCACCGTCGTGTCGGCCATGAAAACCGTGTGGCTCTGGCCGACCAGAACATGGATACCGAAATTGGTGCGCCCCGGAACCTGATCGATCACGCGGCGGACCTCGCGCATCGTCTGGCTATAGGTGCGCGTCGTGCCGGTAATCATCGCGTCCGCCTCGCCCATCTTGAGCAGAAGCGAGCCGAAGATATTGCGATCACGGTTGACCATGCGCTCGCAGTCCCGGCGCAGATAGCCGCGCCGTTGCAGCCTTTCATACAGCAGGTCGACCATCCTGGGCACGAGCGGCGAATTGACGCTGTTGTGGACTTCGAAGCTGTGCGGATCGGCGACACCCATGGCGCGCAGCCGGTCATAGACATCCTGCCGCCCGACCAGAACCGGAATACCATAGCCGCCGTCGCGGAACTGGATGGCCGCGCGCAGCACCACTTCCTCCTCGCCCTCGGCAAAGACCACGCGCTTGGGACTGGCCTTCGCTCCTTCATAGGCGAGGGTCAGCACCGAGGTCGTGGGATTGAGCCGCGCCTTCAGCGACTGCCGATAGGCGTCCATATCCTCGATGGTCTTGCGCGCGACACCGCTGTCCATCGCCGCCTGCGCGACTGCCGCCGAAACCACCTCCATCAAGCGCGGATCGAACGGCGCCGGGATGATGTAATCCGGCCCGAAGCTGTGCGATTTGCCATAGGCGCGCGCCACCTCTTCGGGTACCTGCTGGCGCGCCAGTTCCGCAATAGCCTGCGCCGCCGCGATCTTCATCGCCTCGTTGATGGCGGTCGCCCGCACATCTAGCGCGCCGCGGAAGATGAACGGGAAGCCCAGCACATTGTTGACCTGGTTGGGATAATCCGACCGTCCGGTGGCGACGATGGCGTCGGGCCGCGCGGCCTTGGCGTCGGGCGGAGTGATTTCCGGGTCGGGATTGGCCATAGCGAAGATGATCGGCTTAGGTGCCATGTCCATGACCATATGCGGCTTGAGAGCGTCGGCGGCGGACAGGCCGATGAACACATCCGCGCCTTTCAGTGCCTCCTCCAGAGAGCGCGCGTCGGTCTTGGCGGCATGAGCCGATTTCCACTGGTCCATGCTGTCGGTGCGGCCCTGATAAATGACGCCGCTGCGGTCGCACATGATGACGCGCGAGGCGTCCGCGCCCATGGCCTTTATAAGCTCTGTGCAGGCGATCGCCGCCGCGCCCGCGCCGTTGACGACGATGCTGATGTCCCTGATGTCGCGCCCGGTGATGTGCAGCGCGTTGATGAGGCCTGCCGCGCAGATGATCGCCGTGCCATGCTGGTCGTCATGCATCACCGGGATGTTCATGCGTTCCTTGAGCGCCTGCTCGATGATGAAACATTCGGGCGCCTTGATGTCCTCAAGGTTGATGCCGCCGAAGCTGGGTTCGAGCAGGGCGACCGCATCGATGAAGGCCTGCGGGTCTTCGGTCGCT
>CAYOZY010000010.1:14814-28905 GCA_964408525.1 uncultured Sphingobium sp. | reverse complement strand
TGCTGGAGGTGCTGGACCCCGAGCAGAACAATACTTTTTATGACAATTACCTGGAGCTTGAATATGACCTGAGCAGGGTTTTATTCATTGCCACAGCAAATAACATAAGCAGCATACCGGCACCACTAAGGGACAGGCTGGAGATCATTGACCTCAGTGGTTATGCCGTGGAAGAGAAGATCGAAATTGCCAAACGCCATCTTATCCCGAAGCAAAAGGAAATGCATGGCCTCAAGGATTCCGCTTTTAAACTAAGTGATACGGTGCTGGAAAAGATCATAGCGAAAATCCCGGTCGGTCGCCTTGGCCATGCCGAGGAAATTGCCCGTGGCGTGGCTTTCCTGTGCAGCGAGGAGGCGGCATTTGTCACCGGATCGACCATGTCGATCAACGGTGGCCAGCATATGTATTGAGGCCGAGGCGGGGCGAGGGAAGGCGGCGATCATGGATCGAACTGAATCGCCGCCCTTGCCCGCCGGTCTCTTTGGCGGGCCTGTCAAACACAGCATCACCATAAAAGGGCATCAGACGTCGATCAGCCTGGAGCCGGTGTTTTGGGCGGCCCTCAATCGCGCTGCGGTGGAAGAGGGCGTTGCGCTCAACGCGCTGGTTGCGCGCATCGATGAAGCCCGGATTGCGACCATGACTCGTTCCTCCGCACAAAGCCACACGCCTGCTTTGCCGCCCGCCAATCTCGCGAGCGCGTTGCGCCTGTGGCTCTGGGAAAAGTATTGCAAGTAATTCGCAACAGCGATTGACTCTGAGAATGATTATCAATAACAGCACTCCTGTTAACAAGGGAATGTTGTTTCATGTCTGCTTTCAATCCGCCCAATCGTCGTGCTCTGCCTCAGTCCGCCACCAGCGCGAATTCTGCCCGCTCTTCGATGCTCAAGGCTCTCGCTGCCGCCGCCCTTCCCATCGCGATGGCGCCCGGTATCGCCTATGCCGATGATGCCGAAGGCGGCCAGATCATCGTTACCGGCCATCGCCTGCCTGATGCCAACCCCAACGCCAACCCCGATGCCCCCTATAAGGTCGAGAAATCGGCGGACAGCAAGTTCACCGAGCCGCTGCGCGACACACCCAAGACCATTACCGCGATTCCCAAGGAAGTGATCGAGGATATCGGAGCCACCAGCTTTCGCGATGTGGTGCGCTCCACCCCCGGCGTAACGCTGGGCACCGGCGAGGGCGGTAATGCCTTTGGCGACCGCATCTTCATCCGTGGCTTCGACGCGCGCGGCGACGTCTATATCGATGGTCTGCGCGATCCGGGCGTCACCAGCCGTGAAATTTTCGCGGTCGAGCAGATCGAGGTGGTGAAAGGGCCATCGGGCAGCTTCGGCGGGCGCGGCACCACCGGCGGCCTCGTCAGTTTGCAAAGCAAGCGCCCGCAGACGGGCAAGGATTTCGCGGTTGTCGAGGGTGGCATCGGCACCGAAAACTATTATCGCGGCACGCTCGACGCCAATGCAGCGCTGGGTGACCGTTTTGCTGTGCGCATCAATGGCCTCTATCACAGCGCCGACACGCCCGGTCGCGACTATGTCGATTCAGAGCGCTGGGGCGTTGCTGCCGCCGCGCTGTGGCAGGCGAGCGACACGCTCTCGATCATGGCGGATTATTATGGCTACCGTCTCGACGGCATGTCGGACTATGGCCACCCGTTCGATCCGGCGACCGGCGAGCCTTATAAGGTGAACGCCGACAATTTCTATGGCGCCGTCGGTCGGGATTTTATCGACAATGGCTCGGATATCGGCACGCTCACGGTGAAATTCGAACCCAATGACCGGATCGCGCTGCGCTCGACGGTCCGCTATGGCGAAACGTGGAACTATTATGTCGTCAGCGTGCCGCGCGCGCCCACCACGACCGACCCCGATCCCGCCAACTGGACCGTTTCGACCGGATCGCCTCAGCGCCATGGCGACAACTCAACCTTTGCCATGCTGACCGACGCGACTGTGCGCTTCGATTCCGGCGGAATCGGTCACACGCTGGTTGGTGGCGTTGAGATCTCTCGCGAAAAGGTAGTCAACCGGCGCTACAGCTTCCCCGCTTTCATCGAGGATGCGAACGGCAACAACCTGCCCACGCCGACCATCCCGGCGCGCAACCTGTTCAATCCCGATCCTGTGCTGGGTTACACCCTTCCTGCAATCATCGACACGACCGTAACACCGACAATCGTGAAAGTCGAAACCATGTCGGCCTATCTGATCGATACGGTGAAATTCTCGCCGGAATGGCAGGCGACGCTGGGCCTCCGCTACGACATGTACGATATCGAGGCCAGCGGCCCGCAGGGGAACGGCACGTTCGACCGCCGGCAATCGATCGACTTTCTGAACGGCCAGATCAGCCTGCTCTACAAGCCTGTCGAGCCGGTCAGCCTCTACGCGTCGTTCAGCACCTCGTCCAACCCCAGCGGCGAACAGCTCGACAGCAGCAGCGCGACCTACGGCGGGCTGGGCGCGGGAACCGAAAGCATCGATCCCGAACGCAACAAGGCCTATGAACTGGGCGTGAAATATGAGTTCAACAAGAACCTGTTGCTGACTGCCGCGCTGTTCCAGATCGACAAGGACAATGCGCGCGAAGCTGACCCTGTGAACGGAGGCTTTAGACTGGTCGGCAAGCTGCGCTCGCGCGGTGCGGAAATCGCGGTAAGCGGCAATATCACGCCGCGCTGGTCGGTGTTCGGCGGCCTGACCTGGCTTGATGCCAAGATTACGGACTCCGGCGACACTGCCGCCATCGGCTCGCGCTTCCCCAACGTGCCCAAATATAATGCCTCGCTGCTCAGCACCTATGCCCTCACCGACTGGCTGACGCTGGGCGGGCAAGCCTATTACCAGAGCCGCATCTATGGCGGCACCTATGGTTTGACGACCACGCAAAGCGGCCTCCATCCCAGTTTTCCGGGCTATTGGCGCTTCGATGCGGTGGCGCGGGTAAAGCCGACCAGATCGACCGAGCTGCGTCTCAATGTGTTGAACCTGACCGACAAGCGCTATTATGACGCGATCTATCGTTCGACCGCGCCCTTTGCCTATGTCGCGCCGGGGCGCTCCGCGACGTTGACCGGGACAATTCGCTTTTGACCAGCTCCCCTATCGCGTCGCATCGGCAGCGGCGCGATACCAGCCCGTCGGCCGGTTTCCTTCCATGCCCCACATAGAAGCAGGAACCATCCGGCGGGCTGGACCCCAGGTCGATCGCCGCCTAAAGGACCGGATATGCTGATCGTCATTCCCGACATGCTGAGCAGCGAGGCTGCGCTCGATCTTCGCGCCCGGATCATCGAAGCCGAATGGATCGACGGCAATGCGACCAGCGGCCCCGGTTCCGCACTCAAGAAGAAGAACCGGCAACTGCCGGAAGACAGCCCGGCCGCGCAAGCGGCGCAGGCCGTTGTCGCGCAGGCGCTGGGGAGTAACGAGCTGTTTCTCTCTGCGGCCTTGCCACACACTATTTTCCCGCCGCTTTTCAACCGTTATGGCCCTGGCGAAGCCTTCGGCATGCATGTCGACAACGCTGTGCGCGTCCACGGGCCGAGCGGCACGCGGATCCGCACCGACCTGTCGGCGACATTGTTCCTGACCGATCCGGAAGAGTATGATGGCGGCGAGCTTGAGATAGAGGGACCGTTCGGCATGCTCTCCTACAAGCTGCCCGCCGGACATATGGTGCTTTACCCCAGCTCCAGCCTGCACAAGGTGACGCCGGTCACGCGCGGAGAACGCATCAGCTGCTTTTTCTGGATGCAGTCGCTTGTCGCCAGTGCGGAACAGCGCGCGATGCTGTTCGAACTCGACCAGTCGATTCAGGCGCTTACGGTCAGGCACGGCAGCACCGACGCGGAAGTGCTGCGCCTCACCAATGTGTACCACAACATGATGCGGCACTGGGCGTTCTGCTGATCGCTCAGCATCACCCCGCCCGCGCGCTTGGAGTGTTTTCCAGCCGAATGGGATCATTCAGCGATTCAGAAACCGCTCTAACGCGACATAAACGACCTGATCTGACCCGCCAGCTCCGCCAGCATGGCGACATGGGGCGACGGAGCCGCCTTTGCCCGTTCAAGCTGATGCCGGAACTGGGCGATACGGGGCGCTTGCGCCTCCAGCCATTTCTCGATCCCGGCAACGGCGTCTTTGGTGCCAAGGCGCGCGAGCAGATCGAGCCGCACATGCTGTGTGTCGCGCGCAATGCCGGAAAGCAGTTGCCGTTCCCATGGATCGCTTGGCGCCAGCTTCGCCACGGCGCTCTGGAGCCAGTGGATGCCGGTCGCGTCGCCTAAGCGGACGAACGCGCGCGTGATCGCAACGATGTCTCCACCCATGCGCTCAACCAGATGGGCGAGGCCGATAGCGCCGTCCATCTTGAACAGGTGCGAGGTCCGTTGGGCCAGCGCGCCGGGACCGCCCAGATCTTCCAGCGCGTCCTCCATGTTCGCGGCACGTTCGAGCAGGGCTTCGGTGAGAACATTGTCGAGATCGCGGGTCATCGCCTCGACCCCTGACCGAAGCTGTGCGATGCCCTCTCCGGGCGCGAAGCCTGCGGGCAATATGCGCACAACGGAGGCAATTTGCGCACGCATTGCGCTCGCGATCTGGCCCAGCAAGGCGAGCCTGCCCGCTTCGGGCATGTCGCAGTCGTCGATCTCGTCCCACAGCGCCGTCACGCCGAACAGCCTGTCGGCGACGACGAACGCGCTGGCCATATCGGCGAGCGAGCAGCCCTCTTCCTCCGCCAGCTCGAACGGGTGAATCAGGCCGAGCCGGTTGATGATACGGTTGGCCAGTTCGGTCGCGACGATTTCCTTGCGCAGCCGGTGCGCGGCGATGGCGTCTGCCTCGCGCATCTGCATCTGCGGCGGGAAGGAGGCTAAGAGGTCGCTGCCCATGCACGCATCGTGGACCAGCGCGCCGCCCTCGATCGCATCCTGCAATGTCAGCTTCGCGGTCGAGAGCAGGACCGCCAGCTCCGGCCGGGTCAACCCCTTGTCGTCCTGGGCGCGGCGGAGCAGTTGCTCGTTGGTCGCCAGACCCTCGACGCGGCGATCCAGCATGCCGCTGTCCTCGAATGTCTCGATAAGCCGCACATAGCTGGGCAGGGCGCGGACGCCGCCCTGCTCCGCAATGGAAAGACCGAGCGCCTGCAGGCGGTTGTCCTCCAGTACAAGGTCGGCCACGGCATCGGTCATTTCGACCAGCAGGCTGTTGCGATCCTCCAGCGACAACCGTCCTTCGGCCATCTCGCGGTTGAGCGCAATCTTGATATTGACCTCATTGTCCGAGCAATCGACGCCCGCGCTGTTGTCGATGAAGTCGGTGTTGATGCGCCCGCCGTTCAACGAAAAGGCGATGCGCGCGGCCTGGGTGACGCCCAGATTGGCGCCTTCACCCACAACCTTCACCCGAAGCTCTTCGGCGTTGACGCGCAGCGCGTCGTTCGCCGTATCGCCGACCTCGCCATTACTCTGGCTCGCGGCCTTCACATAGGTGCCGATGCCACCGAACCAGAGCAGGTCGGCGGGCGCGCGCAATATGGCGGAAATGAGCGATGCCGGGTCCATCTCGTCCTCGGCGATGTCGAGCGCGGCCTTGATTTCGGGGCTGAGCGGTATGCTCTTCATCGAGCGCGGGAATATGCCGCCGCCCTGAGAGAGGAGCGACTTGTCGTAATCGTCCCAGCTCGACCGGGGCTGTTTGTACATGCGGTCGCGCTCCGCCCAGCTTTTCGCCGGGTCGAGCGGATCAGGATCGATGAAAATATGCCGATGATCGAACGCCGCGACCAGCCTGATCGCCTTGCTGAGCAACATGCCGTTGCCGAACACGTCCCCCGACATGTCGCCGCAGCCGACGACGCGGATGCTCTCGCTCTGCACATCGACGCCCATTTCGGCGAAATGCCGCTGAACGGATACCCAGGCGCCGCGCGCCGTTATGCCCATCGCCTTGTGGTCATAGCCGTTGGAGCCGCCGCTGGCAAAAGCGTCGCCCAGCCAGAAGCCGCGCTCCAGCGCGATGGTGTTCGCGACGTCAGAAAAGGTCGCGGTGCCCTTGTCCGCCGCGACGACGAAATAGGGGTCGTTGCCGTCGTGAATGACGATGCCGTCGGGGTGGGTCACGTCGGCGCCGACGATATTGTCGGTTACGGAGAGCAGCGAGCGGATGAAGATGCGATAGCTTTCGGTGCCTTCGGCGAGCCATGCATCGCGATCCACAGCCGGGTTGGGCAGGCGCTTGGGATAGAAGCCGCCCTTTGCACCCGCAGGGACGATCACCGCGTTTTTCACGCGCTGCGCCTTCATCAGGCCAAGGATTTCGGTGCGGAAATCGTCACGCCGGTCGGACCAGCGCAGGCCGCCGCGCGCGACCGGAGCGCAGGTGGATACCTTCCACGCGCGGGCTGTAGACCCAGATTTCGCGCCACGGCAACGGCTTGGGCAGGCCCGGAACCTTCGCGCTGTCGATCTTGAAAACGAGCGCGAGTTGCCCCGATTCGACGAAGAAATTGGTGCGCAGGCAGGCATGGATAACCGCCTGGTAGAGCCGCAATATACGATCCTCGTCCAGAGCGGAAACCCCGGCAAGCCCGGAAATTACGGCATCGTCGGCGGTCTTGGCCGCTGCGGCGCGATCACCCTTGAAGGCGGGGTCGTGCCGTGCATGAAACAGATCGATGAGTGCGCGGGTGATCGGTTGCTCCCTGCGCAGCGTATCGACGACAGTCGTCAGGGCATAGGGCATGCCTGTCTGGCGCAGATAGCGGAACAGCGCACGGGTCAGGACGACGGATTCGGGCGCAAGGCCCGCCGAAACGATGAGTTCGTTGAAGCGATCGTCCTCGGCATGGCCGGTGAGTACCTGCGCCAGCGTATCCTGCACTATGCCGGCGCGCGCAAGCAGCGCCTGCGCATCGCCGCCATCATGACGGGCAAGCAGGAAGCGATGGATATGCCCACTCTTGCCGCGATTGAGCGCTGTGGTGATCTCCTCGACCGCCTTGAAACCGAAATTTTCCAGCGCAGGCACGGCGTCGGACAATGTGATCGCGGATTTGCTGTAAAGTTTCAGCCGCAGCTCATCAGGCTTGTCGTCCTCATTGCGATAGAGCCGCACGCGCCGGTCATCCTTGCCGGAAAGCTTCGCCATTTCGACGATGTCGACGGCGCCTTCTTCCGGCCCTGCGCCTAGGCGATAATTGGGGGGGAAGCTCTCGGCATATTTTTCGGCAAGCGCGGAAGCCCGCTCCCCGTCCAGCATATCGGCCAGCGCCGCCTCGACCGCCGGCGCCCAGCCGCGCACCATATGCTTGAGCTGCGCATCGAGCTTGTCTTCGTCCGGCGTGCGCCCGCCCGCGCGAATATCGAGCGTGATGCGCAACAGCGCCATGCCGCCTTCTTCCAGCGCAATCGACCAGCTCAGCAGCGGCGCATTGGCGGCCTCGGCCAGCATATCCTGAATTGCGATGCGGCGCGAAGTCGAAACATCGTCGCGCGGCAGCCACACAAACGCATAGAGATGGCGCGCCAGCGCGGCGGTCGCCAGCACCAGCTTGGGACGGGGCCGGTCTGACAGCGACATGAACGTGAGCGCCAGCCGCTCCAACGTCCCCCGGTCGAACCCGATAACGATGTCGTGGGGCAGGGTGGTGAGCGCATGAAACAACGCCTTGCCGGCATGGCCGGAGGGGTCGAAATGATGCTTCTCCATCAGCGCCGAAAGCGACGCGCGCAGCATCGGCACCTTGTCCGGCGACGTAGCGAGCGCGGCGCTTGTCCACATGCCCGCATGGATCGAGAGTGCCTTGATCGTTTTGCCGTCGCGGATCGGAATGATGAAAAGGTCGACGAGGCTGGAGCGGTGGACCTTCGATGCCTGATTGCTCTTGATGATGAGCGGGCACCGGCCACCTTCCTCGAACCAGCCGAAGGCCGCCTCGATGCTGGCAGGGGCGAGCAACGGCTCATTGCTCTCGATCGCGCAGATGCCGAGCGCCGACTCGCATGTGCCGTCGCGACGGCATGTCTGGTGGCCGATCTGGGTGAGATTGCGCGCCAGCAGCCAGCGGAGCAGCGCAGCGCCTTCATCGTCGGTCAGCCGGTCCGCGTCGGCGGCAAGCGCCTCCTGCATCCGGCCCCAGTCGTTCACCGCGGCCCGCACATCGGCCAGCGTCGCTTCGAGCTGCGCCTCCAGCCCCTGTCGCTGTTTCGTGGAAGCCCGATCGACCTCAACAAAGACAAACGATTCCCGGCGTGCGCCCGCGCTGTCCGAGGGAAGAAGGCGCACAAGCCTGCCCTTGGCGTCCCGCTCCACGCCGACGACGGGATGCAGCAGCCTCCGGCTCACCAAACCCTGTTGCGCGAGGCAATTGGCGATGCTGTCGACAAGGAACGGCATGTCGTCGTTGATGATTGCGATGCGTAGCGTCTGTGCGGCGCTTTTTACGCCCGAAGAGGACGAATCGGCGGCAATGACGATGGTTGGGAGGCCGGGTTTTCGCGTGGTTGCGGCCTGCGCCATGAAGGAAGCCACCGCCTCCGCGGCCTTCTCGTCGAAGCCTTCGCGCTCACCCGGCAGGGCGCCCTGCGCCAATGCGGATTGCAACTGCCGCGCTATATGCCCGGCATTTCCTGGGTCAGCCTCCGCCATATATTCTCCTGCTTCGCGATTATCGTTATAATGTCATGCCTGTTTTGAAGTTTTATAGCCGGTTGACCCCCATGAAGCCAAGCTGACTGGTAGAATAGCTTGCGCCGAAATCGTATACCAGCGTCAAACCGATTTGCTTGCCGCGATCATCACCTTCTGCGCGGCCTTGTCCTGAAGGCCTACACCGGCAAGCAGCGAAATGCTGCCGTCCTCTTCGCGGCGCGCGACCACTACAGCCAGACCGAGATCGCCGAAAGGAAGATCCATGGCTTCGGCGGGCTGGGCGCGGTTGAGCTTGCGCACTGCGCGATCGAGGCGCCGGACCGTGCGGGATGGTCCGCCCTCGTCCTTCGAGTGGCGGGCGGCGCGCATGTCATTGACCAGCCCCTTGAGGCCGCCTTCGTAAAAGCCGAGCTGTCCGGCCAGAGAACCGCGATCAAGCCCCCGTTCCATCGCATATTCGAGCGCGAGCGCATATTCGGCAACGCGGGTCTTTTCATAATCGGCACCGAACACCAGCTTGATGACGGCGGTCATCGGGCTGCGGTCCTGCACGGTGATGCCCGCATTTTCGAGCATCAGCACATAGTCCTCCGGCGCGTTGCGGGCGCTCAGCGCGAAATCATAGGCGAGGCCGATGGCGCGATAGAGAGCGGTGCGGCTGCGCGCATCACATTCGCGCACTTCATTCGCGCCCTGCCGCGCAATGTCGAGCACCGCCGCCAGATCCTCGTCGCGCTCGCTGAGATCGAGCACATCGGCAATGTCGAGAATATCCGCCTGAGCGGCAACGACGGAGAGAACGGGCTGGTCTTTCACGGCCTCCTCGACAGCAATATCTTCGAGGACGAATTCGCTCTCGATATCCATAGTGTCGCCGATTTCCTCAAGGTCCACTGCCATCAGGGACAGGTCATCGTCGGAGTGGTCGGCGGCGGGTTGTTCAGCCGGCTCCGCGGCAGCGAAACCGGCAAGGTCCAGCTCCTCCAGAACAGCCTCGACAGGCTCCGGCGCTTCCTCGGTCAGTTCCAGTTCTGCAATTTCCAGTTCAGCCGGGGTCAGTTCTTCGATACCATCGGCGGCAACCAGATCGAGGATATGATCGGCGGCAGAAGGCTGTTCCAGCTCGAACATATCCCCGGCCGAAATGTCCGTGGCGGCATCGGCATAGAAGCGGGTATCGGCGGCGGTGGCGTCTCTAACCTCCTCGTGGAGATCGAGAACGTCGTCGCCTGTGGTGGGTGCGTTTTCACCTTCATCCGATAGTTCGTCGAAGCCGAAGTTGGAATCATCGGCCACAGCAGCGGCGCTCTCGCCCGTTTCGATCAGGCCGTTGTCGTCGAAATCCGCTGTCGCGGAGGGGCCATCCGCCCAGATCGGGGCGGTGGGATATGCCGCTGCCGGAGCACTGCCCAGAGCGCCGCGAATTTCCTCGTCCAGCCCCTCGATCATGCTCTGGCTGGCAACTTCCTTCCAGCTTATCACCCCATAGATGAAATCGATGGTTTCATCGTCCGAGGAGAAAGGCATCAATATGCCGCGATACATGATCTCCGCATTGCGTTGATTGGTGAATTCCGCCTCGAAGCCGACAGGGGCGGCATTGGCGATGATTTGCAGATAATGATCGGTCAGCCGGGTGAGCAGCGAGCGAGCGGGCACCTGGTCGATGCGCTCGATAGGGCCACTGATGCCACATTCCTCGCGCAGGGCCGATCCGAGATACAGGATCGCCGGATTGTCCATGCCCATGGAAAAATCGAGCAGCACGCTGTTCGCGCTGAAATCGTTCATGTCTTCCGGGTTGAGATCCTCGATCGAGGGCAGCGCGCGGTTGCCGAGCAGCGATGCCCAGTAATTATAGGCGCGCACATGCATGCGGCGCTCGTCTGTGGCGATCATCACCGGCGGCGCTTCTATCGCGCCATAATCAAGGCTGTCCTCGCCGTCGATCCCGTCCTGGCCGCGCATATTGTCCATTGGTCCACCTGTTCATCGCTGTGAGCATCGGCATGGCTCAAAGCCGGACCCTCGCACAAAGATGGTTAATAATAGCTAAATCCGCATGGAATCGGTTGTTTGTCATTCTGCTGCCACTTGTGCGGATGAATGTGGCGGGTGGGAGGGAGAGAGAGGAAGGGCGGGCGATGTATTGCGGACATGCGGACATAGTCGCCGGAAGCCGCGCTGGCAGCACGCGGACCATGCGAACCGGCTTGCCAGCTTGAGCCGAGGCTGATATGCGCTGCGACCGGATCGCGGGGCGAATATGCTCCCTCCTTATGCCGCTTTAGCTCAGTTGGTAGAGCGCCACATTCGTAATTAGCGGGTCCCCGCTGTAATGACGAGCAATACCAAGGGGCTGGTGCAAACGAAAAGAAGTTAGTAGGGGATTAGTAGGGGTCAGGCCGCTTTAGCTCAGCCGGTAGAGCACATCATTCGTAATGATGGGGTCAGGTGTTCGAGTCACCTAAGCGGCACCACTACCAACCTCGCTTCAAACTATTTTCGGTCTGACGATGGTGGCCATTGCGCGCCTTCCGGTAATCCGACCAGTTCCGCCGGCAACACTTCCAGCGCAACTGCGATGCGCTCAAGCGCGCGGATCGAGGGATTTCGCGTCCCTCGCTCAAGGTCACTGATGTAGCTGCGGCGCAAGCCGGTCATCCCCTCGAGGTCTTCCTGGGTGAGGTGACGGCTCTCCCTCGCCAATTTTACATTGCGCCCAAATGCCTTGACCAAATCCATTGCGTGACAAGGCCAAATTATGGCAAGGATGTGTGTCTACCAAACGTGTCAAATTATCATGCTGGACTTCGACCTAACATCAATAGACACCCAACGGATCGGTCGCATGGGCGAATTAGTGGTCGAATTGGAGCTTCTGGCCCGTGGCTGGCTTGTCGGCAACTTCAATGCCAGCACGATGAATTCCGCCGGATGGGACTTGTTCGCAACCAAATCCGGGCGCTCGGTCAAAATCAGGGTGAAGGCGAAGCGGCCCGGTACTTCCTGTTTCGTGTGGTCAAAAAAGCGTAATGGGCGTGTCTTCGATCTGACGGACGGGGACGAGGCGGACTTTGTCGCAGCCGTAAGCTTCGAGGTCGCAGGCTCACCCGCGGTCTATATTCTGCCCTCGCGCATGGTCGAAGACGAACTGCTTACCAGCGCGGCAGCGTGGCTCGCGGGGGAGCGGCGCGGTGGCGGCCTGCGGAAGGATACGTCTGTCCTGCGGGTTCACATCGATGATCGCGTGGACGTGATAGGACACGGATACCGCGAGAAGTGGGAGCTTTACCGTGGGGCTTGGGGGATGTTGGAAGGGCGGACGGGGCTTGTGGTTTAGCCCCAAGGCCCAATTAAACCACCTTTAGGCGGGGGCTTTAGGTTTACCCCGCTAGGCGGGGTAAACCCTAAACCCTGCCCCGTCGCGCACTTTACATGACGTCCCGCACCAGCAGATCGCCCTGCTTGAGAATCCGGGGTTCCAACTCAGGCCAAATTTCGATCAGCCGCTCCCGCCCAAAAGGCGTCAGCGCCAGCGTCGGCCCGTCAGTGAGGAATCCAGCTTTGCGGAGCGTTTTGCAGTGCTGGCTTATCGCGCCCTTAGTGAGGTCAACCTTCTCGCCCAACTCCTTCTGCGTCTCGGGCTTCAACTCCCATATCGCCCTTAGTATCTCTGTTGCGCGGTCGATCTTCATCGGCTCGTTATACTGCCAGTAGAGTGCGCCGTTATGCTCGGTGAGGCGAAGCTCCAGCACGTCGGGGACAGGCTTGGGATGCCGGTTCTTCACAAACCGGACTACAAAGTGTGCGCCCTGATGAGGCGTGGTCTCCTCATCGTCGGGCCGCTCCAAGGCAATCGACGTATCCAGCAGGTCCTCCCGCCGCGACGCTCCCCTCTGCTTCCCACTCTTTCCCGCATGGTGGATCAGGACGACCGCAATTCCCCGATGCCGCAGGGACAGCAGCCAGCGCAGAAGCTGATCGAGTTGCGAATTGTCGTTCTCGTCGACCCCACCCGAAAGCGACGAGAGGTTGTCGACGACGACGACCTCCGGCGCCATGCCCCGCTCCGTCAGGGTGGCAATAGCTTTGTCCACCGCCGCCTGATCCTCAAGGTCGTGGAGATTGATCGGGCGGCCCTGTTGAAAGAGCATCTCGGAGGGCAGGATCAACAACCTAGGCGATGGCGCGGGTTCGAGATGACGGATTCGGTCCTGAATGTCTCCCAGCCGCATTTCTCCGTCAATATAGAGCACGCGCCGACGGCGCTGGACGGCATAGGCCAGAAAGCTCTCACCCTTGGTGATCGCGATGGCGAGGGAAAGGGCGAACCACGTCTTGCCGAGCCCCCTCTCGGCGTAGATCATGATAAGGCTGGCAGCGGGCAGGAATGGTTCAATGATGTATTCCCGCGCGGGCAGGTCCATCGCCATCAGGGCGTCAGCCGGGATAATGAAGCCAATCAGCTCCTTACCCCCAGAGGGGTCTGCTTCCTTGCTATCTGGTGACGTGGATGCTCCTGCCAGTGGTGCGCCCTCAATTAGCGCCGCAACATCCAACTCTAGAGGTACGGTATCGGCAAGGTCCCAGCCCTTGGGAAGGCTGGCGGGCAGTTCCACCCGCCGGACGGATGCAGCCGCAATCGCGCGTAGGCGCTCGGCCGCGGCTGTCATAGCCCGCTGCCCCGGCTCGTCGGCATCGGGCCACAGCACTATATCGCGCCCCGCCAATGGGGTTAGGTCGGCTTCTGTGATCGCCTTGGCACCGCTGCGCCACGACACGACAACGTGGCTCTGAAACTTCTCGCGCGCTGCCAGTGCAGTCTTTTCGCCTTCAACCACAAGGATCGGCGCGTCGGGCTTGCCAGACAGTTCTTCAAGACCGAACAGGCTCCATGGTGGCTCGGGGGCTTTGAAGGCCCAGTCAACAGACCCGTCCCGCCTGCGCACAAGGCTCAGCGGCCTGATCTTCTTGCCGTCAAGCTCATCCCAACGAACGACATAGTTCAGCAACTCACCGTTCATCCCGCGATAGGCGTAAAAGTGGTGCGGCTCGACGCCGCCGAGATTCTCCCATGCTGGCGATGGTGCATCAAGCGGCACGACGGCGAAGACCTCGACGATTTCATCGAGATGGCGACGTCGCTTCCTGGCATCTCCTTGGTTTGGAGAGCGAGGCTTGCCAGAAACCGGCCACAGATTGCGCTTGGTCAGTTCCGCAATTACGTTGATGCTGTTGCAGCCCGCATGGCACTTGACCCACACGCCTCCTTCGGCCCGATCACCAATAGAGAGTGAGGCTTGTCTATCGTCGTGACACGGGCAACGGGCGCTCCATATTCCATTGCCGGAACGTCGCGCGCCGCCGAGTGCGTGAGCAAGGGGACGACCGCTCGGCTGCGCTTGATCTGACG
>CAYOZY010000010.1:0-14804 GCA_964408525.1 uncultured Sphingobium sp. | reverse complement strand
CGAGTGCGTGAGCAATTCCATCTGCCTGAATGCTCATCGCCATCAGCGGTGCGCTTCACTGGTGACATAATTGACGCGATTGACTGCTATCCACGCATCAAGGTCGGCTATGCGATAGCGGACCATTCGTCCGTCCGGACCGCCGACTTTCACATGGAATGGGGGCTCACCCTTCCACCGCTGGCGCTCAAGCCATGCGATTGAACAACAGAGAATCTTTGCAGCCTCATGCGTGGTAACGAGGCGCTCGGCCTCACTCCGGTTTGCCATGTTTGCCCTCCTAAGATTTTGGAGGGCATCCAACTAAACGATGTATCCAGACTCCGCACCGGTAAAACCCCCAGGGTTTTGCCGTTGACACTGAAGGTCAGTCCCGCCGCGCAAGCGCCTCCATGTAAGCGGCGTAGTCATCCTCGATATCGTCAAAAGTCCGTTCCCTGCCGAGATGGGGATCGGTCGTTATCGGGGCCGTCACCAGCGGGTCCACATCGAGCCCACACGCAGCCAAGAGATCGACGATCAATCTCGCAATACGCCTTTCGATATGTGGGTAACGCGAATCTACGTAGTCGGCCAAAATTTCCGCTCGGTTAGCAGAGAAGTCATTGGCGACAGTTTCTGCCAGCCCCTCGTCTGGCTGACCCAAAACTTCCTCGACCGCAGCAGAAGCAATCTCGACGATCGACGGGCTTGAGGCATCGCGCCGCTTGAGCACCTGCTCAGCGACAATCCGTAAAGCCTCGCTCGTCTGCCGCCTTGGCCTCCCGCCTCTCTTGGGCTGGTCGAACAGCTCCGCCGAGATACGTGCAAGCCGAGCTGAGCCAGAGTTCTTCCCTTTCGCGGTTGGATTGCGAAGCAAGGATTCCAAAACCAGCCGAAGCACTATGCGTCCATCTACGTATCGTGCGTCTGACATTGCGTCGGCAGCATGGCTACCAAATTCCTCGGGATCGATCTGGAAGCGCTGCTTCGATGGCCGCGAGGCCAATTCTTGATCGATCAAAAGTTGGGCAATTTTGGCTTCGTCGTCCATGTTCGCTCCATCACGCAGCGAGGCGCTCACAGGATGTTCCACCACTGACAAGCTCCAATATCCGTTCCGCCACCCGCTCAATCGGGCCGCGCAGTCGCTCAACGTCCATCACGATATACCCTCCAGTCACGTCGCTGTCAGTCCGGTGGTTGAGCAGCCGCTTCAAGGCGTAGTGCGGAATATCGAGGCTCTCCGCGATAGTGACGAACGTTCTTCTCAAATCGTGAAGGGAAAACCGTATGCCGCTGGTCTTGGTGACGCGGGTATAGAATTTCTTCGTCTCGACCATGTGGCCGGTCTTGCCCCGGCCGGGAAAGACCCACTCTGTCTCGGGGTCATCGTCGCGTCGCGCCAGCAGCAGTTCGAACAGAAAGTCCGACAGCGGCAATTCCAACGGATCGCCATTCTTCGTCGTGGGCACGGTGAGGGTGCGCCCCTCAAGGTCGATGAACTTCCAGCGGAGCCGCGCAATCTCAGACCGGCGCATTCCGGTGAACAGCGCGATCAGAAGGAAGTCGCGAACATAATCCTCCTCCTGATGCACCGCTTGCCACCACTTCGGCAAGCCATGGACGGGGACGACACTGCGTCGCCGCCGCTCTGGATTCCATGCCCGTGCCTGCGTCAGGATCGAGACGGGATTGGGTGGAAGCTCGCCATGGGCTGCGGACGTGAAGTTATGGACAGACCTGAAATGCCGGAAGGTGTTGTTCGCTGTGACCGGCCCATTCTCCTCGGCAATCTTCCGGTGCCGGTCGAGAACCATTCGTCGGGTGATCTCTCCGATAGGCTTGCTCGCCCAGTCTTTGAGATAGATGTCGATGGATCGCCGATAATTGACCTTGCTGCTCTCTGCCAGCGTTCGGTGGTCAAAGAAATCGTCGAACGCCTCCTGCACTGACATTGTGGCAGCGCGCTTCGCCCTACGAACGCCATTGGGATCGTGCCCTTCCGCCATTTCGCTCAGCGTCTTGAGCGCCTTCTTGCGCGCAACCTCTGGCGTGATCGGTCCATAGCGTCCGATGGATACGCGCACCGTCCGGCGCTCTACCTGCCCTTCAACGAAGAACGTCTGGCTTCGTGTGCCTGCCCGCAGGCCGAAGCCCGGCAGAATCGTATCGCGATAGAGAATCTGGCCCGAGGTCACGGGCGGCAGAGCATCAATAGTACGCTTGGTAAGATGTATCACTGGCATGGCTGTTACCTCCAGCCCTGTCGAGTTAAGTGCAAATCTGAGAAATCGAAAGAGAATTGCATCGGCGCGATTTGAACGGCGTATGCAGATCAGTCTTCCGCTTCGCTCTCGCGCTCGGCGTCCTCAATGTCGTCCATGGCAACATGCTCCACGGGCGTGTCGTCTCCCAATTCGGCCCATGCCGCGTCGAACGCCCATCTGAAGCAACCCATCATTACACCGTCGCTCCAGAAAATGAACAGAGACTCAGGTATGAAATCCATCTTGGTGATGGCGCCCGGCCAGTAGCAGATTTCGTGCAGCGGCTCATCGCGTCGCAGCACATTCTCGCGGGTCGCCTCGTAGATGGAGAGCAGCCACCCCGCCTGCTCAAGATGGTTCGCCGTGTTCCCGTGAACATCGATTTCTGGCCGTTCGGTCATTGATGTCTCCCTTCGTTGGCACCGCCATATTGATGCCGCGTCACCACGAAAATGAGAAAAATCTATATATGTCAACCGGTTGGAAGGCTCATTCAAAGACCCTCCAAACCGTTCAAAGACATTCAATTATAGCACGGCGTCGGGCGGGAGGCTGTCGGCAAAGGAACGCACCAGATCGACTCCATCCGCACCGAGAGCGCGCGCAACGATCAGGAATTCAACCAGATCGATTCGTCGCTCTCCCCTTTCGATCTTCGACACGAACGACTGAGGCTTGCCGAGACGATCGGCAAGGTCAGTCTGACGCAGCCCTGCACTCCGACGCGCATCAACCAGTACGCGGAGCATGGCCTCATAGGGTTCCGAGAAGACAGAGCGAGACATCGACTCGCATCGCTAGAACCCCTTTCGGAATATCCCATATCGGGTTATCGAGTGGCTCTGACGCTTACCGGGGATAGATTATGGAATCAGCGCCTACGGCATCAAAAAGAGGGAAGCGATCCGGTTGCCTGATCGCTCTGGCCATCGTCTCCGGCGTTGGTATGATCGGCTCGACCTTTCAAAGGGCAATGCAAAGCCCCGAAAAGCAGGGCGCTCTGGATCAGGCGGAGGAGGAGCGGGCGAACGGCGATCTCGCAACGCTGAGCATTGCCCAGCAGGCGATTCAGCAATCGATGAAGGACTCATCGTCCGCCGAGTTCTCACGCGGATACGGCCGCATCAAGCACGGCCAGCGCGCGGCCTGTGGGTATGTCAACGGAAAGAACAGCTTTGGGGCATTGACAGGGCCGGAGCCGTGGCTCGCTGTTATCGACCAGAATATTGTGATGGTCCGAGGATTCGACAATCAGGTGAAGTTTGTTCGGCTCTGGAACAGATACTGCACCGGACTCGATGATCGCGATAAGCCATTCCCCAAGGAGATATTCGGAATCAAATTCAACGCGCGTCCGCCTGCCTCGCTGAAACCGTACGATGAAAGCCGCAATGTCTGGCTATACCGGGACGAGGCGCCACGGGAATTTCTAAGCGTCAAGCTCAAAGAGACTATGTTCCTTGCCGATAACGGTCGCATTTTCGGCGCGATGCTGACTGCTACGGGAGAGCAGGCATATGATCGCTGGCGTGACGCAATTCGCCGCCAATACAGTGCTCCTTCGTCGATTGGCGAGGGCGATCAGCCAGTCCTCGAATGGAAGTGGACGAAGAATGACCCGACAGTGCAGCTTTCCTATAATGCCAATCGCGGGGAGGTAATGCTCCGCGTCGGCATGTAACGCCGACATTGCAGTCGTTCTTGGCCAACAATCTGAGCGCGCTACCCAGCGCCTTTCGGTCGGGTTCGGAGCGCGGACTAGTCAGACAAGGGCTATTTCTTGGATAGCACACTTTGGATGCGGGCCTATTCGATGAACCAACAATTCAGGGATCAGACTTCGTAACCGGCCTACCTACTTCCGTTTTCCCATCTATATGAGTGGCCACTTCCCCGCACGCGTTGTCGCCACTAAAGGTGTTGGTAACGGGGTTCCTGCTTGTCCGATTCAACGTTTTTCATTTCCGGTTCTCTGTTCACGTCTGATTATCTGGTCGAAGCCATCAAGGCTGATCCAGCATATCTGACGGTCGATGTGGGTGCACTAGGTATTGCACTGGAAAAGATTGCGATCGCGTTCCCGCAGAGTCATAAAACCAACGAGAGCCAAACAGAGGATGACTTCATTTGGCCTGTGCTAGCAGCGCTCGGCTGGACCGAATCCCTGCGTCAGCAGAATTTGACTGTCAGCGGTCGCGACGACGTGCCGGATGGATTACTGTTTGTGGATGCCGATGCGAAGGCAGCTGCCAACACAGTACATGAACAATGGAAGCGCTATGCCCACGGTTTGGCCGTAATCGAAAGCAAGCGCTGGGCGCGACCGCTTGACCGTGCCTCAGGCCGCGACGAGACTACAGCGCCTTCGACCCAGATGCTGCGCTATCTGCGCCGTATCGATGACTTGACGGGTGGACAGCTTCGCTGGGGCATCCTGACCAACGGCGCGAAGTGGCGGCTCTATTGGGCTGGCGCGCGATCGGTATCAGAAGAGTTTTTGGAAATTGACCTTGGCCGAGTGCTCGCACTGGACGGCGGCGATGATCTGTTCGCCGATGAGGCCACGCGTGAACACTGGCTGCGTGTTTTCGCGGTCATGTTCTGCCGCGATGCCTTCATCAAGACCGGCACGAATAATCGCTCATTCCATGAATGCGCGCGGGCGGCAGCGGCATTTTACGAGGAACGCGTCGCGGCCAGCCTCTCCAAGCTGGTGTTCGAACAGGTCTTCCCCGATCTGGCCAGCGCCATCGCTGGGGCCGCGCCGCAGGCATCGCTCCAGGACGTCCGGCAGGCGTCTCTCGTTCTTCTGTACCGCCTGCTGTTCCTTCTCTACGCCGAAGATCGCGACCTGCTGCCGGTCGGCGAGAACCGGTACGACGATTACGCGCTGCGCCATCAGCGTATCGAGGTCGGCAAGCGAATTTCCGATGGGGACGTGTTCTCCGCTTCGGCGGGCAAAATTTGGGCGCACGTGGCCGATCTGGCCCGTATCATTGACAAGGGCGATGCCTCGGTCGGCATCCCGCCCTACAACGGTGGCCTGTTCGCGGGCGACGGCACCCCGCTGCTCGATTCTATCCGCATTCCCGACAGCGTCATGGCCCCAGCGCTCGATGCCCTGTCCTATGAGCGCTCGTCCGGCGAAAGGCGCTACATTAACTATCGCGACCTTTCGGTGCAGCAGCTCGGTTCGATCTACGAGCGCCTGCTGGAGTTTGAAATCGTCCGCGACGATTCCGGCTCACTCACGGTCCGGCCAAATTTGTTCGCCCGCAAGAACAGCGGGAGCTACTACACGCCCGACGAGCTGGTAGGTCTGATCCTCGACCAAACGCTGGAACCGCTGATCGCCGAACGGCTCTATGCCTTTCGTACCGCTCTGGACAAGCTCGATCCGAAGGATTCGCCCGACTACCAGCGAGGCGACCTGAACGAGGCCGATCCGGCGGAAGCAATCCTGAAATTGCGCGTCTGCGACCCAGCAATGGGTTCGGGACATTTCCTCGTGTCGCTGGTCGATACGCTGGCCGACCATGTGCTGGATGCGATGGCGGAAGCACAGGCGCTGGCGACTCAGGCCGCGCCGCACCTCGAATACATTTCCCCGTTGGCTCGCAAGATCGAGGACATCCGCACCACCATTCTGCGCAATGCCAAGGCGGCGGGCTGGACCATAGACCAAGCCCAGCTAGATGACCGCCACATCGTGCGCCGCATGGTACTCAAGCGCTGCGTCTATGGCGTGGACAAGAACCCGATGGCAGTTGAGCTGGCAAAGGTGGCGCTGTGGCTGCATACCTTCACGGTTGGCGCGCCGCTTTCGTTCATCGACCATCACCTTAGCGCTGGCGACAGCCTGTTCGGACTGTGGGTGCGCGATGCCATCGACAAGGCGGGCGCTCAGGGCGGCGAGCTTTTGCACATCGGCCCGCTGCGTGAGGCAGAGGCATCGGCAGCGGCGATGGGGATCATCGAGCGGCTGACCGACGCCGAGATTGCCGAGGCGCACCAGTCCGCCGCGACATGGTATGGCGTGCAATCGCAGATCGGTCCTCTAGACAGCTTCGTGTCGTTCCTCCACGCGCTGGACTGGCTGAACCTCAAGCAGCCGGTGGACAAAGCGGCGGTGCGCGCGCTGCTGGATGGCCAGTTCGGCAACCCGGTGGAGATCATGCTGGGGCGGCAGGAGCTTGTCGCAAGGAAATCCGCCGCCGCTAAGGCGGGCGCGACCGATCGGATGAAAAAGCAGCGTTTCGATGCGAACGAATTGCTGGAGGCCGCCGAAGGCATTCTGGCATCGGCCCGCGCCCTGATCGGCGAGGAGCGCTTCCTCAACTGGCAGATCGCCTTTCCCGGCGTGTGGGAAAAGTGGAGCAGCGCTGAGCGAGTCGGTGGCTTCGATGCCGTGGTCGGCAACCCGCCGTGGGACCGGATCAAGCTGCAACAGGTTGAATGGTTCGCGGCGCGCAAACCGGAAATAGCGCTGGCCCAGCGCGCGTCTGATCGCGCCAAGCTGATCGCAAAGCTCAAGGCCGATGGTGATCCATTGTGGGATGATTTCACCCATGCCGAGAGCCGGGCAGCGGACACGGCGCGCATGGCGCGTTTCAGCAGTGGCAAGCCAACCAAAGACCCCGAAACCGGAAAGTCGGTTCCAGCGCCATCGGATAACTACCCCCTGCTCTCCGGTGGCGACACCAATCTCAATTCGCTATTTGTCGAGCGCGCCCATGCACTTGTGAAGCCGGGCGGCATGGTTGGCTTGCTGATCCCGTCCGGCATCGCCTCGGATCAAAGTTCGGCGGCTTTCTTCCGCAAGGTGGTGGGCGAAAAGCAGGTCAGCAGCATCATCGACTTTTTCAACAAGCGGTATGACGGCACCCTGTTTTTCCCGGACGTTTATTACCGGTTCAAGTTCTGCGCCTATGTCGCTGGTGGACCGGGCCGAACATTCGATGGCGCCTCGTTCGGATTCTTCATTCGTGATCTGGCCGAGATCGCCAATCCGGACCGCGTGTTCCCGATCACGGCGGACGAGATCAATCGGATCAATCCGAACAGCGGCACGGCTCCGATCTTTCGGTCCCGGCGCGACAAGGA
Organism: uncultured Sphingobium sp.; assembly: GCA_964408525.1. Classification (GTDB taxonomy): domain Bacteria; phylum Pseudomonadota; class Alphaproteobacteria; order Sphingomonadales; family Sphingomonadaceae; genus Sphingobium. The sequence continues at coordinate 7,452 of CAYOZY010000010.1, read as the reverse complement.
GATTACCTCCGGCATCTACGCCCGGTTACCGGTGCTGGTTGCTAAAGATTCCGGCGATGCCGTCTGGTCTGTTCGCTATGCAACGATGTTTCACATGGCGAACGACAGCGACAAGTTTCGGACCCAGCCCGAACTTGAAGGCGACGAGGCCGCATGGCCCATCGGTGGCAATCGCTTCCAGTCCGCTGCTGGTGAATGGGTGCCGCTTTACGAGGGCAAGATGGTTCAGGCGTTCGACCATCGGGCCTCGGACATCGTGCTGGCGGCGGCCAACGTGTTCCGTTCCGGCCAGGGTTCGGACCTTACGGATGATGAACATCGCGATCCCGCGCGTCTGCCGACGCCGCGCTATTGGGTGAAGTTGAATGATACCGGCTGGGACGCGCCGACAGACTGGTGCGTGGCCATGAAGGACGTAACGTCCGTCACCAACGCCCGGACCACCATCACCGCGATCATTCCGCGCTATGGCGCAGGCCACACTCTGCCGGTTCTTTTCTCCGGCAAGGGCGATGACCGGTCCAGCTATATCCAGTCAGCTCCGCTGCTGCTGGCCAATCTCAATTGCGTTGTGCTAGATTACCTTGCTCGGCAGAAGGTCCACGGCAACCATCTGGCCTGGTATCTGGTCGAACAGTTGCCCTTCGTCATGCCAGCCGAATATGCCCGTGCCTTCGGCCCCAAGACCGCCGCCGAGATCGTGCGGGAGACGGTGCTGGAACTAACCTACACCGCGAATGACCTCGCCCCGTTTGCTCGCGACATGGGGTATGTAGATGCCAAGGGCGAAGCCTTGTCGCCCTTCGAATGGGACGAAGCCCGCCGCCTGAATCTGCGCGCCAAACTCGATGCGCTCTATTTTATCCTCTACGGTGTGTTCGATCGCGCCAACGCGGCGCAGAGCCGGGAGGACATCCGCTACATCTATTCGACCTTCCCCATTGTCGCTCAGCAGGAGCGCGACAGATGGGGCGGAAGCTACAAGAGCGAGGAACTGTGCCTCGCGTGGATCAACGCACTGATCGCCGGTCGGCCGGATGCGGCCATAGGCGTTTGAAGGAAGGCCGGAGGCGAACATGAAATTGAACCGTCAACAGATCCAAGAAAGAGCGCGGGCTATTCTGGAAGCCGAGACTGGCGGCATACGCTGGGGCGAAATCCTGAAGCGCATCCATACCGATGACCCCGAAACGCCGCAGAACAGTATCCACGGGGCGCTGCAAAACTTGTTCGTCATCTCGGACGATATCGTGAAAGTGGCGCGCGGAACCTATCAGCTAGCGCAATATGTAGCCGCAGATGATGCCGCCGCCAGCGCCCAAGAGGCCGAAACCGTTACCGCTCCGGTTAGGGCAGAAACCCCCGATTCCGAAACGCTTACTGAGCAGGATTTCTACGCCAGCTTCGCTGAATGGCTGGAAGAAAATGATGAGGCGACCGTCGCCTCCGCGCTTGGCGGTGCAAGCCTTGGCGGTAAGTGGGGCACGCCTGATGTGATCGGCGTGCTCAAGCCGCGTGCGCAGGACATCTTCAAGTTCGAACCGCAGATCGTGACAGCCGAGATTAAGGCCGTGCCCAGCCAGCCGGTCGTCGCTTTCGGCCAAGCCGTTGCGTACCGGCTGTTTTCCCACAAGAGCTATATAGTGGTGCCGAACTCCACGAGCAGCGACGACATGAATCGGTTGAAGTCGCTATGCAGTATCCACGGGGTCGGCCTTGTAACTTTCGCGTTGAACAAGGCCCAGCCAGATTATGTCGTGGTTGTCCTGCCAGTTAATGCCGCACCTGATATGTTCTACGTAAACAATATGCTGGAGAGGTTGAAAGGAAGCGACCACAGGCTGTTGAACAGGTTGTTTTCGTGACTATCTGCTTCAAAGAGCTCGTCTGCGGCGGCAGGCTACGAAAGGCACTCGCACCGTCCTAGTCTTCTATCAACGGATCATGGAACTTGCTGCCCAAGCGCATGACGATCCCTGCTGGGGACGACTGGCAGAGTGGGTTGCGCGAAAGGTGGAATTGGCCCGCCGCCGATGAATTGACGGTGGCGGCCACAGGATGGGGGATGGCGTGGAACAGGCACCCTTTGATTGGCGACGTGGGCCGCGATCCAGTTTCGTGTTGGGCGCCGACATTGGTGTCTATGCGCTGTTCCTTCGGGATGACGCTGTGCTGCCGGGCATCGAGCCCGGCGCGGACGGCCTCATCTACATCGGCCTTGCCGCCAACCAGAACGGGCTGAAGGGCCGCTGCCACTTCGACGTACGGACCCGCAATCACTCACCCCGCAAGAGCTTGGCCGTTCTTCTGAGGCAGCAATTGTCGCTGACCCCGGTCTTGATTACCAAGCCGAACTCGTCCGACACGTGGGGGCTGGACGGGCCATCCGACGCGCGGCTGACCGCGTGGATGCACGCCAATCTCGAACTTGCAATCGAGGTATGTCCCGACCCTGATGGCCGGGAGACGGAATTGGTAGGCCGCTATGCCCCGCCACTCAACCTCACCAAATGCGTGCAGACTGAGCAGCATCGCCGGATTTCGCAGGCGCGTGCCGCCATTATGGCAGAATTGCAGGGGCGACCGAGATCGATAGAAAGCGGTAAGCCCGGCCCCGAACGCACGCGAGCGAAATCGGCTGCGGCTCTTACGGACAATTCTGCCCAACCCGTTCGACCGCCGCTGCATTCGGCACGCCAATTTGCCGGTGCGGATATCGACACGGCGGAGGCCATAGCGGCCCGCTACGGCCTCAACCCCAAGAGCTATCGCCAGCGGCTGCGAGATTCGATTCCTTGGTACTGCAAGCCGCAGGATTGGACATTCCCCGTGGATAGCAACGAATGGCGCGACATGATTGCTGTTGCCGAGCGGATGGCACGGTAATTGAAGTTGACGGCGGGATCGCCTGTGGCCCGCTGGTCAGCATCGACCCAGTCGGTCATCGATAATCTGTGATGTCCGTGACATGCCGCAGCGATTTTATGGTCTGGAGTCCGAAATCGTTTTCGCTTGCTTCAAAGAGTGTCCGGAACTCGTCAATCGTGCTTGCAGCCCCGTTCCACGGCGCAGCCCAGTGCGACAGAAATGAGTTCAGACCAATCAAACCGTCAGGACGAAATTCCGCATCGTCCTTGAGGGCGATAAGGGGAACAGCTTCCGGTGCGTAAAGCATGCTTGTCAATTCTCGCGTAGCAAATACTGGCGCGCCGATTTCCATCGCCTTGGCAATCAGGATTGTGCGCACAACCCAAGCGATCCTACGGTTAATGAGTGCGCTCGGCATACGATGATGGAATTGTAAGACAAACATTCCAATCTGCGTAGCCAAGTCGACCTCACGACCGTATGACTGCTTTGGCGAGAAGCGCGTCCGTAATGCTTTCAGGAGGGAGTGCGGATCCCAGATCTCCTTGGCCTCATGAACCAGATGGCTTGCGAACAAGTCTCCTTGCTCGGCTTTCCGCAGCAGGTAGTCGCAAGGATAGACCGCCATCGCGTGCATGCCGAGCCGGATCGTGTGAGGTTGCGCCCCCTCTGACCACACAAGAATATCGTAATCGGATTCGGCATCCTCGTCGCCGCGCGCTCTGCTGCCAAACAGGGCGAACCCTATGACCGGGTCGCGCCAATCTACCGCATGTAGGTCTGCCAAATTCATTGCGGCTCAACGCCACCTTGAAGTGCCATAACGCTCATACGCCTCGCCGATAACCTCAATTCCTCAAGTTCGTCATTATTAAGCAGCACGAGGTGACGTTTGCGCTTATCGATACCGTCATCTGCGAGGTGATACTCTGAGCGAAGATAGAATAGGAGTGCCAGTCGACACGGCTTCTCTATCTCCTTGCCCTCGAAAGCGAACTCCCGCCGAACCGCTTCCTGCTCTTCGGGCGGTAATTCGGGGTTTGGTCGCAAGCGCAACCTCCCAATCGACTTCCATTCGAAGTCGAAGCTCGGATCGATCATACTGTGACCGCTGAGTTCGACGTTCTCCAATCGCCCGAGGTTGAAATCGCGAAAATCACCATTGCCCGCATCGTAAGCGCGAATGTGCCAGCGGCCCGCTACGTAGGCGAGTGAATGTGGCTCGAGTACCCTGTCGGTCGCGGGCTTGCCGCTCATCGTCCAATACTTGACCTTTATCTGACGACGCTCGTTGATCGCAGTGGTCAACAGCATAACCAGTTTGTCGCTCACGGGTCGCCGGCGAAGCTCCACGACCTCAATGTCGGGAACGGCTGCAAACCATGTGTGGTTCTTATCGAGCCATCCCAGCTTCAGTGCCTGCAACTGAAGGAGATACCGATGCGCCTGTCCGGTGACGAAGACTGGTTCATAGGTTTGGGAACGCACAAAGGACTTGGCGTGCTGATCGTAGGCCATACTGCGGGGAGCGAATTCAGCAAACTTCTCGAGATCATTGGACGCCTGCTGCGCCGAGATTTTGAAGTGCTCCCGAAGGTCTGATCGATTGATCCGGCCATCCCAAAAGAGTCGGAAATCAATGAATTCGAGGCGGCGGCGCAACCCCGGCTTCAGATCGTCAATCGTTTCGGCACCATCCTGGCTCATGCAAAACCCCACAACTTTTTATGCCTATCACCACCAAAAACTTGACTGGTGCGGCGGATATAGTAACAGATAGTCTGTATCGCACGACTCGTCAAAGTGGTCGAGCCCAGATGACATGACATGACATGACATGACATGGCACTGCGCTGTGCCGGGCCAAGGTGCAGGCGGGCGGTACATTGTACAATTGGAGGAAGGAGACATGGAGCGATCGTCCTGGGAAATGCTTACCGAGATCGGCAGGCAACTGGACGCCAATGTCTTCCCTCACGTGTTCGACAACGGCGTGGTTATGCCCAGCGCGTCCGATGTCGCATCATCAGCACTGGGCGAGGAAACTGACGATGAACAGCAAAGACCGAGAGGACCCGCAGCCGGGTCACGGAAAGGGGCCGCCCGACGGAAAGGGACGCCCCGTCGATCACGGCAGGCCGGTGCCTCCGCACGGATCAGCAGCGGCCTGCTTCGGACCGCTTACGAAGCGCAGGTAGAGAGCCTTGAAAAGGCATATCCTGCGTCCCGCGTATTCCCTGACGATGACGGAGTGTGGCTCCAGACCCAAAGCTCGGTTTTATCGGGCCTAGACTACGGAGCCACATTTCTGGTCGCCCTGCCGTTTGCGCCCGGAGCCGGACCACGTGCTTGGGGCTTCTGGAATGACCCCGGCGGCCCGCTTTGGATAGGGCCTCGGCACACAAATTTTTTTGATGGATCGATATGTGCGTTTTCGCCCGGCGATAACGTCTGGACTGAGGGCGGTAATCTGACGTCGCTGATAGACCTTTATACGGTATGGGCGCTCCGTCACCTGCACCTGGAGGTCATGGGCCGATGGCCGGGGAGACAATATTCTCTGCCCCCGCCCAACGAGGTGCTGAACCCCTATTATCGTCTGGTGCAATGCAAAGACGACGAACTCTGCGGTTGCGGATCATTGACGACGCAATATGCGAAATGCTGCAAGCCGAAGGACCTGCGATCTGATTTTGGGCGGCTAGCGCAAGAATTTGTGCGGCGCATGGGCGGCAGGCTCGGGGACCGCAAGCCGCCGCTGGCGATTGCCGACTTCGCCACGGGCGAGGGTGCGGCACCAAGGATCAGAGATGTGCACAACAACCTGATGGCCTCGACGGCACGGACTTCCAAGCAACCCTAGTAAGGAGAAGACAAGACATGGCTAGATGCACGGCACCAGTAAGAGGCCATACACGAGGCGGCGGAGCGGACTGCCCTGTGTGTGGCCCCCGCTATCGTGGATTCAGGTCATACTCATCCTATTCCCCGCCCTCTTACACCGCGTCCCACACCCCTTCTTACTCCTCGTCGGCGAGCAGTGGCGGCGGCCGGAGTAGCGGTGGCGGGTCGCGCCGCACTGCGAAACCCCGCTGGTCGGGGGCAGGTTCGACAGTGTGGTACACGCCTGAACAAGTGCAGGCGCTCACGCCAATTCGAGAAAACGTCGAAAATCTGGCGGCGTCGCAGCCTGACCTTCGAGACGTGTTTCTCTGTCACGCGTGGGACGACAGGCAGGGCTCCGCCAAGCAACTGCATGATCTACTCGAAGCGCGCGGGGTCCGCGTATGGTTCAGTGAAAAGGACCTCGGTCTTGGGGTGCCGATGATGCGGGCGATTGACAAGGGGCTGGTGAATTCGCGCGTAGGTATCGTTTTGGTGACCCCGGCTATGTTGCGGCGTCTCCCGGCAGAAGGTATCGCAGACAAAGAGCTTTCGGCGCTCCTCCGGCGTGAACGGCTTGTGCCGGTCGTTCATGGAACGACCTATGAAGAGCTTGAGCAGGTCAGCCTCTTGCTAGCCTCCCGAGCAGGGCTGAGTACCGCCGAAGAGTCCATGGCAGAAGTGGCCAACAAAATCGCCGAACTGGTCGCCACCTAAACGCACCGGGTTGGGCATGAGGCAGGCGCGAGAATCAACGACATTCCATGCCAAGCCACGGGATGAATAACCAATGTCAGATTTTTACGAACTAAATGTATTTCAAATGTACGCGGCGAATAATCTGCGGGCTGGCTTTTGGCTTCGTCGCACGACGTGGGAGAACACCTGCGCTCAGGTTACGTCCGTTGGTGAGTTCAAGGGACCGCCGCCCTACTTTGGGAATCCGACGGTTCTTGCCGACATATACGACCTGCGAACGGGTGCCTTGAAGGAGCGAGGAACGAATATCCCTGTACCGGGCACGTACAAGACATGGCGGCAGATCGATCCGCCAATCTGGGCCAACCATGCCGGAGGGGCAGCCGTTGATCGAAATTGACGAGGTGATGCTCCGGCTCGCAGCCCGCCGATCAGTGTTCTGCTCAGCAGCAGACTTTCAGCACGAGCTTGCTTATGAGATGCGACGCGTTGAGTCCGGCCTCGGGTGGCTTCGCTCATCAAGCCAAAATAGGACAGGGGCATAATCGCGTGACGCCGGAAGAAGAGAAGGCTGCGCGCAAACGCGAGAAGCGCAAGCGAAAGAAGGAAAAGCGAAGAGCTGAGCAAGGAGTCTGGAGTGCCGCGCCGCGTGCCCAAACGAAGACAGGCTCACGGACTTCAGTAAATAATGGCGGCGCTCCTCGTACCAAAAAGAAGCGCAAATCGACAGGCGTGCGGTCAGTTGCGCCCGTTGCAACCCCACCACCCAAGGTTGTTACAGTAGCATTGAGTGTAGACCGGCTGATTAACCGCTTACCTGATCGCTCGATGGTGGAACTACAGCAGTAATGGTTGAACGTGGTGGCGAAGCTTGGCGGAAAAGGGCCGCAAAAAGGGCTCATCAAATTCCGTGACGCACTAATGGCGGAATGGGAAAAGCGATTCCAGCTGTAACCGTCAGCCGATGGCCGACTTTTCACCGTTGTGATCGCCCGCGATAAG
>CAYOZY010000009.1:0-29945 GCA_964408525.1 uncultured Sphingobium sp. | reverse complement strand
CCGTTCCATTCAAGCCTTCTCTCCCATGATTAAGAATACCAGTCCCAGCCTGTGCCGGTTCGTCAACGAACGGGACGCGGGCGAACGAAAATGACGCGGATGGATTGCCTAATGCTCTGTCGCCCGATCCGAATTCGTAGTGCAGTGCCGAAAAGTCTGTTCACGTAGGCGAGGGTATAACAATGCTCCAAAGGCCGCATTTTCACTTTAACAAGCCTGCATTCGCGTGTCGGCAGCTATAATGTCGCATAAATACCATGCTGACGTCAGACGCTCTTCGAGGCCATCAGATTAGGCAATTAATGGAGAGAATCGGGCTACCTCGCAGCACCGTCCCGCCTTACCCTTAACTCAAATAAAAGTACGAGGAGGGATGGGCCATGAAATTTGTAGCTTTGCCTATGTCTTGGCGTGGACGGGCCGTTAATGGATCAGGTTTTCGCCGCACTTCGCGGCCGCCATCGATCTGTGGAAGCCGTCATCTGCATCAGTGATACCGACGGCCGCTCATCACGAAGTGCCGGATTAATAGGGATGCGGTCTGCGCATGCGAGATCGAAGTAAAATTTAGCGAGCAAAATCAAAATGGAGGGAAATACAATGTACCGCACAATAGAAGGGGGTTTCAAACCCGTTGGCGTCATGCTGGCTCTGCTGGTGTCGACGAGTTTCCATGCGCAAATGGCCTCGGCCCAGACCGCCGACGGTTCCGCCGCAACCGGGCAGAGCTCGGACGGACTTGAGGAAATCATCGTAACCGCGCAGCGGCAGTCTGAAAACATTCAGAAAGTTCCCATTGCGGTTACAGCGATCACAGCGAGCCAGCTCGCCGCCAAGGGCGTTACCAGCAATGCCGCCCTCGAAGGTGCGGTTCCCAGCCTGACCGTGCCTGAACTGGGCGCTGCCTATAAGCCCTTCCTGCGTGGTGTCGGGTCCGACCTTACCACCGCCACCGACGAGCCGGCCGTCGCCACGTATGTGGATGGCTTTTATATCCCGCAGGTGACCGGCAACTTCCTGTCGCTCAACAACGTGCAGCGTATCGAGGTGCTCAAGGGGCCGCAGGGCACACTGTTCGGACGCAACGCGACGGGTGGCGTCATCCAGGTCATCACGCGCGACCCCAGCTACGATCCGCATATGGAACTGGAATTCGGCTATGGCAATTACCAGACTGTCGACGTGGGTGCCTATGTAACCGGCGGACTTTCGGACAAGCTCTCGGCCGATCTTGCCGTTCAGTATTCGAACCAGATGAATGGCTATGGCACGAACTTGAGCACGGGGAAAGATATCCACACCGTTCGCACCAGCTCCATCCGTTCGAAGTGGAAGCTCGAAGCCAGCGATAACGACACTCTGACCCTCATTCTGAATTACAATAGCTACAAGAGCGACGGCGAAATCTTCAACGCCGTACCGGGACAGATTGTCGTAAACCCCCTAAACCCGGGATCGGGCTATGCTGGCCGGTATAACGCCTTGACGAATTCTCCCAATGGGGTTGACCAATATGCCTATGGTGTCGGCTTTCGCTACGAACACGAATCTGACTGGGGCAAGTTTGTCTCGTCGACGGGCTATACGTATAACACGCAGGACTATTTCGCTGATACGGACCTGAGTGCGCAGCCGCTGATCGTGGCCGCGATTTTGCCTACGGCCAAGAGCCTTAGCCAGGAATTCCAGTTGATGGGCAAGTCGGGCCGTCTCGACTGGCAGGTGGGCGCGTTCCTCTTCCAATACAAAGGTCAGTTCGACCTCTTGATTTCGGGAGACATCGTCGGCGGATCGAATCTCGACACCTTCACCAGCACCAGGACGCGGTCTGCCGCAAGCTATGCGCAAGCAACCTACGAGGTGTTGGACAATCTGAAACTTACGGCCGGTATTCGCTATACGAAGGATTGGCAGCGCAAGGCAGGAACGGGATTTTTCGGTCCCGTTCAGATTTATCCCTCTTCTGTCGTGAAGCAGAGCGCTTCGGCACCGACATGGCGTCTGGCTGCAAATTATCAGTTCACGCCAAGCGTTATGGGCTATGTTTCCTGGAACCGCGGTTTCAAGAGTGGCGGCTTGGGTCTCGACATCACCAGCCCGAGCTTTCGACCGGAAAAAATCGACGCCTATGAAGTGGGTCTGAAATCGGAGCTGTTTGATCGTCACGTGCGCTTCAACATTGCGGCTTATCTGTATGACTACAGCGATCTTCAGGTTCAGGTGATCAATTCTCAGGGTACCGGCATTAACACCTTCAACGCGGCGACCGCCCGCATGAAGGGCATCGACGCAGACCTTACCATCGCACCATTCGAGAATTTCACGCTTGATGGCGGCATAAGTCTGTTGAATGCGAAATACCGGGCGTTCGATGGCGCCGTATTCTACAACCTGGACGGAACTTTTGACATCCTGTCGGCCGCGGGCAATCGCACGCCCAACGCGCCGAAGTTCAGCGCCAGCGGCACCGCGACCTATGCGATACCGACGGAGATCGGCAAGTTCACGATCAGTGGCACCGTGATCCACAAGTCGGTCTCCTACAACTCGCCCGACAACCGGTTGGCGTTCCCGGCCTACACGCTGGTCAACGGCGGTCTTTCTTGGACCGCGTCGGATGAGCGTCTCGGGGCAAGCGTCTGGGTAAAGAACCTGACCAACGCGCACTACCGGACCGCGCTTTTCCAGAGCGTATTCGCTTTTGGACAAATCGAGGCGCCGCCGCGCACCTATGGTGTAAAGCTCAACTACAAGTTCTGATGCTTGCAGGACCGGGGAGGATGGCGTCGCGGCCCTTTTCTCCGGTCCTGAACGTGAAAAGGATCGGTTTCGCGCGGTGCCCATTGGGAACAGCCGATCCGAAGAGGACGCAATGGCTGAATATGACTTTATCATAGCCGGTGCCGGTGCGGCGGGGTGCGTCCTCGCCAACCGGCTCTCGGCCGATGGCCGCCATCGCGTCCTCCTGCTGGAGGCCGGAAAGCCCGACAGGCATCCCATGATGCCCATTCCCAAGGGGATTGCCAAGCTCTGGCAGGATCCCCGGCATCTCTGGGTCTGGCAGGTGGAAGGTAACGGCGGGGTGGCGCCCTGGCTGGGCGGCCGCACCCTGGGCGGCTCGTCCTCCATCAACGGTATGGCCTACGTTCGGGGGCAGCCCAGTGATTTTGCAGCTCTGGAGGATGCTACCAGCAGCGACTGGAGCTGGGAGAACATCCTTCAGGCCTACAAGGAGATTGAGGCCCATGAATATGGTGCCGGCGCTTCGCGGGGCGGCGAGGGGCCGCTGAAAATCTCGGTCGCGGCGTCCGATCCGCTGGTGGATCGTCTGATTCAAAGTGCGGTAAAATGCGGCTTGCCGTTTCGCGAGGACGTGAACGAGCCCGACGACCAGTCGCGGATCGGCTATGCGGCCAGCACGATATGGAAAGGCCGTCGGCAAAGCGCGGCCGTCGCGTTCCTGCGGCCCGCCCTGCGCCGCCCCAATCTGGAGGTGATTACAGAGGCGCTCGTCGATCGCGTTCTATTTGACGGCGACCGGGCGGCGGAGATCGAATACCGGGTTCGCGGGAAGGTTCGCCGGACAAGGGGCAAGACCATTTTGTTGAGCGCCGGCACGATCGGATCCCCTGCGATCCTTCAACGGTCAGGCATTGGCGATTCAACAATGTTGCGCGAACTTGGCATCGACGTCGTCGCGGATCGGCCGGGTGTGGGACGCAATCTTTCCGAACATGGTACGCTTACCATGCAATGGCGGTTGCGCGGGCGCACGGCGCAAAATCATCAGTATCGCGGGTTCAGGCTGGCGTTGAACGCCTTGCGCTATCAACTGCTCCGCAACGGTCCGCTCAGCCAGTGCGCTGTTGCAGCGTTGGGGATGTTCAAGACGTCGCCGGAGGTTGATCGTCCCAATTGCCAGTTCATCATCGTGCCTTTCAGCATGGATCCCTACAGCGCAGGGATGAAAGTGGAGGCGCAGAGCGGGTTTCTCGCGACGTTGGAGCCGTTGCGGCCGCGGGCAAGAGGCGCGGTGACCATCCGTTCTCGCGATGTCGAGGAGGCTCCCCGCGTCCAGTTCGACATGTGCGAGCGGTCCGAGGACTTGGCGGACATGGCCGATGGCGTAAGGTTTATGCGCGATATGGTGCGTCAGCCGCCCCTCGCCAACCTCATTGTCGAGGAGGTGACACCCGGGCCCCAGTTCGCCTCGGATGACGATATCAAGGCAGTTTTTCGCGAGCGGGCCGGTCCGGGCTTCCACGCTACGGGAACCTGTCGTATGGGCCATGACGCCGATGCGGTCGTTGATCCGCTCACGCGCGTGCGCGGTGTCCGGGGACTTCATGTAGTAGATCAGTCGATTGCGCCCAGCATCCTGTCGGGAAACACCAATGCCTCAACGACTGTGCTTGCGTGGCGGGCGGCGGACCTGATCCTTGCAGATGATGTTTGATCGTCGAATCTCAGTTCGGCGGCAGATCCTGTGACTCAACGAGGCCGTCGTCGGCCTAAAGGTAGATAGGTTTCATATGACGAAGATTGTAATAGTAACGGGTGCCAGCAGTGGAATAGGCGAAGCTGTCGTAGCGAAATCGATTGAGGAGGGGTATCGCGTCTATGCGGTCGCCCGCGAAATCAAGGCGCTTGAAAAGCTGGTCAGTCGCCATGGCGCTGCATCTGTAGAAATCTTCAGTATCGACGTGACGGCGGATGATCTGCCTGAACGTATCATGGGGCTTTGCGAGCGTGCTGGCGAAAATCTTTATGGTCTTGTCAACTCGGCGGGAGCGGTTCACGCGGGGCTTCCTCTCGCGCAGTTGCCGGTGGCGGACTACGATCGCATCTTCGCGGTCAACAGCCGCGCACCCTTTCTTATGATGCAGGTATTCGCGAACCATATTATCGAGCACGGCCTCAAGGGCTCGATCGTGAATGTGGCATCGGTCGGCGGCATGCGCGCCATGCCGCTCGTCAGCGCCTATTGCGCGTCCAAGGCGGCACTGATCGCCTACAGCCAAGCCGCGGCGCTGGAACTTATCCCTCATGGCATACGCGTCAATGTGCTCGCTCCGGGCATAACCGATACGCCGATGGTGGAAGCCGTCGCCGAAGAGTACGGGATCGAGAAGGAAAATTTTGGCACGCCTCTCCCCGCCGGGCGCCTGGCCACGCCGGAAGAAATTGCAGAAGGCGTCTGCTGGCTGTTGGGCGAGCGCGCCTCGTATAACGTGGGTACTGTACTGAACATCGATGGCGGCCAGTTCATAAAGTGACGATTGTCTAACCGGGGCAGGCGCGAGAGAATCGGGCAAGCTTTGGATAGTTTCGGGCTCACGACGGCGGGGCGGCATACCTAGGCAGTTCCGCTCTGGTCCTGCCTACCAAAGGAGTAAAATCAATGAGCGAAACATCGAAAAGGATTGTGATAGTCGGTGCGGGCGCCATGGGCGTGGCGACCGGCTATCATCTCAGTCTGGCGGGAGCGGAAATCACCTATCTCGTAAGGCCGGCGAGCCTCTCGAAGCTGCCGTCGACGCTGACTCTCTATTCTTATGACGATGGCGAAAACCATAGATTCGGTGGCTATCAGGTCATTTCGGACGCGGCAAAGATGGCCGATATCAATCCCGATTTTGTGCTGCTGACACTGGATGGAGCCTCGCTCTCCAACGATGAGGGCAAGGCGCTGCTTGCCCAAATCGGTGCCGCAATCCACAACACGGATGCTACGCTGATCATGGGTGCGGTGGGCATTGGCCTGCGCGAGTTGACCGTTGAAGCCACCGGCCTGCCGGATGACCGAGTGATCAGCGGCATGATCGCATTGGTGGCATATAAGACCGCTGGCGTCGATTTGCCCGTGCATGAGCCGACAGATCCGGCCAAGTTGAAGGCTGCGGATTTCGCGTTCCGCCATCTCAACGAAGGGGGCTTTCTGCTCGAAAGCAGGAACGAGAAGGCCGCCGCGCGCTTTGCCGAGGTGTTTGACAAGTCCGGCATCGGCAAGTGCTTCGTCGTGCCGTCCGACGAATTTGGCGTACAAACGCGCGGAATCATGCCGATTTTTATCACTTCGCAGATCCTCGGCTGGCCCACTCCGGACGCGCTCTATGCCGATGCACTGTGGCCGATCACCGTCGAGGCGGTCCGCGCCATACAGGGTCTGCCGGAGCATGGAGAGGCAGGCAAGGCCGCAGCGGGAGGCACCAATGCCGAAGGACTTGCCGGCATTTGGGGCTATCTCAGTTCCGCTGCGCTACCGCTCGATTGGCAGGCATTCAATGCCTACCATCACGGCGAGAAGGTCAACAGCGCAGACGTTCAGCTGCTGAAAGCATGTATCGAACGCGGCAAGGCTGGCGGCCACGACATGAGCGCCGTTCAGGAAATCGTCGTCAAATGGGAGGCACGTCATGGCTGATCAGGCAATCGGAAGAGTAGCATTCGTAACCGGCGGTTCACGCGGGATCGGCGAGGCAGTGGTGCGGCGGCTGGCGAAAGAAGGCATAGCTGTTGCCTTTACTGACGTCACGCTTACCGACGAATCGCGTCAGGTGGTCAAGGATATCGAGTCCGCTGGTGGTAAGGCGCTTGCCATCCAGGCAGACAGCGCGGATGCAGCTGCGGTCAAGTCGGCGATCGACCAGACGGTTGGGCATTTCGGCCGCTTGGATATCGTCGTGCCGAACGCCGGTATCGCGATCATGAAAAAGATCGACGAGATGACGATCGAAGAGTTTGATACCATCATCGCGATCAACCTGCGCGGCACGTTTGCGGCGATCCTCTATGCGGTGCCGTATCTGCCTGAGGGTGGCCGGATCGTAACTATCGGTAGCGACACGGCGTTCCGCACCGGGTTTCCTGGTGTCAGCGCCTATACCGCGACCAAGGCGGCAATCGCCACGCTGGTTCGCGGTGTCGCGCTCGATCTCGGCCCGAAGCGCATCAACGTGAACAATGTGGCCCCTGGACCCGTTGCCACGAAGATGAACGAAGGCAATGGCGAGATGCTGACCCCGCTCATCCCCATCGGTCGGATGGGGGAGGCCGCCGACGTTGCCGGTATGGTTGCCTATCTGGTGAGCGACGAAGCGACCTGGATAACCGGATCGAGCTTCGTCATTGACGGCGGATTCATCGCCTGATTGGTACGGGTCGTTGCATAATGATGCAACGGCCCGTATACCTTCATCACCGTCTGCCGTGAGCGCCGGGAGCCTGATCGATCGAAGTCGAAGCGGTCTGCTTTCGGCAAGATAGTGAAATCAGACTCTATTCACATTTTCTATTGATATGTGATACGGCCTAGTGCTCTGCCAAAAGCCTTAGTGCGCGTACATCGCGCCGGGGTGGCTCCCCGAAGACCCTGCGATATTCGCGGTTAAACTGGGTTACGCTTTCATATCCCACCTGGATTGCGGCGCTTGCGGCATCCAGATTTTCGGCCAGCATAAGGCGTCTCGCTTCATGAAGCCGCAGATGCTTCTGATATTGCAACGGGCTGACCATCGTCAGCTCGTGGAAGTGCTTGTGCAGCGTGGACACTCCCATGCCGACGTGATCCGCCAACTGTTCGACCCGCATGCGCTTCGTATAGTTCTCCCGCAACCATTCTATCGCCTTCGAGACGCGATGGCTTGGCGAACCGCGTCGCACGATCTGTCGCAAGCGGTCACCATTGGGGCCCACGGCCAGCCGGTACAGGATTTCATGCTGTATCAGGGGGGCAACGACGGGAATGTCGCCCGGTGTATCCAGCAACCGAACCAGACGGGTCACCGCGTCCAGCAATTCTTCCGTCATCTTGCCGAACGTCATGCAGACGCCTGAATGCTGTCCCTCGATGCCGTGCAGATCAACTTCCGCGATCACCTGCCGCGCTTCCTCGAGGTTGATGTCGATCTGCAGCCCCAAAAAAGGTCGGTCCGCCGACGCTTCCGCAATAGCCACGATTGTCGGCAGCTCGATAGCCGACAGAAGGAAGCGACCGGAATCATGCTTGAAGTTCATGTCGCCGAGCGTGATCGCCCTCTCGCCTCGCACGCAGACGCACATGCTCGGGCTGTAGAAGTGGCTTGATGGGGGGACAGGCGTCGTTATTCGGGACAAGGTCAGGCCGGGCACTTTGGGAAGAGCCGACTGCCCAGCCTTGGTGACCCGATCCACCAACCCTTCCAGTCGGCGGCTCGCGAAATCCATTTCTGAAGAGATCAATCCGATCATGGGTGCCTCATAGGGCCGTGCATCGGCCATATTTGCTCAACACAACCTTGTGCCGACCAGAAGATCAGAAGACGATTTTCCAGTGTGCACCTGTAGAGTGGGACCGAAAAATCCCGAAAAATTCCCATGCGGCCGCACAATCGCATGAGAACGCGGGTGAGATGCCGCGCGAGGTAAAACAACTGAAGGCGCTCTGTGCCCAATTCGACTCCTCTTCGGAGCGACGCGTCGTGCCTGACATTGTTTGTCACGCTGTCGGCATCGCCGCTATCAGATCATTTAGTCCAGACCCTCGACAAGCAGCATCTGAAAGTCGCCGACCTTGCGACGATACTCGGACGCTGCCTGATATTCGGGGCTATTGAACCATTCCAAAGCGATCTCGCGTGTCTCAAAGCGCGCGATCGTCACGGCCGCCGGAGCCTCGCCCTCAAGCACCTCGAATTTACCGAGAGCGCTGGCCAGCTTGATGGTGCCCTCGGGCAATGTGTCGGGTGCCAATGCCTTATAGGTTTCGAAAGCTTCCAGGTCTTTGGTATTTTGTCGAATACCGACGAGATATACCGACATGTTGTTCTCCTATTTATTGATCAGTGATCGGTCATTGATCCACGGAAAAAATTATACGACCGCTTCGTCCAGAAAAGGGTAGTCAGTATAGCCTTCGGGGCCCTGCGTGTTCCAGGTTTTAGGATCATCCTCGTTGAGAGGCGCGCCGAGCTGGTAGCGGCGAGGCAGATCGGGATTGGCGATCATCTTGCGCCCATAGGTAATCGCGTCGCACTGACCGCTTGCGATCGCCTGGTTTGCGTCCTCCAGTCCGTAATCCTGGTTAAGGACGACCTTGCCCTTGAAGATCTTGCGCATCGCCGGAGCCAGGTCCCGCGTTGGCACGCGCACCGGGCTTTTGGGGTTGTATGTCGTCGCTCCGGGCCGCGATGCCCGCATCTCAAGAAAGGCGAGGTTGAACTGGTTCAGCGCCTCCGTCACAGCGGGGAACAGTGCGGCCGGGTTGCTGTCGTCACACCCTTGAGAGATGTCATTCGGCGACAAGCGCACAGCGACCCGGTCTCCACCGGCCTCTGAAGCCATCGCGCCAACCACCTCGAGCAGGAAGCGCATCCGGTTTTCGATCGAGCCACCATATTCGTCGGTTCGGAAATTGGTGCCATCGCGCAGGAACTGATCGGGCAGATAGCCATTGCCGCCATGCAGATGCAGGCCGTCGAAACCGGCGCTCATTGCGGCGGCTGCCGCGCGGCGATAATCTTCGACCACCGCTTTAACTTCGGCGGTCTCGAGCGCACGCGCCTGTTCCGGTTCCTTGTCGCCATCATAGGTATATGGCCCTTCGGGCGGCTTTGTTGCGGATGCCGATACGGTCTGCCCGCCCACCATGCTCGAGTGAGCCATGCGACCCATGTGCCAAAGCTGCAGGAAAATGCGGCCGCCTGCGTCATGAACCGCCTTTGGTATCAGGCTCCAGGCTTCGATTTGCTCCTTGGTCCAGATGCCCGCCGCGTAGGGCCATCCCAGACCTTGTTGGCTAATTCCGGCGGGCTCCGCAATGATCAGGCCAACAGAAGCACGTTGGGCATAATAATCGGCCATTATTTTGGTCGGAACATGCTCGCGCGTAGCCCGGCTCCGGGTCAGTGGAGACATGAAAATGCGGTTAGGGCAAGTAACCGCGCCGATTTGAATGGGATCGAATAAGGTAGTCATAATGGTTCCTCTTCATCATTCCGGACGATTGAGTCATCCGTCTAAATTATGTTCATGGATGCCGCATCGAGCTGCTATCGCTCCTTGATGTTGTGTCCATGATCAACTCTGGCGAACTCCTCGCTACAATGTCCAGCCGCCTCCGGCGGTGATGACCTGTCCCGAAATATAGTCGGCCTCCGGGAGGCAGAGAATGTAAACAGCGCCGGCTGCCTCCTCAGGCGATCCGGTGCGACCCAGCGGAATATTCTTTTCGATCGCTTCCAGTAACTCCGGGTTGACACCCGCCCTGATCTCGCGTTCGTTGACGCGGATCGTGGACGCGCCAACCTCGCCTGCCGTCATCCGCGTGCGAATTGCGCCGAAAGCCACCGCGTTCACGGTCACATTGTATCGCCCCATCTCCTTCGCTGCAGTCTTCGTCAGGCCGATGATTCCGGCCTTTCCAGCCGCATAGCCGCTCTGACCCGGGTTTCCGCCTAGACCCGCCACCGAGGAAATGTTGATGATCGTGCGCCTTCGCGCGATGCCGTGCTCCGACTGCTCAACCTTCGCTGCAGCGGCTATGGCCGGCTGAACGGCGCGCATCACGCGGAACGGAGCGGAGAGATGCACGTCCAGCATGGCGGCCCACTGCTCGTCAGTCGTCTTCTGAAGGACGCTGTCCCAGGCGTAGCCTGCGTTATTGATAATGATATCCGGCGTTCCGAACGCTGATAGGGCCGCTTCCACAAAGCGTGTCCCGAAATCCGGTTCGGTGACGTCACCGGCTAGTGCGATCGCATTGACGCCGAGCGCCTCGACATCTTCGGCCGTCGCCTGAACGACATCCTGGTCAAGATCGTTGAGCACCAGATTCACGCCCGCGGAAGCAAGCTTGATCGCGATAGCCCTGCCAATGCCGCGGCCCGATCCAGAGATGAGCGCCACCTTACCCTCTAGTGCACGCATCAGTTTATCAATCCTCCAGTTGTCGAGCCCAGCGGGTCATTAGACGCTTGCTTTGTTTTCGTTTTCTGTGGGGCTTTCCGGCGAGTTGTCCGTAAAGCGCGTCAGATCATAAGTCGGAAAACGAGCGCGCAGGGATCTTTTGTCAAGCTTTCCAGTCGCGGTAAGCGGCATGCGGTCCACGAATACGACCCCTTCCGGCCGCCACCACCGGGCGATCCGTCCATCAAGATACGCCAGAATATCGTCGCCAGAGATTTGCGCTCCTTCGTGCGCCTCGACAATTAGCAGCGGCCGCTCCTCCCAGCGAGGATGCGGTATGCCGATGACCGCCGCGTAGCGGACACCCTCGCAGCCCTCTGCCAATGTCTCCAGCTCAATTGAACTGATCCACTCCCCGCCGGATTTTATCAGGTCCTTGCTGCGATCGGTAAGGCGCAGGAAGCCGTTCGAGTCCATCGTTCCGACATCTCCGGTGTCCAGCCATCCTTGGGCATCGCAGACATCCGACGTTTGTCCAAAATAGCGCCGAACCACCCATGGTCCGCGTACCTGTATGGCTCCGGGAGTCTGGCCGTCATGCGGTACTTCATCGCCGTCGTCATTGATGATGCGCAGCTCTATGCCAAATTGCAGGCGTCCCTGCCGAGTCCACAGCAAATTCTGGCGGTCCTTGTCCGACATGTCGTCCAGCGCTGGCGACGGCGTCGAGATCACCCCGACGGGGCTGGTTTCCGTCATGCCCCACGCCTGGGTTACCGTAACGCCATAATCGCGCAGAAATGTCTCCGCCATGGAGATAGGCAGCGCCGAGCCCCCGACCACCAGCCGCTTCAGCGTACCCGGCCCCGCGTTCCGCGCGGCCAGGCAGTTGAGATAATTCGTCCAGATGGTGGGTACGCCGCTGCTGTACGTGACGCCTTCGGCCTCGATCAGATCGTCCAGACTGGCGCCGTCGAGCTTGTTGGCCGGGAGTACCAGCTTTGTTCCATTGAGCGGAGAGGTATAGGGGATTGCCCAACCGGTGCCGTGATACAGCGAGGCAGCGGGCATGACGCAATCGTCCGCCCTGTAGCCGAAGGCCCCGTTCAGACTCACGCCCATCGCATGCAGCACGATTGAACGATGGCTGTAGAGCACGCCCTTGGGATCACCGGTCGTCCCGGATGTATAACACAGGTTTGCGCCCGCATTCTCGCTTATTGTCGGCCAGTCGATCTTCGCTGGCTCTGCGGCGATTAACGTCTCGTAGCGCGGCCAGTCGATGGTCTCCGGCGGCGCATCGGCGGTTTCGGACAGCAGAATACAGTGGCGCAGATTCGGCAGGCCAGGCGCCAGCCGCACCACGATGGACGCCAGGTCGCCGTCGGCCAGCAATACGGTCGCACCGCCGTGGTTGATGATGAATTTTATCTGTTCGTCGAACAGGCGCGGATTGACGGTGTGCAAGATCGCGCCCAGTCCTGGGACGGCGTAGAACAGTTCGAAATGGCGATGCGTGTTCCAAGCAAGGGTGGCCACCCGGTCGCCCGCTCCGACGCCAAGCGCGCGCAGTGCGTTGGCCGCCTGGATGCAGCGATGATAGCTTTCCGCATACCCCATCCGTATGATGCCGCCTTCCATGGTCCGCGAGACCACTTCGCGTGCTCCATGGGCCTGGGCCGCATAAAGGATGATCGATGTGGTCGACAGCGGGACATCCTGCATCAGACCATCAATCATGAAATGTTCCATCCCGTTTTATCATATTGTTCAATTTGTCGTCATTTCATGGAGTAGCCACCGTCCGCGACAACCACCGATCCGGTCATCGCCGACGATCGGTCGGACAGCAGAAACAGAATCACATCCGCGATTTCGCCGGGTTGGAGAAAGCGCCCGATGGGTGTCTCGTCGGCCAGTTGCTGCAGCAGCTCCGGCATCGATTCGCGGGCTTTGTCGTGCACCGAAGTCGCGGTGAAGCCAGGCTCTACGGTGTTCACGCGGATGTTCTCGCGGCCCCATTCAACCCCGAGCAAGCTGCCTAGGTGACTCATCGCCGCCTTGGATGCGCCATACACCGCGCGAATGGGCGGGCGCGTCGCGACACGGGCCGCGATGGACGACACGAACACGATCGACCCGCCACGGCTGCGCATCTGCTTTCCGAACTCCCTCGCGCAAAAGAATGCGCCGTCCAGATTGACGCCGAATGTCGCACGCCAGTTCTCATCTGGGTATTCGAATGTTGGCGCATGTCGCCCGATTCCCGCATTAGCGACCAGTCCGTATGCCGGGCCGACTTCCTTCTCAATCCGCAAGGCGCATTCGCGCACGGCATCAGGGTCGGCCACGTCCAGCTCGTAAAAGTGCACTTTGCCGCCGGTCTCCGCTGTGATCGCGCGTGCCGCCTCGTCACCCTTGTTTTTCTGTCGACCTGTCAGGACGACTTCACCGCCTGCTCGCGCGATCGCTTCAGCGGTGGCGATGGCGATTCCGCCATAACCCCCCGTGATAATATGGACTCGCCCGGCCAGATCCATCATGCTTATTGTTCATCCCAACCGATTGTTACGGGGCAACGGGGCTTTGCAGGAGCAGCCGCGCCCTTTGCCGCCATTCAGGTTGAGTAGATTTCACACCCGCCTTCGCGGCGTCTATTATCGATTTAACAATCCTGTGTTCTTGCAGCCCCCGGGAAAAGGGCCGTGAAAGCGGTGTCGCCCAGCAATGGGGGATCCTAAGAAGCCACACTTCGCAATTCGAGGATAGACACGGCGCGGACGTCCGACCAGATCGTCACCATCATTTGCAAGCGAAGGTGAGAAGCAACATGGCTGTCCAAAATGGCAAATATGAGCGTTATGGTGGCGCGGTACAGAATCCGATCGGCGCAGATATTCGCCTGACGGATGTACCTGACGATATCGAATTGATCCCCGTTCAGCTTACGGCTGAAGACGGTGCTCCGTCGCGTGGACTTCTGTATCGCAAAAAGGGTGTTAAGCCCAAGGTTGGCGTATGGATGGGCCATCCGCGCGCAGACCTTTATGCCAACTATAACGCCCTGCCACTCGCGATGGAAGGCTATGCCGTCCTCGCCGTGGTGATGCGCTGGCCGAACAACGACGTGGCTACTACGCACGAGCATCTGATTCTCGACGTCGCCGCCGGCCTGAAGCGCCTTCAGGAAGAGGGTTGTGAAAAGCTCGTGTTTGTCGGCAACAGCGGCGGCAGCGCGATCAGCACCTTCTACCAGTGGCAGGCGACGGCTCCGAAGGGTCAGCGTCTGACGGAAACGCCTGCGGGCGACCCGATCGACCTCAACAACTATGATCTGCCGCCGGCCGATGGCCTGGTGCTGATCGGCCCCCATATCGGCCAGGGTGGGGTGTTGCTGAAGCTTATCGACCCGTCCGTCGTGGACGAAAACGATCCACTTGCCTGCGATCCCGATCTCGACATGTACAATCCCAAGAACGGTTTCGTCATGCCGCCCGCGTCGAGCAAGTACAGCGAGGAATTCCTCACCAAGTATCGCGCTGCCCAGGTGGCCCGCGTCAAGCGGCTCGACGAGAAAGCGCGCAGCATCCTCAATCGCCAGCGCGAAATGAAGGAAGTTGTGAAGATGCTGGGCGACAAGGCTTCGCTCGACCAGATTCGCGCTTCCGTCGTCGAGCATCACATGATCATCTATCGCGGCAACGCCGATCCGGCGGTTACCGACCTCAGCATCGAGCCCGATGATCGTCCCGTGCGCTCCTATCACACTACGCGCCCGGATCTGGAAAACTACGATTTCGCGGCCTTTGCTCGCGTCATTACGCCGCGCGCCTGGCTGAGCACGTGGAGCGGTCTGTCCAGCAACTGCCGGACGATCGACAACCTGCGCGGAATCAAGGAGCCGGTTGTGATCATACAGTATGCGGCGGATGCCGAGTGCCGTACGTCTGAAGTACGAGGTATGCTTGAAGCAGCGGCGGGCCCCGACAAGGAGCTTCATGTCGTTCGTAACGCGGAGCACTTCGGCCGTCTGTTCAACCCCGATGCAACGCTCGGCGAGCGAACCTATGAAGGCGTGGACATCATGGTGAAGTGGATCAAGGACCGCTTCCCGGCGGTCTGACCCAACGAAAACATTGTACTGCCGCCCTCGGGCGAGCCCATGAATTGATCGGAGAAAAGTTTTATGTCGCTGCCATATGAAAAAGTGGGAAGTATTCAGAATCCCACTGCCGCGAATATGAAGCTCAAGGATGTCCCCGATCATATCGAACTCAGGCCTGTCCAGTTGACGGCCGAGGATGGTGCTCCGTCCCGGGGGCTGCTATACAAGCCGAAAGGCAGGCAACCCAAGGTCGGCATCCATGTGATGCATCCGCGCGCGGACCTGTATTCGCACTATAGTGTGCTGCCACTGGCGATGGACGGCTATACCGTGCTCGCCAGGGTCTGCCGCTGGCCGAACAATGACTCGGCGACGATTCACGAACTGCTGATCCTCGATATGGCGGCTGGCATCCGCTATCTAAAGGATCAGGGCTGCGAGAAGATAATCCTGCTGGGCCACAGCGGTGGTGGATCGCTCGCGGCTTTCTATCAGGCCCAAGCTGCGGCGCCCAAGGGCACTCGCCTGACCGAGACGCCGGCAGGCGATCCTATCGACCTAAATGCTTATGACTTGCCCCAGGTCGATGGAATTATCGTGTTTGGCGCGCATGTCGGGCAAGGGGCCGTCTTGGGTAAGCTGCTCGATCCTTCCATCGTCGACGAAGAAGATCCGCTTTCCTGCGACCCCGATCTCGACATGTACAATCCGAAGAACGGATTCGTCCCACCGCCCGCCTCGAGCCGTTATAGCGAACAATTTCTCGAGAGGTATCGCGCGGCGCAGCTTGCACGGGTTCGCCGGATCGACGAAAAGGCACGTGGCCTGCTCCGACGTCAGCGCGAGGCGAAGCAGGTTGTTGAACTTCTGGGCGACGCGGCGTCCGTGGACCAGATCCGCGCATCTATCGTGGAACACCACATGATCATTTATCGCGCGATCGCCGATCCGGCGTCGGTTGATCTGCATATCGATCCCGATGACCGGCTTGTCCGGTCGTTTCATACCCCGCGACCGGATCTCGAAAATTACGGCGGAGACAATTTCGGCCGGTTCATAACGCCGCGCGCCTGGCTCAGTACCTGGAGCGAATTGTCGAGCAATGCGGGGACCGTGACGAATCTTCGCAAGGTCGAGGTGCCTGTGCTGATAGTCCACTATGCGGGCGACGCAGAAACGCGCATGGCGGAAATTCAGGACATGATTGACGCGACCGCCGCAAAGGACAAATCCGTTCATATCGTGCGTGGAGCCGAGCATTTTGGACTGGTTTGCGATGCCAAGACCAACAAGCGCGGACCGGAGCGGACTTTCGAGGCCGTGCAGGCGACGAACGACTGGATCAAGCAGCGATTTCCAGCCTGACAACGGCTGTCGCTCTGCTTGTCCCGCCGCTGGAGACATCGCCAGCCTGTGCTGACCTTTGTTCACAAACCTCAAGGAGAGGCAGATGTCGGTTTATCTTCTAGTGCTGGGCCGCAAGGTGATGGATCGCTCCAAAATGGGCGAGTATTGGGCAGCTTCGCCACAAGCGAACAGGGACGTGAAGATGAAGGTCATGGCGGCCTATACACCCTTTAAGGTTCTTGAAGGGGCGGGGCCGCTCGAAAGCGTCGTTATCGCCGAGTTTCCTAGCATGGAGGAAGTGACCACGGGCTGGTACGACAGCCCCGCCTATCAGGAGGTGAAGCGGCTGCGGATGGCAGGTATGGAAACTGAAATTATCGCAGTCGAAAGCGGCGTGGTTCCGCCTGCCGATCGGCTCGCCAAGTTCAAGCCGACCAGCAACTGACCATGTTGACGATCGGCGGACCCCGTTGCGGTCAGCGGGCTGGGCAGATGAAGGGGGAGGGCCACCTCTGGTGACGGACGCAACGGATGCGATGAATGCAGACCTGTTGGATTTCGCGCGCCTGCTTGACTGGATGACGGCGCAGGGGTTGGGCTCGGGTCCGATCGAGGATGTGATCTGGCTGAGTGGCGGCACGCAGAACGTGCTTGTGCAGTTCCGACGCGACGGGCGCGCCTATGTGTTGCGGCGTCCGCCGCTTACATCGCTGTCGGATGGCAGCAAGGCGATGATGCGCGAAGCGCGCGTACTGCGGTCACTGGCGGGAACAGCGGTGCCGCATCCTGGTCTGATCCGGGAATGCCCCGACCGCCACATCTTGGGCGAAGCCTTCTATCTGATGGAGAAGGTAGACGGCTTCAATGTGACTGCAGGGCTCCCGCCCGCTTACCAGAATGTCGGCGCACAGCGCGAGATTGCGTTTGCCGTTGTCGATGCGGCGTTGAAGCTCGGCGCGGTTGATTATCTCGCCGTCGGCCTGGACGGCTTTGGAAAACTTGACGGCTATCTGGAGCGGCAAGTGGGCCGTTGGGGCTCGCAACTCGAGAGTTACGCTCGTTTCGAGGGATGGCCGGGTCCGGGCGGGCTCCCCGGCGTGAGTGATATCGCCGCGTGGCTCGATGCCAATGTACCCGATTACTTCTCCCCCGGTATCGTACACGGTGATTTCCACCTGTCTAATATCATGTTCCGGCAGGACGAACCCGGTGTGGCCGCGATTATTGACTGGGAGCTGGCGACGATCGGTGAGCCGCTACTTGATCTGGGCTGGTTGGTCGCCACATGGCCGAGCACCGAGGGCGAGGATACCGGATCGAGCATTGCCGTGCCTGGCGCAACAGCACTACCAACAATCGACGAGCTGGTCGCCCGCTACGCAGAGGGAGCCCGGCGCGATATGAAGCATTTCCGCTGGGTGGCGGTTCTCGCCTGTTACAAGCTCGGCATTCTGCAGGAGGGGAGCCATGCCCGCGCCTGCGCAGACAAGAACATGCGCCCAGTCGGCGAAGCAAATCACAGACGCGCCGTGGGGATGATGCGCCGCGCGCAAACATTCATTGATCGAAAGCAGTTGGGGTGATAGAGAACGATATGAAAACCCTTCTTGATTTTCAGGGACATACCGTCGTCGTCGTGGGCGGGTCCAGCGGGATCGGTAACGGCATTGCCCAGGGGTTCCGTAGTTTTGGAGCCGAGGTGCATGTCTGGGGCACGCGCGCAAGCGCCGCGGACTATGCGGGTGTGGAGGGGTCCGACCTGGAAGGCCTCGGTTATTACTGCGTTGATGTCACCGACTATGCCGCTGTGGCAAATGCATCCGGTCCGGAGCGTGTGGATGCGGTGATCCTCTCGCAGGGGCTGGCCATCTATCGCCGAGGCGAATTCGAGATGGAGGGGTTCACCCGCGTCATCGATATCAATCTCAACAGCCTGATGGCCTGCGCAAACCGCTTTCGGCCGGAGCTGGAAGCGAGCCAGGGTACGCTGACGGTGATTAGCTCCACTGGCGCCTACCGCTCGACGAAGGGTAATCCCGCCTATGCCGCGTCCAAGGCTGGCACGCTTGGATTGATACGCTCTCTGGCGGAGGCTTGGGCGGCTAAGGGCGTGCGCGTTAACGGCATCGCTCCGGGCATGATCGACACGAAGCTGACCAAGGTGACGACCGCCAATCCTGACCGGCTCGAGGCGATGCTCGCCGAGATTCCGCTCGGCCGTCTCGGCCAGCCAAGCGATATCGCCGGAGCCGCGCTGTATCTGGCGTCGCCTTTGGCGAGCTATGTGACCGGCCAGATGCTGGTCGTCGATGGGGGTTCTCTGCTGTCCTGAGCGGCGCGGCATAAGAAAGGAACAACAATGGATTTCGAACATAGCGACAAGGTGAAAGGGCTGATCGAAAGGCTCGGCGCCTTCATGGATGAGTATATATACCCTGCGGAGGCGGAGGAGCACGCCTGGCATTCCGATCCTTCCAATGCGTTCGTCATATGGCCGGGGCTGGAGCCGCGCAAGGCGAAGGCGCGCGAGGCGGGGCTGTGGAACCTCTTTCTGCCGCTCGACTATGGCGAACTTAGCGGCGGCCTTTCCAATCTGGAATATGCGCCACTCGCCGAGATGATTGGCCGTGTTCCGTGGTCTGCCGAGGTATTCAACTGCTCCGCACCCGATACGGGTAACATGGAAGTGCTGGCGAAATTCGGAACGGCTGAGCAGAAGGAGCGCTGGTTGAAGCCGCTATTGGCTGGCGAAATCCGCTCGGCCTATCTTATGACCGAACCGGATGTCGCATCTTCGGATGCGACGCAGTTGGAAACGAGCATTGTTCGCGACGGTGACGATTACGTCGTCAATGGTTTGAAGTGGTTCATAACTGGCATTCTCGATCCGCGCTGCGAACTTCTGCTTGTCATGGGCAAGACGGATTTCGATGGGCCGCGCCATGAGCAGCATTCCACGATCATCATTCCCCGCCATGCACCCGGGGTCGAGATCGTACGCCATCAGCGTGTTTTTGGCCTGACCCGGTCGCCCGAGGGCGAGGCAGAGGTGCGGCTTAACAATGTGCGTGTGCCAAAGGAAAACCTGATCTGGGGCGAAGGCAAGGGCTTCGCCATTGCCCAGGGGCGGTTGGGGCCAGGCCGCATTCATCACTGCATGCGCAGCATCGGTCAGGCGCAGCGCTCGCTCGAGCTGATGGCGAAGAGGGTCGAAAACCGTGTCGCCTTCGGCCGCAAGCTCGCCGACCAGAGCAGCATCCGTCAGGACGTCGCCCGGTGCTTTTTCGAGATTGAGCAGGCACGCCTGCTGACGCTCAAGGCGGCGGACAAGATCGATCGCGTGGGCGGACGCGACGCGCGGGACCTGATCGCCGCGATCAAGGTAGCGGTGCCGCAAATGGCGCAAAACGTTGCGGATCGCGCGTTGCAGGTGTTTGGCGGCATGGGCGTAAGCGATGATACGCCGATCGCGCAGTTCTTCCTGATCAACCGCTATCTGCGTATCGCGGATGGCCCGGACGAGGTGCACGCCTCGCAGCTGGGTCGTCTGAAGATTGCGGAGTACAGCACCCTCTAACCCTGATGGGCCGGATGGATACGGAACGCACCCGCGGTGCGGATTGAAAGGACGGGAGCAAGGTCGGCTTTATGGGCTGATCTTGCTCCGTACTTTAGGGTGAGGACGGGCCGGCCGCGGGCCGTCCGCGCGCCGCCCACCCATCACATCGACCGCATTCAACCCTTTAAATGGGCGGCGGTCCCGTCCTGCAACTGAACCGCCCGATGCATGGTCAGGCCGTGAGCGACATTGCGTCCGAGGCCGATGGATAAAAGCTTTCGTCGCGGGCTGCGCGATCCTTCAGCCATGCCGAGGGCTCAAAGCGCGCGCCGTGGCTGTTGGCGAACCGATCACAGGTTTCGACGAACTGACGGATTCCCACCGTATCGATCAACGACAGGGTGCCGCCGGTCCAGGTTGGGAAACCCCATCCGAGCACCGATCCGATGTCGGCGTCTGCCGCCGTCGTGAGCACGCCCTCTTCAAGGCAGCGCGCTGCCTCCAGCGCCTGGATATAGAGAAAGCGCATTTTCAGCTCTTCGACGTCGGGCTGGACGGTAGCCGGGGGGAATGCATCCTTCAGACCCGCCCACAGGCGCTTCGGCGCGCCATCGGGATATTCGTAAAAGCCGCCTCCCGCCTTTCGGCTGGGTCGCTTCAGATCGTCCTTCATTCGGCGCATCACGGGCACGCCGCATGGCGGAGTGTAGCGATCGCCGTCTTCCGCGATCGCCTGATCGACGATCTTCAGTGGCAGATCCACGGTCACCTCATCAAGCAAAGCCAGCGGCCCCACCGGAAACCCTGCCTGCTTGGCGGCATTTTCGATCAGCGCGGGTGCGACGCCTTGGCCCAGCATTGCGGCACCCTCGTGGATCAGTGTCTGGAAAACGCGGCTGGTGTAGAAGCCGCGACTGTCGTTGACGATGATCGGCGTCTTGCGCAACTGCGCCACGAAGTCCAGCGAGTGCGCCAGCGTCGCTTGCGAGGTATTCCTGCCCATGATCACTTCGACCAGCGCCAT
The DNA here is from genome assembly GCA_964408525.1 of uncultured Sphingobium sp. Taxonomy (GTDB): domain Bacteria; phylum Pseudomonadota; class Alphaproteobacteria; order Sphingomonadales; family Sphingomonadaceae; genus Sphingobium. The sequence goes on along the minus strand of CAYOZY010000009.1, from coordinate 9,026 downwards.
GCGATCGACGGGCGAGAAAAAGTGCAAGCCTATGAATCGTTCGGGATCGGGCCATGCCTCGGCTAGGCCGGTGATGGGCAGGGTGGACGTGTTGCTGGCGAAGATCGCCGTCTCTCCGATCACCGCTGCCGTTTTCCGGGTGACGTCCGCCTTTATTCCGGTGTCCTCCGCAACGGCTTCGATCACCAGTTCGCAACCGGCGAGTTCCGCGTAGTTGACTGTTGGTGTGATGCGCTTCAGGATGGCGTCCGCCTGATCCTGGGTCATGCGACCGCGTTCCACCTGCTTGGAAAGCGTCTTGACTGACCACGCCTTTCCTTTTTCAGCGACTTCCTGGGCGACGTCGAGCAACACCACCTCGATCCCCACGGATGCAGCTGAATAAGCGATGCCGGCACCCATCATGCCCGCGCCGAGTACGCCGACCTTAGTGTAGGTCGCCTTCTCGATCCCTTGTGGCCTGCCCACAAGCTTGTCCGCCGCACCCTTATTCACAAAGGAGGTGCGGATGATGTTACGGGCGACCGGATCGGTGAGCAGTTTCGCGAAATAGCGCCCCTCTACGGTCAGTGCGCGGTCCAAGGGGAGTTGAATGCCCTCAAAGATCGCTGAAAGATTGGCAAGAGGTGCAGGATAGTTACGGCCATGCTTTGCGTCGAGCGCGGCCATCTGCATGGAAAATGTTGCGGCTATACTGGCGTTCAGCATTCCCTCCGAGCCTGGGGCTACAAAGCCCTTCTCGTCCCAGGGGCGCGTGGCCGACGGCTTGCTCAGCAGGAATGCCCGCGCTTGCGCCAGCAGATCGCCTGCCGGCGCCACTTGATCCACAAGGCCGATCGCCAGTGCTTCGGCCGGAGACAAGGTCTTGCCGTCCAGCAGCAGGGGCAAGGCCTTGTGTATGCCAATCATGCGTGGCATGCGCTGGGTGCCGCCCGAACCGGCGAGCAGGCCGACCGTCACCTCGGGCAGTCCGACGATGGCCTTGGGACTGTCGGTGATGAAGCGGTAATGGCAGGCGAGAGCGAGCTCGAACCCGCCCCCCAGCGCGAGGCCGTTGATCGCGGCGAGGAATGGTTTCCCGGCTAGCTCGATATGCCGATGCATCTCGTTGGCGCGGCGACTCATCTCGAACGCCTCGTCCACGCCGATCGTCTCGAATGCGGCCGCCATGATCTTGAGGTCCGCGCCGGCCATGAAGGCCGGTTTGGCCGACGTGACGATGACACCGATCACGTTCTCGTCAGCCGCCAGCTCAGTCACGGCTCCGTCGAACTCCGCTATCCATTCCGGAGAAACCAGGTTCATCGACTCGGTCGCGTGGTCGAGTGTGATGGTCGCGATGCCGTCGGCGGCGCGATCGATACGGATATGCTTCATGCTCATGTGCCTCAAACGCGTTCTATGATGGTGGCGGTTCCCAGGCCATTGCCTGCGCACAAGGTGACAAGCGCTGTGTTTTTGTCCCGCCGCTCCAGCTCATCGAGCACGGTGCCCAGGATGATCGCACCGCTGGCGCCCAGCGGATGGCCCAAAGAAATGGCGCCGCCGTTCACATTCACCTCCTCGGGGTCAATTTCCATGTACTTGAGAAAACGCAGCACCACCGATGCAAACGCTTCATTGACTTCGAACAGATCGATGTCTTTCACCTCCATGCCGCAGCGTTTCAGCGCCTTTTCGGTTACGGCGGCCGGTGCGGTTAGCATGATAGTGGGGTCGGATCCGATATTGGCGAAGCCACGGATGCGCGCGCGGGGCTTAAGTCCCGCAGCCTTGCCGAAATCCGCATTGCCGATCAACACGCCAGCCGCGCCATCGACGACGCCAGAAGAATTGCCGCCCGTATGGACATGGTTGATCGCTTCCACTTCGGGGTAGCGCTTCAGCGCGATTCCATCGAACCCCGCTTTTTCCCCCAATGCCGTAAAGGCAGGTTTCAACGAGCCGAGCGTCTCCACAGTGGTGCCCCGCCGCAGATGCTCGTCATGATCGAGGACGACATTTCCCAGTATGTCGCGGACCGGAACGACGGATTTTTTGAAACGCCCCTCGTCCCAGGCCTCTGCGGCGCGTCTCTGGCTCTCCGCCGCATAGCTGTCCACGTCAGTACGGGCAAAGCCGTCAAGGGTGGCGATCAGGTCGGCGCCGATCCCCTGGGGTGTGAAATAGTTATGATGGGCGACGCTGGGATCCGCAACCCACGCGCCGCTGTCCGCCCCAAGAAACGTGCGGGACATGGACTCTACACCGCCGCCAACCCCGGCATCCGCTTGCCCGGCCATTATCTGTGCTGCAACGTTGTTTACGGCTTCAAGGCCAGACGCACAGAAGCGGTGCACCTGTTGCCCTGCCACGGATTGTGCGTAGTCGGCATTCAAAACCGCGGCGCGCGCGATATTGCCACCCTGTTCGCCTACAGGCTGCGCACAACCCAGAACGACGTCGTCGAGCAGTGCCGTGTCGAGACCGTTGCGATCGCGCAGCGCCTGCAGCACCTGCGTCGCCAACTCGACTGAAGAGATGTCGCGCAGCGACCCGTCAGCGCGGCCGCGGCCGCGAGGGGTTCGTGCATGGTCGTAAATATAGGCTTCCACTGGAACGATTCCTTCTTGATGTGTCAGCAAGCGCCCTTGGCGCGCGCATATTCCCGTAAATCGGAGATGCGTTCTTCCCGGACGACATAGGTCCGCGCAGCCCGCATAAACGTATCCGGCTCGCGGCGTGCGACCGCATCGTCCATCGCGGCCCGGTCCACCAACTCGGTCTCCACCAGCAAATGGAACCATTCGCTGGAGGGGCTTGTGCAATAGGTGGGAAGGGGATCCAGGAAGATGTGTCGGCGCACGGCGCCTCCTGGCATCGTGCGCCAGCTGCCGCGGCTGTGGCTGAGACGGAAATCTTCCACCGACTGATCGGCAGGGCGTCTGAATAGCTCAAGCACGCGAAGCGCATCAGGAGTAGGCTCCGCAAGATCGACATGCTCATCGACTCCCACGTAAAACTGAATATGGTCGCGGTCGAACAGCCGTTCCTCGTCCGCGACGATGCGGGCTCGAAATACGGGGTCTGTGTGGTAGGGAAGCATCGAGCGCTCCAGCTCATCGCGACTTGCGTACCAGGCTTCAGACTGCACATCGAATATCGGGCCCGCCTCTGTCCCGGCTGTTTCCACCGGCGCGAGGTAGCACCGCCGGTATCCGAGGCGCTGCGGCACCCCTTCTATGGCCTGGCTCGACTTCAGAATAAGCTGGGCATGGCCACTTTCATACTCATGCCGAAAATCATCGAGAGACATGCCGTCCTTTTTCTTCAGTAGCACTATTCGTTTTGACATCTGTTCCGACACAAGTCCGCCTCAGCAGCGCAGCGCCAAAACGCGACGCCCTCAATTAGCGCCCGACATAAAGTCAGGCCTATTCGACGCCTCACGCCGCTGCCATTAGCAAAACGACAAGCGTAGCTTCGCCACTACCGGAAGGGCATATTTCCGCTCTATATCCCACCCAGCAAATCTCTCTTCTTGGGTTAACAGTGGCGGCATCCGCAAGAGGGCGTCAGTGAGTGGTTCGAGGCAAACCGAGGTGGAAAAATATATGGCACGCACGCACGAAGGCAGGGTGGCGGTTGTAACCGGCGCGTCACGCGGCATTGGACAGGCGATCTGCAGAATGCTGGCGGAACGTGGCGCCGACGTCGTGGGTACCGATTTGAGCGATGTCGAGGAAACGGGCGCGCAGGTGAAGGCGCTGGGGAGGCGCTGGCTCGGCGTGCAGGGCGATGTGTCCAACGGTGATGACGTGGCACGCTGGGCGACCGAGGTGGATCGCGAGTTTGGCCGCTGCGACATCCTGGTCAACAACGCCGCCATATTTCCAAGTAAGCACCTTGAAGAGATGGACTATGCGTTCTGGCGGAACGTCATGGCGATCAACGTGGATGGGCCGTTCTTCACGTGCAAGGCTTTTGTGCCGCTGATGAAGCGAAATAGCTGGGGACGCATCGTCAACATCGTCTCCAGCTCTGTCGAAAACAGCTATCCGACCATGTCTGCCTACAAGTCATCGAAGCTCGCTCTTGTCGGCTTTACCCGCGGTATCGCGCCGGACGTTGCGCCATACGGAATCTGCGTCAACGGCGTCAGTCCGGCCTTTACGCGGACACCCGGAAACCTTGCTCGCAACCCCGAGATTGAGGAGCGCCTGAATGTTATGAAGGATGGGCAGTGCATTAAGCGCATCGCTGAGCCGGAAGACGTCGTCCCAACCATTCTTTTCCTGACGAGCGAGGATTCCGGTTTTGTGACCGGGCAGACACTTTACGCCGATGGCGGCTGGTACTTTCGCTGATCACCCAGCCGTCAAGGCGGCTGTTGCCTTGGGAGCGTAGCAGGAGAGGGGGGTATTATGGCAGAGGATTTCGCCGGTAAGATCGCTGTCATTACCGGTGGTTGTCAGGGGATGGGGCAAGAGGCGCTCGAACAGTTCGTTGCCCAAGGTGCGAAAGTCGTGGTTGCGGACATCCAGGATGAAAAAGGCCGACAACTGGAAAGCCGCTATCCCCACTCCGTCAAATATGTGCATTGCGATGTTACGCGCGACGTCGACATAGTGGCCGCGTTGGCGGCGGCAGAGTCTGCCTTTGGTGGGCTGGACATGTTGTTCAACAACGCGGGAAGCGGGTTGGGCTGGGCTCGGCTTGACCAGATCACGGTTGATCAATGGGACGCGGTGCAGAACCTCAACCTGCGCAGCTGCATGCTGGGAATGAAGTATGCCATTCCGATGATGAAGAGGCGCGGCGGCGGCTCAATAGTATCGACTGTGTCTATTGCTGCGCAGACGACCGGATGGGGACCCTTTGCCTATGCCGTTGCCAAGGCCGGGCTGGAGCATCTGACCCGCTTGGTGGCCGTGGAGGCGGCCGCCGCCAATGTTCGCGTCAACGCGGTCAGCCCCGGCGTAATAGTCACACCGCCTACCGCGCGTGCTTGTGGCTATCCTGTGGGAGAGGATGGCGCGATTGACAGTAGGGTCTTCGACATTGCAAAGCAGATGCAGCCATTACCGAGGTGTGGGACAGCCGCCGACATTGTAAAGGCCGCACTGTTCCTGTTCAGTGATTCTGCGGCGTTTATTACGGGTCAGGTGCTGGTTGTAGACGGAGGTCTCACACTGGGTTCGCGCCACGCATGGGATCCTCGCGCGATCTCCCCCTTTGATGAGGGCGCCAAGTTCGCCAGCGAAAATTGGTTCCCGGTCGAGGGTGATTCTGTTAAGAATTAGCCGATGGGACCGGCTTGTTCTGGCGATTTGGGGAGCAGAAATTTCTGTAGTATTTTTGATTGGCTATACTCAAATCATCATCCAGGTGGGGGCTGATCATATATCGGTGATTATATCTACTTTATACTTTGTGCATGGAGGCATCGTGGCGGGATATCTTATTGTCATTCGAGATAAAATGATGGATCCGGCGTTAATGCAGATCTATCTTGAGAAGAGCGGTGGCGTTGATCATGGCAATATGGATGTACTAGCCGCTGGCGCCCGCTTCGAAACTGTCGAAGGGGACGACGTAGAGTCCGTAATCATATGCAAATTCCCAAGTTTCAAGGAAGCGCATGATTGGTATCACGGCGATTATCGGCATGTGTCCGTGTATCGACAGGCAGCCACCAAGAGCCGAGCCTATATTGTTGAAGGCTTGAATTGAGCGGGGAGCGGTCGCGCCGTCCAGGATGCTGTTGAGCCCGGACCAACGCGATAGCAGCCGTGTTGCGGGTATGTGCGCGTGCGGACATAGTATCAGGAGATAAACGTGGCGAAGCTTTCGATTCTCGATCTTGTGCGTGTCCGCGAAGGTTTCACGCCTCGAGACGCGCTTGCCGATAGCTCGTCCCTTGTCGTTGTCGCTGAACACTTGGGCTTCGAGCGATATTGGATCGCGGAACATCACAATATGCCCGGAATTGCGAGCGCGGCTACGTCGGTCGTAATAGGACATCTGGCGCGAGCCACGCACACTATCAGGGTCGGGGCGGGGGGGGTAATGCTTCCCAACCACGCGCCGATAGTGATCGCAGAGCATTACGGCACGCTATCGCAACTTTACAATGGACGGATCGACCTCGGGCTTGGACGCGCGCCGGGAACGGACGACGCTACAGCGAGCGCGCTTCGTCGGTTGCCTGCCAGCGCGGACACGTTTCCTCGGGATGTGCTCGAATTGCAGGCCTATTTCTCTGACGATCCGGGCCAAGTACAAGCCGTACCGGCGACCGGGACCAAGGTTCCATTATGGATATTGGGTTCCAGCACGTACGGCGCGCAGCTCGCGGCTCATCTTGGCCTTCCGTTCGCCTTCGCCGCGCATTTTTCCCCTGGCTGGACGCACGACGCGCTGGATATCTATCGCGGCGGCTTCAAGCCGTCTGCACAATGCGCCGAGCCTTATTCCGTCGTCTGTGTCAACATAATCGCTGCCGAAAGTGACGCTGAAGCGCGTTTTCTTGCCACTACCCAGCAAATGTCGATCGTGGATATGTTCCGAGGGAATCGGGATTTGAGTAAAGCGCCGATCGCAGACATTGAAGGCTACTGGACAGCTTCGGAAAAAGTGCAGGCGGAGCGCATCCTGGCCGGATCGATCATCGGATCGCCGGATACCGTGCGGGCGGGGATCTCCAAGCTGGTGTCTGAAACCGGTGCCGACGAGCTGATGATTCTGACAGACATCTGGGACCTGTCAGCAAGGCGGCGTGCGATCGAGATAATTGCGGATTGCAACACCGCACAGGCTTCGAGCAGAAATCCTCAATTTTCGGATGCAGATTGAGGCAATCTTGCAGTGCCGCCGAATTGATTGTCGGTCGTCAGAACATTCGCCATATTTCGCGGCACGGATTAGCGGAGAGCGGGCCTCGTCTGGAGATTGATGTTAAGCGGCGAGCTTGCGGTGCTGCAAGCGCCGATGCCCGATGTGAACTGCTTCCCGCTGGCTCCCTCGATTTGAGTAGAGTCTGCCCCACTCGAAGGAGAAGACAAATGAGGAAGATCCGTTTCACTGAGGAACAGATCATCGGGATGATCAAGGAGCAGGAGGTCGGCTGTCGCCCGTCGAGTTCGAACGATAGCAGACGTTGAAAGCAGAAGGCGTCTAGAAAACTAGGGGCTATTCACTTCCGTACTGCGCGGATCGCTCGTGACGATCAGCATACGCTACCGTATAAGGCGAAAACGCTGTTCGAAAAGTGTCCTGAATAAATCGGCGCTGACCGATTTCGGCGAGTCCACAACTCGCCAGAGGCATCGTGCAAGGAGTGTCTTTATGGAATGCCGGTTTTTGGGCCGCACGGGGCTTCGGGTCAGCGCGCTAGGCCTGGGCGCAGGCTTGTTCGGATACATGGGCAAGGTGTCCGAAGATGATGGCATTCGTATTACGCATGCGGCTCTGGACGGCGGGATCAACCTGATCGATACTTCGGATCTCTACTCCTATGGCGAGTCCGAAACGATCATCGGCAAGGCGCTCAAGGGCCGACGCGACAAGGTCGTGTTGATGAGCAAATTCGGTTATCCGATTTCGGGCGATCCCAATGAGAGCGGTGGATCCAGGCGATGGGTGATGGAGGCCGCGGAACGCAGTCTGAGAAGGCTTGGGACTGATTATCTTGATGTATTTCAGCTCCACACACCCGATTTCTTCACGCCGATCGAGGAGACGATCGGCGCGTTTAATGATCTGATTGGGGCCGGGAAAATTCGCCATTATGGCATGTCGAATTGCTCGGCAGCGCTCATTCAGAGTGCGGTTTTGCGCGCCGAGATGAAGGGTCTTGATGCGCCCCACACCGAGCAGAGCGGGTATTCCATCTTTCACCGGGGGGTGGAAGCGGAAATTCTGCCCGCCTGCGAGGAGCATGGCATCGCCTTCATGGCGTATTCACCGCTGGATGGTGGTTGGCTGTCCGGCAAGCATCGCAAAAATCAGCCCAAGCATAAGTCGGCGCGTCAGGATCTGGTGCCCTGGCATTGGGATTTGTCGAACCCGGCCAACGAGCGCAAACAGGACCTCGTCGAGCAGTTGGTGGAACTCTCGCAGGAGGCTGGGCTTGACTTGAAGGAGCTTGCGATCGGCTTCGTGCTTGCCAATCGCAGCGTGGCTTGCGCGCTCTTTGGGGCAGGCAAAGTTGAGCATGTCGAAGACTTGATAGGCACTCCCGGTTTCACGCTTAGTGACGAAGTACTCGATGCGATTGACACGATTGTACCGCCGGCCAGTGTTGTCCCAAACAGACTGGCCAGATCCGCAAATCCCGCGATGCGTCGCTAGGGTCAGGACCCATTGATTTCAGCGATCGGGGTGGCCGGTCGCGGAATGAGATACGCGAAGAACCAAGCAAAACGAGGCAGGCACCCCGGTTGAGCGGTTCGACAAAGCAGATCGCCCGCAACCGGCCATCCGCAGGACTTGGCTGAGAAAGTCCGGAACCTTGTCGCTCTCTCGCTCAATAGCACCACCATTATTCGCCTCGTTCGATCCCCGTTAGGGATCGTCATTTCCCTGAGTAGGACCCGCGAATTTTACGGCCAGAACTGTTGCCGCCGAAGGCGATCCGCAATGGCTGGAATGTTGCGGAATGCGGACGGTTTATTTTATGCCTGACATGCCTCGAATTTTACGTTTTGGGAGTGATAAGTGCGTAAAGCTTTTGCCATCGAGAACATGCATGGCCAAGATTTTAACATACACCCAGTTTGAAACGTCCGCTGAAGTACAGGTAACATCGTTGCCTGAATTGCTGGGCGCCTTCTCCTATGCTCTCGACCTTACCGAGGGACAGCCTGCAGGGCATAGCCTTAGGGCCGGTTGGATCGCCATGCAGCTTTGCAAAGCGCTCGGCACTCCGATGGACGAGCGGCGGGTCGTATATTATTCGACGCTTCTCAAGGATCTTGGCTGCAGCAGCAATGCGTAACCGTCAGCCGACGACCGTCTTCTCGGATTGAGTGTGTGGTGGGATAAGT